>JBDUUL010000010.1 GCA_039938515.1 Nitrososphaera sp. | reverse complement strand
TCAGCGAAACCTCCAGGACTACAATATTGAATTGGCTAGTTACGGCGGCAGAGACGTACCGGTAAAGCTTCTACGCGACATAGATTACACAAAGGAGCAGATTGCAAATCTCACCAAGCAAATTGGCAGCACCTGAGGATCCAAGGGTAAGACCAGCACCACGGGGGGGGGTTATCTGAAAGCCAAGTTCATAGTCGGCAAACCTAAATATCTCCCGATGAATTGATTTGCAAAGCTGCTTTCAATGGCTTCATCATTTCGTCTGATGTTTCTAAGCATCATAGTGCTGCTTACAATCGGAGGCGCACTTGCATACTATGGCTATCAGTCCTCTATCTACCCCATTGACGTCGCTACTGGCGACCTTGACAGGGCGGAAAGCGCCGGCACGCCCCAGGATATGGCGCAGTTTGTGACCCATGCGAAAAGGCTGCTACCTGAGAGTGGAAATCCAGTCTGGGCGTTTCCCACTCCGAGAAGCGACTTTGGGCTGATTCAGGCGCAGCTTGACGCCGTCATTTCGAGATCTAATTCAATATCAACTCTGGAACCTCACAGCAGCGCCTACAACACCGGCATGTCAGATATGCGCGAATCGATAAACGTAATGAAATTGGACCTTGTTGACATCATGCCCTACCTCTACGTTAGCTCAACTAACCTGATGTACAGTTTCATTTGGGCAGCGGTTATCCTGGTAATCTTTGTCGTGATGCGACGCGGAAGGGCCAAGTACCGCGAAGAACTTGAAACGCAATAGTCCCTCTGGTCAGGGAGCACCCGCACCTTCTGTTGAAGAACCTGCTCAAGTTTGGCTCGGTAAACCATGACAAGCAAGATTGCTGACCCGTCTCTTGTTTCCAGGGGGAGGCTGGCGCATGAATGGGCAAAGGCAAGGATGTCCATTCTTGACAGAATAGTCCGGTCGCATTCGGCAAAGCCACTGAGCGGCCTGCGTCTGGGAATATGCCTGCATGTAACCAGGGAAACATCCGTGCTTGCAATGGCTGCAAAGGACCTTGGTGCGCAGGTTTCGCTGTGCTCCGCGAATCCCTTGTCTGCACAAGACGATATCGCCGCGTTTTTGGACGCCGAAGGCATCGGCGTTTATGCCTGGCGCGCAGAGACTGAACAGGAGTACCGAGACTGCATAAGGACTGTCGCTGAATCAAGGCCACATCTCGTCATTGACGACGGCGGCGACCTGCACTCTGCTATTCACGGCGCGAAAAAGTCATCCAAACTGCCCATCGGAGGGACAGAGGAGACCACATCTGGGGTAAAGCGCCTGAAGGCTCTTGAAGCCGAGGATAGGCTGCTCTACCCGGTAATCGCGGTAAATAATGCTAAAACAAAGTTTCTGTTTGACAATCAACACGGCACCGGGCAGAGCACTATTGACGGCGTGCTGCGTTCCACCGGGATGCTAGTGGCAGGAAAAACCGTCGTGGTCTGTGGCTACGGCTGGGTAGGAAGAGGCGTCGCCTCAAGAGCTCGTGGAATGGGAGCGCGAGTCGTGGTAACAGAGGTTGACCCGGTCAAGGCCCTGGAGGCACACATGGACGGGTATGATGTCAGGAGGATGTCAGAGGCTACTTTGATGGGGGACTTGATTATCACATGCACCGGGCAGAAGGGCGTGATAAGAGCGGAGTACTTCAAGAATATGAAGGACGGCGCAATTCTTGCTAATGCCGGGCACTTTAATGTCGAGATTGACGTTGGATATCTAAAGGCTAACGGCAGACGCACTTTGTTAAGGCCGAACCTTGAACAATACGTCGTTTCAGGCAGAAAGCTGTATCTGCTATCTGAAGGGAGGGTGGTCAACCTAGTTGCGGCAGAAGGCAATCCGCCTGAAGTGATGGCACTATCATTTGCAAACCAGCTTTTATGCATCCTTTACTCTGCTGACAAGGCCCAGTCGCTTGAAAAGAAAGTCTATGGCGTCCCGGACGAAATCGACAGAAAAGTAGCCGCGTACGCGCTTGAAGACAGGAGGCTTCAGATTGATTCCTTGACGCCGGAGCAAGAGAAGTACAGCAGGTCTAGTTAGGTTAAAATCTAGATCGCGAATCTGACTGTTGATGCCGGAGACGATCAAGAGCGCGGTTGTCACAAGCGCCCTTCCCTATGCAAACGGTGAGATACACCTCGGCCACGTGGCCTCGACCTACCTTCCGGCTGACATTTTTACAAGATATTCTAGGCTCAAGGGCAGAGAGATTTACCACATCTGCGCTACCGACGATTTCGGCACTCCTATTCTTGTGAAGGCAGAAAAGGAAAACAAGTCCCCGCAAGACTATGTAAAATCGTGGAATGTGCGGGACCACGAGGACTTTACCTCGCTTGGCATATCGTTTGACTATTTTGGAAGCACCAGCGACCCGGACAACGTCAAGTTCGTGCAGTACGTTTTTTCCAAACTGTTCAAAAACGGCCACATCTACGACAAGCCGGTAATCCAGTACTATTGCGAGTACGACGACAAGTACTTGCCGGACAGGTACGTAATTGGCACGTGCCCGTACTGCGGCGCCCCAAACCAATACTCTGACCTTTGCGAGAGCTGCGGCAGGGTGCCGGAGAAAATCCTCGAGCCTCGATGCGCAATATGCTCAAGGCCGCCTGTCAAGCGCGAAAGCAAGCACTACTTTTTCAGGCTGTCGAGTTTTTCAGACAAGCTGCGGGACTGGCTCCAGTCAAACGAGCACCTGCAGCCCGAAGTAAAGAACTATGTCATTAACTGGATAAACGAGGGGCTGCAGGACTGGGACATCACCCGGGACCTGTCGTGGGGCGTGCCGATACCGCTTGAAGAGGCAAAGGGCAAGGTTCTCTACGGCTGGTTTGACAACCACCTGTGCTACATCTCTACGCTTGCCAAGCAGGTCTCGACGACTGGCAAGGACGGCAAGCAGTACTGGAACAGTTCAGAAATCTACCACTTTATCGGAAAGGACATCGTTTACCATCACTATCTCTTTCTGCCAGCAATGAGGATCGGAATTGACGAGGAATACAGGCTTCCTGACTATATTCCAACGAGGGGTCACCTGATGCTCCAGAACCAGAAGATATCAAAAAGCAGGAACTGGTACATCGGCCTTAAGGACTTTCTATCGCAGTTCAGCGCCGACTATTTGCGCTACTACATCGCGTCGGTGGTAACATACTCGCAGGACGACCTCAACTTTGACTTTGACGTGTTTTATGAAAAAATAAACAACGAGCTTATCGCGAACGTTGGGAATTTTGTAAACAGGGCGCTCTCCTTTACTGCCAGGACGTTTGGCGCCAAGGTGCCGGAGCCCGGCGAGTTTGGACCGGAAGACCGAAAGCAGCTCGAGGCCCCATCGAAAGTGGTAGTGGAGGCAGGCAACCTGCTGGAAAGAAACGAGATAGACAAGGCCCTCAAGGCTATCATGGCATACAGCGCAGGCCTGAACCAGTATTTTCAGGGCAAGTCGCCATGGTCGAACAAGGAAACCGCGGCGGCGACTCTGTACGTGTCGGTCAATGCCTCCCGCTCTCTCGCGATATTGCTTGAACCTTACATTCCCTTTGCAGCTGAAAAGATCTGGCAGCAGCTGGGCCTTGAGGGCAGCGTGCACGGGCAGAAGTGGGAATCTGCAGGCAAGATGGATGCCGTCAAGCCAGGCCATACTCTTGGCAGGATAGAGCCGGTGTTTCGCAAGATAGAGGCAAAGGAAATAGAGCAGTGGAAGGCAAAGCTAGGCAAGAGGTAGCGCTTGCGTGGGCAGGTCGGGGTCAAGAAAACCAAAGATCAGGGGACTGATGCTTGGCCGGTTCCAGCCCTTCCACAACGGCCATCTGGCGCTTGCGCAGCAGATACTCGCCGAGTGTGACGAGCTGATAATCGGCATCGGGAGCGCGCAGTTCAACTTTATCGAAAAGGATCCGTTCACCGCCGGCGAGAGGATGGCAATGATACACAACTCGCTCGCCCATGCAGGTGCCGACCTTAACCGCTGCTACATCGTGCCGTTTCCAAACGACGAGAACAATGCGCGCTGGCTTGCGCACATCAGGTCTCTCATGCCGCCGTTCCATGTGGTTTATTCGGGAAACGAGTTTGTCCAGCTGCTTGTAAGCGAGCAGGGCTCTGAAATTGAGGTGCGGCAGCCAAGGTTTGTGAGAATGGAGGAATACAATGGCACGAACATCCGCCAGCTGATGGCCGACGGCAAGCCCTGGAAAACCCTGGTGCCGGAGGCAGTCGCAGAGATAATCGAGCAGGTCAGGGGCGTTGAGAGGATACAGATGATAAGCCGATCCGACAGCGTGCCTCACAAGTGGTAGTCGTGACCGGCGGACTGAGAGCGTGCCCCATCTGCCCCGACTGCGGAGGCAGGAAATTCAAGGTACTGCAAAACTCTCAGACGGCGGGCGCCTCGGTGACCGTCCAATGCCTTTCCTGCAGCAAGATAATCTCGATTTAAAGTTGAATTGTTTTTCATTACCGGTTAGCTATTTTCGAGTTATCGGCTTAACCCGAAAGGCGCTTTACTGCGAACGATGGCAATGGATCTTGTCACGTACCTCCCACTGCTGAGTATCGTGTTCAGCTCGATGGGCGTCTCGTTCGTGTTCAAGGACTATATCGCGGACCTCATTGCCACTATGGTCATGAAGTACAACCGCGACATCAGGATAGGAAACAGGATCAAGGTCTCTATTATTCCCGGGGTGGTCAAGGGCGATGTGATGGACATCGGCATATTGCGGACCACGGTGATGGAGGTAGGCGACGGCGAGCGCCTCCCGTCGGTGAGGACCGGACGGCTAATTAAGATTCCAAACTACCTGATCCTTAGCAACGCGGTTATGATTTACGGCGACACAATAATCGACGAGGTTGTGTCCTACGTGCCAAGGCCTTTTCCGGATTCCACTCTTCTGATACAGAGCATGAGGCAGGCGATAATCTCAAACGGGCACGGGTTGATTGACATCGGGCTGTACCAGACAAAGGATGACAAGCTTGCCATTCACGGGGTTTTTGAGACCAAGACAAGCGAGATGGGCGACCAGCGAAGCAAGATTCTGCTGGACTATTTGACTCTGAGCAGGCAGTTTGCCCGGCCTGAAAATGCAGAAGCTTCTTTATCGGAAGAGCCTGCTGTGCATGATAACGTGACTATTCCGCTGCAAAACATAGAGCGGAACCCTTAACGCAAAAAGGGATTTGGCAGCTGCGGCAGGCCGATTGGCGGCGTGGCGTTGTTCGTAATGGCCGCACCGTTTCCTTCGGGCAGGAGTGGACTGCTAACTGCGGAGGTTTGAGTCAGAGAATTTTGCTGCTCAACGGTGCCATAGATTGGCTGGCTTGCAACCAGGATTCCCGGCATTGCGTCGCCGAGCACAATGCTGATTGCTCTGAATTTTGCTATTGTCAATGTCACGGGTATCCTGTGAAACAGCTGGTTTGAATTGGCAATGTCGACATAGCCTGATATGACCTTCGAGCCATCGGTCCTGTTTGTCACGATGCTGTTTGGGCCGGCGACAAAATTCGCAAGCCGGAAGCTTTGGGAATCAGATCCGTCAGACTTTAGTGCGTTTATGTTTGCTTGAAAAGCAGTTGCGTTGGCAGAACTGACATCGAGGCTCCAGTTTCCCGTTAGGATGTACGGTACTGATTGAGTATAGACAAGCGAGGCAATGGTCCCGTTAATCGAGAAAGTGTCTATATTGAAAAGGCCGTTGCTTGCTTTCATGACCGGAACGCCCGGATCCAGGGCGGCGGCAGGGCTCCAAAACAGCGCAATTGACGCCAGACCAAGGGTAACTGGAATGGTCAGTCCTGCAAGAATTTTCTCTTTCACGCTGCAGAAAGCTGGGGATTTGATTTAACGGTTAGCGGGTTCTGGCTTCTGGAACGGTCTGTTGCAAAATACCTACTAAGTTCGGAATTCCTACCAATCTTAAATATTCCAACAGGCCTAACTGCAGTAATGATTGATATCAGAACTGCTGACAGGCATTTCAAGAGCGACCTTGGATGGCTTACCTCGTACCACCACTTTTCATTTGCTGACTATCACGATCCAGAGAACATCAATTTTGGTCCGTTGCGGGTATTCAATGATGATTTGATTCGACCGGGCACAGGATTTGGATTTCATCCCCACCGGGACATGGAAATTATCACATATGTAATCGAGGGAGAGCTGGAGCACCGCGACAATCAGGGCAACCATGGGATAGTCCATCCCGGCGAGGTCCAGGTAATGACTGCAGGCTCGGGAATTGTGCATTCAGAATACAATCACTCAAAGGAAAAGCCATTGAGGCTCCTGCAGATATGGATTTTTGCAAACGAGCGTGGTCTGAAGCCATCCTGGAAGCAGGAAATATTCGCACCCGAACTTGGCAGGAACAAATTTCTTAACGTGGTCGGTCCTGAGAATTCATCTGAGACTCGGTTGAGCATTCATCAAGATGCAAGAATTTACATCTCATCGCTCGATAAAGGGTCAGAGGTAATACATCATTTTGCGCCGGAACGCACTGGTTATCTTTTCGCAATAGCGGGCGAACTAGCGGTGAACAACAGTGCCCTCTCAGAACGATCATCAATGAGGATAAACCGAGTTGAAGAGCTTTCAATCGCAGCTACAATCAAAAGCGAAGTAATTCTTATTGACATGGCAGAGAAGTTCCGCATTAATGGAATAGTGAACGAAGCAACTGCAATAATGTAAATAGAAATTGAAAAGAACTGAGGATCTCCAATACCGGCCCTTGAGTTGGCATCCAAACCTTGAAAATGCATTATCCGAATTATAGTCATGCTCCGCTTTATCCGGAACGGCTACATTATAGACTAGCGAGTTCTGCGGATCTTTAAGTTTTCCTGTCTGGCCCCAAGGGACATCAATCATCTAGGTGAACTTTAGGTCGAGTTTCATCTGTATCGATGGGTTTGGGATCTAAAAACATTTCCATACATCTGTTTTAGTGGATTGTGTCTTTCTTGTTTGACTTTTTCTGACCGCATCTTTAACGACCTTTGGCATATCTTCAGATACTTGATATCGAGCAGTTATCACGCAATTGTTAACTTCCTTTCCTAATTGTACTCGTTCAATTTGTTGAGAGCAAGGTCCTTGTAATGCAAAGTGCGATCGTTTTCAGGGTTTAGTTCAAGGGCCTTATCGTAACACTTGATAGCTTGGTTATACTTGTGCAAGTCGTAGAGAGCTAGCCCTTTGTAATTCCACGCGTCATCGTATTTGGGGTTTAGTTCAAGGGCATTTTCGTAACACTTGATAGCTTGGTTGTACTTGCCAAATTCGTGGAGAGCAATTCCTTTGTAATTCCACGCGTCATCGTTTTCAGGGTTTAGTTTAATGGCGTGTCCATAATATCTTGCAGCGGCACTATAGTCACCCTGTTGAAAGCTTCTGAGGCCTTGTTCACAAAAAGAAGAAAACTTGGGGTCAGACGTTTCTTTCTTCAGTGAAGACCCCTTCTCTGGCACCTCGTCGGATGTTTCAGCCAGCTGGTTAAGCCTTTCAATATAGTCCAATGCCTCAACGTTATCATTTTCGATAGAAATTACTTGATTGAAGCAGTTTTTCGCATCCTCGATTCTGCGGAGTTTCATACAGGAAATTCCTTTCCGAGTTAGCGATACGATATGTTTCGGATTTATCTCTAAAATCCTATCATAAAAAATAATTGCTCGTTCGTAATCCCTTCTTGCATAATAATCGCTCGCTGCCTTCGCTAGCGGTGACATTTCGTCAACCGATGGATTTGGGGGAGCAGGTAAAACAGGATTTGTTGACCCATTTTCCGCAACCGGCCTCGGATATATGTTAAATATAAAGTCGCCAATTTCGCTACCGGGAAGGTAGCCATATAGGGGGTTCTGTGGAATTTCATTGCGGGGTACGTTCTTTACCAGATATTGTCCCAATTCGCTGGCAGTCAATATCCCATCTTTGTCAGGATCGAAATCTCCATCCAGTACCTCAAGCAGACAACCAGTGAAAGCGCCATGTGCCGAGCTGAGTTGGTTGAAGCCAACTCCCGAATCCAAGGCTAATTGGCTTTTGTCAGTAGCTGCTAAAGCCTGTATAGACCTCTTGTTTATTATCAATTTGAGATATTCATCATTTATGATATCTGGTCGTGGCGGTGCCCGTCCATCAATTAGGGCAGTACCGCTATAGCAGCTATCGAGTATAATGAGAACATGTTTGGCACTGCATAGCTTACAATTCCTAGTTATTTTTTCAAGTTCAATGTAGCTGCTGTATTTGTGGTCAGACCGGAACTCTGCGTCGTAGGGGAGTAGAAAGGATTCCGTAAACGGATGGCCTTGTTGGTTCTTACCTTCCCTGATGTGACCGTGTCCAGAAAAGTAAACCAAGAGCCTGTCATCCTTGGTAATTTCTCTACTTCGAATTTTGTCATCAAAAAAGTGGGCAAGATTTTCGCGCGTCGCGTCAGAATAAAGTATCAATTGAACATCATCAAATCCGTGTTTTTCTTTTAGGACCCTCGCTACTTCTCGGGCATCATTTACAGGATTTTTGAGATTGAGCTTTTCTTCTTTGTAGCAGGATATTCCTATCACTATAGCATAACTGCGTGTGTAAAGTTCCTTTACCGAGAGTAAGCGAGCATTGCTCTTTGTACCAAATTCACGTTCCGAATCACCTTCGGGCGAAAGATTCCTAGCTCCCATTCTCGTAATCTCGAGAGAGATTATGTAAAAATGAGCTATTAATTAAATAATTGGTGCAATGACGAGAATTTAGCGTGAGATGGATGCTTAAAGTATTTTCGCGGTCATGGTCGGCATGATTAAGAATCATCTTCTGGCGCGCCTAGTTAACTTGACATCACGAACTAACTTTTCAAGAACCAATAATGCCGTTATCGGGTGAATACCTCTTCCGACCGTCGCTCGCGGCGATAGAATGTACATAAGGTTTCATTCTTTCAAGCTGACCACCTGAATCGATGGTTAATCGTTGGCACCCTTCGCGGCTCCGCCAGAAAAGAGGAGCGCCGAAGGCGCGACTACTGCCGGAATACCAAGGGTGTCAGCGTACTTGAAATGCTGTCCTGCGCTTTCTTCAATTCACTCTCCTGAATCATACCCACAATTATTGAAAAGTGATCATAGATTGGGGTAGGCGGCAGAAGAACAAAGTTTTGATATGGAAGCGGAGCATCCAAATCTGCTTTTAAAGTACCGAGGGGAATTGAGATCGAGCTGGTACCGGTCTTGGTTGAAAATGTCAAGTTCATATTAGCATCATCGTGGAACGCGCGGTGGTCGCGCACGTACCCTCCCCTGAAAAGGACTAAGATAGAGTCGCCATGGCTGACTGCCGCCCCATCTGAAGCAGCCACACCCCTTTGAGCAGTTCTGGAACCCTGCGAACTCTGTCGTAACTTTCATTCGAACTTTTTGAGGACTGGTCGCAATTTGCTTTTCTGACTCTGCATTGGCTTCTGTCATGAAAGAGGATTTCTCGCGCAAATATATGAGAAATCAGGGTTGACTTTAATGATCAACTAAGGAATGAAGTTACCCGACTGATAGTACTTGCGCACATGGTCGTTATGAATAGGCGACAAACTCGGCAGTCCTAGAATTGAAGAAGTGTAGAATTAATGACTTTTTGCGCCATCAAGAAATCTGGCTGACATGGGAACCTCTGAACCCCGAGCGGTTGGAGCAACAATTAGAGATACGGGTCTTGATTACAAATTTATTTATCCACTGCGAATTGTAGTCTTGAATTCTTCGTGCCCCGCGCCTTGTTTCTTATTGTGTAGCTTTCGTGTTCGAACTGTCTTCGCTGGTGGATCCGAGTCTTTGCTAATATCCCTTTAAATCATTTCGACCGCATCCTTTGACGCACTCGCAAGTGCGGCTTGAAATTTCGCAATTCCGTCAAGATGTAATTTCGGCGCAAAATATTCATTGTATTCGCTTGTAATGCTGAAAGTGCCATTCGGATCACTCAGAAGGCAACGTGGGATTTTCTTCTTCGTCACGATGTACGGCATTACCGTACATCTGCATTGCTTCTTGCATACCCTTGTAGTATTTGTTGTCGCCATTCATTTTAAAGGCCTTGAGATAGAAATCTTGGGCGGTTCCGAATTCCGCTGCTGCATCAATGTAACTCTTTGCCTCATAAAGCGCAAGGCCTCTCTTGTATGAGGCTTCAGCATCGCGGTAAAGTTCTTCCGCCATCGTAGTAGTCCGATTCTTATCTTCTGTTTCTTCTTGACTTAATCTCTTTTGCTCTTTTGCTTTTTTCTTCAATAGTATATTCTCATCAGAATTTGTCTTCAGGTTTTCGACCTCTGTAAGAAATTCTTGCGCCTCTATGTTCTTGGGGTCTATGTTCAGTACCCTATTGAAGCAATCGCTTGCATCCTTCAGTTTTTTTAGACGCATGCACGAAATTCCTTTGCGGTTCAGAGATTCGATATTTTGTGGATTTATCTCTAGAATCCTGTCATAAAAAACAATGGCCTTTCCATAGTCTTTTCTAAAGTAGTAATCAGTAGCTGCCTTAACAAGTGGTGACATCTCATCGTCTTTGCGGCTATTGGGTATGAAGGGATCCAGTTTAGATGATCCATCTGAGGAAGGTCTGGCATAAATATTGAAAATAAAGTCGCCAGTTTCGCTTCCCGGAAGGTAGCCATAAAGCGGATTCTGGGGAATACCGCCGCGTGGTACATTCCTGACTAAATATTGTCCTAGCTCACTAGCCGTCAAGATTCCATCATTTTCAGGGTCAAAATCGCTGTTCAATACCTGAAGTAGGATGCCAGTAAAGGCACCATGAGCCGAATTAAGTTTACTCATTTCAATGCCTGAATCAAGTGCCAATTGGCTCTTGCCAGTAGCCGCGATAGCCTGTACAGACCTTGTGTTAGTTATCATTTTAAGATAGTCGTCATTTATGATATCGGGTTTTGGAGTTCCCCTTCTTTCAACTAGCGCGGTACCGCTAAAGCAGCTGTCGAGTATGAGGAGAACGTGTTTCGCGCTACAGAGTCTGCAATTCTTAGTTACTGTATCGAGATTAAGGTAGCTGCTGTACACGCACAACTTTGCGTCAAAAGGGATAAGAAATGATTCAGCGTACGAATTTCCTTCTTGATCCGCACTTTGTCTAATATCCCCGTGCCCAGAATAGTAAACTAACAATCTGTCGTCATTTGTGATGTCTGCACTTCTAATTTTGTCATAGAAGACCTGTGCTAGATTTTCGAGCGTTGCCTCAGAATCAAGTATTAATTGGACATCATCAAAGCCATGTTTTTCCTTCAATACCCTCGCGACTTCTCGAGCGTCATTTACAGGATTATTCAGATTAAGTCGCTCTTCCTTATAGCAAGAAATTCCGATTACAATTGCGTGGCTGTGGCTATAAATCTCTCTTATGGAAAGTAACTTAGCGTCATTCTTCGGAGCCGATTTCTGTGTCGAACCACTTTCAGGCAGAAGGTTTCTGGATGCCATCTCTAGACTATCAAGCGTAGACATTTAAGAATGAGGTTTTTATAAAACGATCTGTCCTATGATTTAGTTTGACATCTTTCCACTGCCAAAGCTGGGACTGAACGTCTCCAAAATGAAAAGCAGCCAGATTTTATAGCGTGGTTTATTGGATAACACATCTGAGCTCAAACCATCGCCCATCTCTCTTTTCCATGGTGATCCGTTCTGCCGATTGGCCTGCCTCTAGCGATAGATGGAATGCAATTTTTTCTTTAAAAGTCAAAACTGGCTAGATTGTATACACGTGGCCAATATGCGGAAATGCATGGTCCGTTTTTCACATACTTGCTATGATGATAAAATTGAAACTACTTACATCGTGCAGTCTATCGGTCATTATGATTATATTTTTGAGGGCAGTTCTTTTAGGCGTGCGTACGGGCTTCCATAGCGTTTTTGCTTCGGGCAACCAACAAAAAGTTAAAGGCAATCCTGACAAGCATCCAACGGATTTCATTAGGCGGTCACGAGGCACAGTTTACGTATCTCCAAGAACTCTAGCGAATCAATCGAAGATGGACGCTCAATCCAAACCAAAAGTTCTGCGCCATCGGTCAGTAAGGGAGCTATATGTCAAGAGCCATGCCATAGTCATTGGAATATCTAATTATAAAAATGAAAAGCTCTACCTAAAAAACACTGTAAATGATGCAAAAGAAATAGCTAAGATTCTTGAAGAAAAATACGACTTTGAAGTTAGACTGCTAATAGACGAGCAAGCGTCTAAGCAGGAACTTGAAGAATTATTTATAGACACGATTCGTGGTCAAGCAATTGGTGAAAAAGACAGACTACTCGTATATTATGCAGGCCATGGCGTCCTAAGAAGTAGTGCCCGTGGGAGGGGTGGCGTATTTGAGGAATCATTCATCGTGCCGTTTGATGCAAAACCTGGCTCCCATTCCACTTATGTCAACTTGGACATTCTAACAAACAATTGTCAATTTTGTCATGCAAAACATGTATTGCTAATCCTCGACAGCTGTTATAGCGGCTCGGCGCTCGTTAACCGTAGAAATTTTGAGCTTGAATCTGACCAAGACGATCGATATCTTGCAGGAAAAATTAGCAAAAGATCATTCCAAGTAATTGCAGCAACCAGTAGAGACCAGGCGGCCCTTGATGGGTGGTTCGGATCTGACCATGGAGCCTTTACAGAAAGCTTATTGCAACTTCTTAACAACGAATTCGACCCTGATCATGATGGCATTTTAACGGCTAGCGAAGTTGGCGCTTACTTGGAAAAATATGTTCCTCGTAGTAGAGTGCCTCAGAACCCTATCTATGGCCATTTGCCCGAAAGCGACTGGGGTGAATTTGTTTTCAAGATTTTTTCTGACAGAGGTACGTTACATTCTAATGAACAAATATCGAGCGAGAATTCACCAATTCAGGACCGCGCAGACAAAATTACAGTGCTCAGAGAAATGGCTGCTACGAGCATCCAGAATACAGACTATCGTTCGGCAAGAGTTTTTTATGACAAGATCTTGGATTTACAACCGAGAGATGTTGACTCGCTAGTCGGGAAGGGACGCTCACTGTATTTGGAGGCAGGTACACTATCCGAGCAAGGAAAATACCAAGAAGCGAGAGAATGCTTTGAAAGGGCCCTCGCGCTAAACCCCGACAATACTACCGCAAATACCTGGAATGCCCGTACGCATAACATGCTTGGCAAATACCAGGAAGCTATTAACTTCTATAACAAGGCCATTGCACTCGAGCCGAACTCTTATGATGCAATTGGCGAAAAGGCGTACGCGCTTAACATGCTTGGCAAATACCAAGAAGCTATTGAGTGCTTTGACAAGGCGATTGCGCTAGAACCTGAATTTTCTCTTGCAGTTTGGGGCAAGGGTGAAGCTCTCCGAGGGCTTGGCAAATACCAAGAAGCTATAAAACTCTACGACAAGGCCATCGCGCTAGAACCTGAATTTTCTCTTGCAGTTTGGGGCAAGGGTGAAGCTCTCCGAGGGCTTGGCAAATACCAAGAAGCAATTGAGTGCTTTGACAAGGCGATTGCGCTAGAACCAAGTAATTTAGACATACTTCAAGGAACGAGCGACACCCTTCGCATGCTTGGGAAATACCAGGAAGCTATTGAGTGCGCCGAAAGGGCAACTTCGCTGGATCCAAAGTCTGCTCAGTCATATGCACTTAAGGGATACGCTCTCTACGACCTCGAAAAATTCCAAGAAGCGATAGATTTCCTTGACAAGGCCATTGCAATAAAGCCTGACTATCCACATGCCCTTAACGAAAAAGGATATGCTCTGCTCAGACTTGGCAATTATCATGAAGCTATTCATTGTTTTAATAATGCTATTTCGTTAGATCCTGACCGATACGATTCATTTGTAGGTAAAAGTATCTCGTTTCGCCAGCTTGAGAAGTACCAGGAGGCTATTGAGTGCGCTGACAAGGCGATTGCGATAAACCCAGACAAATCCGCCGCATTTGAGAGTAAAGGCCACGCTTTCTATGATCTTGGAATGTACCAAGAAGCTATTGATTGCTTTGACAAAGTTCTTCTAATCAACCCGGGCGAGACGGAAGTAGCGAAATTTAAGAAAGCGATCTTGGACAAACACAAAAAAGGGAATTCGAGGAGATGGCGAAAACCATGGTAGATGCGGAGTAAAAATTGAATTTAACACATGCACATTATGAACCAAAATAATTTTGTTCTGATTGAAATTAGCTGCTCATATACAGTTAGGTTTTCAATTAAGAGCCTATCCCACTAATCTTGACCTATTTGCCTCCTGCCATTGACTGCTATCCGTATAGCTTGCCTCTTTGACATTGCTCTCGTAAATTAGAGAGGGCACAAGACCCTTTGAAGCTTGATCTCCTTACTCAGTCTGCCCATTACTTAAGATAGCACCACGATTAGCTCGTCACAGCTTTAGCCTCAAAGGTGATAGCCATTTGGAAATGGCAGCAAAATTATTCTAGCTTACCAATCTGGTACAGATGGTCCACTTGTCAGGGTCACATTTGTTGATAATGTCGCGCAGATAGTCGACGAGCTGCGGGTAGAATATAAGCCGATACTGAATTTCGGGCTAGTTATGAAACTGTCACGAGACTAGTGTGCTATCAGTTTTTCAAGCAATTGCAAAGCGGATATGGCAGGAAGCTGATAGTTACGGACGGTCAACAATGCGTAGATACCAAGTTGCACAGATTCACTCGATGCTTTTATCATGGAACTGAAAAATATAGCAGGTTGCATTAACAATGTGAAATGTCCCAATGTCCATTTTCTATATCAGAAGAAGAACTTTAATAGGTCATACAAAGTAATAGGTTGTATCTGTTTCTGCTGTAGAGCATAATGGGCTTCCTCGAAGAGACCCTATTGTGGCCCGCCCACCCATGCTATCCAATACAAAAATGATTCTTATTTGAGGACTTTAGTGGAAGAAGATCAGTGCGATCCAAAGTTTCAAGAAACCGGATCTGATTATTAAGGCTCCTCCGGAGAACAGCCACGAAACATTCATCGAAATCATCGACGATTAGGTCGCCGATTCTGGGTCCTGCAAATATTTTACTTTAAAAGTTAGATTATCGAAGGAACTTCTTCTTTGGCAGATTCTTGGACATTCCTTTTGGCAGTGTGGGATTCTCAATTTGATCTCTTAGCAATGCGTCCGGCGAAGGATCCGTGCCATGCGCCGTTAGTGCCTCATATGGCAGAGTAGGTTTTTCACGCTGCCCTCTTGACAACCTATCCGTGTTTCTGCGTTCATCTTTTGACATTCCTTTTGGCAGTGTGGGATTCTCAATTTGATCTCTTAGCAATGCGTCAGATGAATAGGGATTGGTTTTCTGAACTCGGAGCTTATCCTTGGTATCCGAAATTTTGGTGAGCGAATTTCGATAATTGTTTCGAATAGCTAAATTGCTCGGCTCTAATTTGAGCGCAGTCTGAAAATTCGCAATTGCTTCCATATACTTGCCAAGCTTGTTTAGAGCAAGACCCTTGTTGTTGTATGCTTTAGCATAGTCAGGTTTTATTTCAATGGCTTTGTTATAGCAAGAAATGGCCTCTTCGATTCGACCCAATTCTTTCAGAAGAACTCCCTTGTCATTGTATGTCTCATAATAATCAGGTTTTATCTCAATGGCTTTGTTATAGCAAGAAATGGCTTCCTGGTACTCGCGTTGATGGAAGAGTGCAAGACCCTTGCCATTCCACGCAGCCGCAAATTCGGGGTTCTGCTCAATTGCTTTGTCGTAGAATTCTATAGCCTTTCTCGAATTACCTTCATCATAGAGTTTCCTTCCCTGTTCATACAATCTGATGGTCTGTTTAGGATGCATTTCGGAACCAGCAGATGGAATCTTTTTTTCCTGAGGCGAATCCTCTGATGTCGGGTTTGACTTTGCAGCTAATTGGTCAAGCCTTTCCAAGTAGTCCAATGCCTCGACATTATCCTTCTCAAGCGATAGGACCTGCCTGAAACAATTTCTTGCATCCTCAATTCTGTTAATTTTCATCGAGGAAATTCCCTTTCGAGTTAGCGATCCGATATGCTTTGGATTAATCTCCAATATCCTATCCAAGAAGGTAATTGCTCGTTCGTATTCCCTTCTCGCATAATACTCGCTAGCTGCTTTGACAAGTGGTGACATTTCGTCGAATGACTGAGCAACTGGGACTTCAGATACAGCTCCAGTCGACCCAATCTTAACAGCGGGTCTAGTGTAAATATTGAAAATAAAATCACCAATCTCACTGCCTGGAAGGTAACCATAAAGCGGATTCTGAGGTATATCGTTGCGCGGTACGTTTTTTACCAAATATTGTCCCAACTCGCTGGCAGTTAGGATTCCATCATTGTCGGGGTCAAAATCACTGTCCAATATCTCGAGCAGGCAGCCTGTGAATGCACCATGTGAAGAACTTAGTTGACCAAGACCAACTCCGGAGTCCAGAGCCAACTGGCTCTTGTCAGTCGCTGCTACTGCTTGTATAGACCTCTTATTCGTTATTGATTTGAGATATTCATCATTTACGATGTCTGGTCGTGGAGGGCTGCGTCTATCTATTAACGCAGTACCGCTATAGCAGCTGTCAAGTATGAGTAAAACGTGTTTCGCACTACAAAGTCGACAGTTCCTAGTTATGATATCAAGGTTAAGGTAGCTGCTATATGTGCCATATTTTGCGTCGAACGGTATTAGGAACGATTCAGAGTAGGTATTCTCCTGTTGGTCCGCACTCGCCCTAATATCGCCATGACCAGAGTAGTAAACTAGAAGCCTGTCGTCTCTTGTAACTTCTTTACTTCTAATTTTGTCATCAAAAATCGAAGCGAGATTTTCACGTGTCGCCTCCGAATCAAGTATTAATTGCACCTCATCGAATCCGTGTTTTTCTTTCAAGACTCTTGCAACCTCTTTAGCGTCGTTTACAGGATTCTTTAGTTTGAGCCTCTCATCCTTGTAGCTAGATATTCCTATTACGATGGCATAACTGCGAGTATAAAGTTCCTTGACGGAGATAAAGCGAGCGTCATTTGTTGCGATCAATTTCTTCTCCGCGCCAACTGCTGGCAAAAGGTCTCGTGTTGCCATTTCAGTAAACTCGAACCAGATTATGGATGAACATGCTATTAATTAAGCAATTGGTCGAGCGAGATTAGATGGCTTCAACGCAATTAATCCTAGAGGCAATCTCGGAAGCCATTAAAGCACCTTAAGAATCCAATATCACCAAGAGTGAGAATTGTGAAGAAAATAACAATTCTCTCGTGGTTTTATGATGACACTATCTGAACCTGAACAGCTGTCGTTGTCCACTCATAATTCGCATTCACATTTGGTGTCAATGCCCGTGTAACCGAAGCCTCGTCTGTCATTGCCAACAAGAACTTGTCTAGTTCGCTTGGGATGCCGCGAGTTACAACGCCCTTCTGAATCATAGGCTTTTGGTCAAGTGTCGGGAGTATCAGCGGGCGAAAGCTAGCCGCTCCCATCGTGCCGAAGACTTTGAAGACGTCTATTCCGGACTTGTAGCCGTCTGGCAGTCCGCAGGTTAGGAATACGTCTTCAAACTTGCCGGCATCAATACTGAAAAAGTCAGAGCCAACCGGGTATACTTGTGATATCTTCCAATCTGGTGCTAGATCTAATGCGGTTACATTCAGCGTTCTGTCCGAGTTATTCCGCATCCTGAATACTAGCTGCGAGCCAGACGTCACGGTGAAAGTACCATCCGCTGCGGCCTCTAGGGGGGTCAATATAGGCCTGTCTCCAATCTCGAAACCCTTTTGCAGGCTGTAAAGCTCGACGGATAATTTTCTTGCTAGAAGAGAAGCGGCGTTGAAATTATCCAGCATAAGGACGTTCTTGTATTTTGAAAGATGGATCAGCCCCGAGTACTTTGCCCGCCGCAAATTCGTCCGAGATTTTCAATTGAGGGTTAATCTTTGGGATTGCCACCCCTGAAGGATCTTGGATCTCAAACTCGTCTCTGTTATTGATTACCACAAAGAAGTCGGCTTCCTGCGGCTGACCAATCTCTACAATCTTGCCTGACCTCGGAATAATGTCTCTTAATTTTGCAAGAGCCGCCGTCTGTGGTGCCCCTTGTGTGGGAGGTATCGCCACTTTCTTACATGCTGCCGAGCGCTGCTTTCTTGATAGATGAAAGATATGGGACTAGTCCAATAGAATAACCCTTAACTCGAGCTTATCTGTACCTGCACGGAAGTCATGGTCCATTCATAGCTGGCATTCACAGGCTGATCTAGGGATCTAGTGGGGGGCGCGTCAGCAGATATTGCAGCCAAGAATGTGTCCAGCTCACTTGCAGCACCCCTAGTGACCGCGCCCTTGCTCACAAGAGGCTTCTGATCAAGCGAAGGCAGCTCAAGCTGCCTGAAGCTTGCTGTCCCAAGGGTCCCGAATACTTTGAGCGTGTCCATACCAGACGAGTAGCCGTTCGGCAGGTTCGCAGAGAGGATGACATCCTCGAACTTTCCAGCATCTATCGGATTGAAATCAGAGTTTCTGGGGTAGACCTTTGAGACTTTCCAGTCAGGTGCAAGGTCCATTGCTGTAACCTTTAGTGTCCGGTCAGAGCCATTCTTTATGCGGAAGAGTAACCAAGTGCCATGCTTTACAACGTAAGCTCCTTTTTCGGATTTTAATAGCGTGGGCACGACCTTATCCCCTTGTTCATAGCCGTCCTGCAGGGTGTAGACTTCTACCGTGAGCTTGCCCGCGAGTGGTGAATCTCCGTTATGGTTGGCAAGTTCCAAAAAGTTGTTGTATTTTGATAGGTGTACCAGTCGCTTCAATACCTGATCTTGCGCCGACGGGTCCGAAATCTTTACCGGGGGGCTAATATTTGCTATTGGAGTACCGGTTTTGTCCTGGATGACGAATTCATCTTTCTCGTTGACCGCAACAAAGAACTCGGCATTCTGTGCCTCGCCCACTTGAACCATTTTGCCTGTGCTTGCAATTAGACCCTGCAATTTTTGAAGAGCGGCGGATCTAGCAGATGATTGTGTTTCGACCATTGCGACACGCTTGATCAGCGTTACAGAAGCCGACTCCAATGGGGCTGCTCTGTCACCAATATTCACCTTCGGCATGGATCCCTTGGGATCAATGACTATTCCCCAAGATTCTGTGGCGCCAACCTCTGTAGCATTGATTAAAGCAATCTTGGTCTCCTTTGAAAAGACATTTGCATTTTGAGCATAAATCGCAAAATGGTCATCCTTGGAAACCATATCGACCTTACCAGCGCCGATCTTGATTCTACGACCCGCATCATCTACCTCGGTTACATTGTAAGCGAACTGCCCCGTGGATTCCAGTTTGTCCACGCCAAACACAATGCGGTCTGCTTCACCATCAATCATTGGAGTTTGAGCGGGATACATAGCTCTGATTTGAGGGGAGATCTGGTCAAAAAGCATCTGATAAGAATATTGAGAGTTGGGGCCAACCTGCCTCAACGACCTCAGGAAATGGTACGTGAGTACTCCTCTCTGCTCGTTTTCAAGTGTGTCCTCCCAAGCGCTCTGCTCAGGCATACAAGCGGCCAAGAGCGTATATCCCTCTGGGTACGGCACAAAGCTGGGTCCAGCTGTCATGTCTCTGGTAGTGCCCGATCTTGCTGACTGACCAGGATTAGACTTCAAATTCTGCCAATTCTCCATTAGCTCCTGCGGCGAAGCAACTAGGCTGTCGGTTGGTCTCTTTGTCGCATCGTACGGAACTTTTGACAAACCTCGGGCTCTAGGCGTACCTCTGGTCGCTCCGCCCGAATGACAGCAATCCAGAACTATGGTGACAATGAGACCTTTGTCAACCATCCTTTTTAGTATAGTTGCCAATTCAACATCTCTAAGATAGCGCTTTTTAGGATCGCCAATGTCGGTTGGCACCAGTGCTTCATCCAGCCCACCTCCTACATGTTCTTTTATTTCGGAGTAGATTGTCGTCGCTCGTCCCCCGTGCCCGGAGTAATGTATGTACACTTGGTCGCCTTTTTCCGACGTTTCAGTTATGCGATTGAAAGAGGATACCATGTTTTCATAAGTCGGCAAGTCCGATTCGGATTCCATTGGTTGCTTTGCGTTAAAGCCAGCCGGTGAAGCGGTAAGTTTGATGATATTTTTTGGCGAGACGTTTAGTTGGGTTGTCAAGTACTTTTCAACATAGGAAATGTCGCGCACTGAGCCGGTAAGCGATTCATATGTGCCGTATGTGCCGTTGCACTCAATCACATTTGGATAGTAAAAGTCGACGCCAATCAAAAGCGCATGCAAAGTAGTGTTTTGCTTGTCCATAACAAGCGGTATTATCAGATGGTTTTACTTAACTAATTCGGAGCATTTGACATGTCAAGCAATCAAAATGTATACGACCGAGATATTTCAAGCATTCATTCCGGATTTCTTAAATAATAGTCAGGGTAAACCGAGCACATGACCCTAACTGCAATCGAGTCAGAGAGCCAGCGGGATGAGCGCCCAGAAAAAATAAAAATGAGGATGAGTTCTCCACCCACGGCTGCCGCGAAAGGTCCCACACCCAGGGAAATTTCCTTCTCGCAAGATGCGGCCGCAGTCAATCACGGTGACCCCATCATGGTATTATTCAGAGAGGGGTATATCCGAAGCGACAATAAGATTAAGGGCGACCCAAACATCGACATTGTTTTTTCAATCAAGACTGGCACCAGCTCATTTTCGATACCTCTAGGATCCTTTACGGTCCAACTAAATGATTATTTACCCTTTCAAAATGTTGTACTTTTGCCGCCCACTCCGGTGTCCGATTACTTTTCGATTATTGTTAATGTGATCCAAGAAAGCCAGCTCGCCAAGGCTCAGGACAGCATAAAAAAAGCTCTTACTCTGGCCAGTGACGTAAGCGGCTTCATACCAGGACTTGAAAAGATAGGTCCTGCAAGTGCCGGGGTTGTTGGAGATATTATCAACTTGATTGTAGCGTTGCGCCCTGACTATGCCATTATCGGTGAGGGCAACACCTACATCGTGGACGAGACGAGATACCCGGGAATAATTGACAAACAGCTTTATCCCAATAGCGGCCTAGAATATCTTAGATTGGGAAGATATATCATCTGCGAAGACGGGTACTATCACAAGGACGGCAAGTTCTATAGTGAGGATAATGATCAACCTGCGGAGCCGACTAGGCTTATTATCGAGCTTCTCAGGCCCAGCATCAAGAGCGCGTGAGGATTTCGCGCACAGCCACGCGCGTCCGAATTGTGCAGGCAGTGGGACGTGTTTGCTGCGCGCGTAAGGTTCTTGCATGAATTAGGTACCTACCAGTCCTCAATCTCCCTAATCTGTGCTACTGATATCGTTATACCATTGGGGCTATTACCAGTACCATGATCCACGCGATTATTTCCGCGAGTTTATCAGATTCGATAGCAGGAAATTACCTGGCTGCTCAGTTTCGCTGGAGGTTTCGATTTCGTTGTGCTAATGATTTCGGATGATATTTAGCCTCGCTTAGAGATCTGGTGACATTTGGCTCGCCGGGATTGTGAGCGCTTCACACGTTGTCCGTATCTGAGCGTCTTCAGAGAAATACATCCAACAGCCCGAGTATATGAGGCTTATTCCCCGCTTGGCATGATCCGCTTAACCTCCAGATGCGACTTTCATGTTTTAAACAACTACTGTAATGCCGTACTTGTTGAACAACACGGATGATTTGGCAAAGTTTGGAATTGAAGTTTGAGGAGTGAAGCTTTCAATATTGGCTTCAGGGAAGCCAGCCTCATCAATTAAGCGACTCGGTTGAAGACCAGCCGAAGGACGCGTAGACTTCAGTTGAAGCGCTCAAAAGCCTGATATCACGAGTCGCGCTAAATAAGTAGAGGACCTGCAACTAGTGGCGGTTTACAGCAATCAGTATGGTTGCGCAGTTTATTCGCCTCGAGGAATGTGCGGAATTAATCGTTGAATCGTAAACGGCGGATGCGGATTCTCCCGGGCGCTCTGCTCGGGATTCAATAATAACTGCAGGTTAAATCGTCCAGCTATCAGGATTTTGGTCGCAGAGCTTCGACTTTACTACATTCTTATGACCGAAGTCGACGCCTAAAAATTGCGGAGATATCTTATTAGTATGTGTGATAAATATCTTCTAACTTGGTTACACGGATACTTTTTCTCTCAGCCAATCCTGCCAGTACTCAAAAATTGCAAATCGATAGGGAGTTCAAATCAATAGACTATGCCCTTAGACTAGGTGATTTTGGAAGAGAATTCGAACTTGAGCAGAGAAATGCAGTCACACTACTTGAGCTTCAGGAGCATATGCTTAGGTTCAGACCTAACATATTACACTTTTCAGGTCATGGGAGTGATCAGGGACGACTAATTTTTGAAAACCAGAATGGAGGGGGTGATGAAGCGCCATCATTGGCAATAGCTTCGTTATTCGAAATACTCAATAGTAATCGTACTCCAATTGATCCAACGAATATCCTCAGATGTATAGTTTTGAGCGCTTGTTATTCATTGGAGCAGGCCGAGGCAATCTCTCGGTATGTGGATTGTGTTGTTGGGGTATCAAGAGCGATAAAGGACGAGAGTGCAATCGTTTTCTCAACTAGCTTCTACAGAGGTCTGTCTTATGGAATGAGTGCACAAGCCGCTTTTGATTTGGGTCGAAACCAGCTTCAGTTATCCGAGAACGTAGATGAAAAAATAGTCAAGTTAGTTCATCGCGAAAATATTGATCCCAATCGAATTGACTTCATAAATGCAAATCGCTCCAACACGTCGGTTTCAGATAAACAGAGCGAGATTGGAATGAGTTCAGGGAATCTTCGGATATCTGACATTAGAATGGCGTATGAAGGCGAGGGGTCGTGGTCGTGTACTCTAGATATTCGTGCACAAAACGACGGCGACTCAACTATCTTGATAAACAGTCTCGATTTGGTCGTTCTGGATGTGGGGATCGTGTACACACTAGGTTTCAAGGAATATTCTCACAAATATGATCTAGATATTAGCAATTTGATGAAGAAAGGACAAGTAGCAAATCTAACTCTGGCTCAAGAGATTAGACCCCGAGAAATTGACCGATTTGCTGTTGTACTTACTGCCAGAGAGTTGGGAACCGGTGTTTTTGCCCGATGGAAACTGCAACCTAGATTAAACTATAATTATGGCAGCGTAAGTGGGAACCCACTGACAATTACCCTGCCCCACCCTATTCGATTTTTTCATGAGGACGGTACGCCCGCGGATGACTGGGAGGCGCCCGAGGAAATATATGGAAAATTTGAACGTTGATTGACACCCAGAAACGGTGGCTGTGACTTCTCCAGAGCACCTCGATCTGGATGCGATCATTAGGAATCGAAAAACGGGCGGATCTTTAAATATTCCGGTTCGAGCCCAAACAGCAACCAACGCTGTAGATGAGCCTTTGAAGGGTGGATATTTGGGATCTAAGAGTCTTTTTATTACATGAATTCTCGTGTCGCAACTCCCGCACAGCTTAGCTTATTTTCGCCGCGATTGAATTACGAATTCCTCACAGTCTTAAGCCGAAGCCTCGGCAAAGGAAACATGCAGAGAGCAAAGAACTGGTTCGTGCAGCAGAGCAAAAAGATTGCAAGTACATTAACTGAACTAAAGAGGGGTCTCGTGCATGAAGGTTGCGTTCACTAGCCAAATTTGACTTCCAACCGGAAGTTTACTGAACTTAATATCGAATCTTGCGTAATTCTGAGCGAAATATCTATTCTGACAATCTGGTCAATAAAATCTTCAAGAGATTCAGTGCTAATGTTAAACAGGAATGCTTCGGGGCTATTGCTTTTCTTATTCTCGGTTATAGCGCCATCTTTCTCCATTGAAATAAGGAGATTGGTTATCTCCTTCTTCAGATCAAGTAATAAGTCGGGCAAATATGCGCTTCGCGGCGGGGAGAAGCCTTTGACGGCTTCCAACCGGATCCTTGGGCTTACTCTAACTTTCGTTTCGAGTTTGTTCTTCGAAAATTGTATGACGGCATTAATTATTCCTCGAACTGCGTGATACGCGATTCGCATAACGCGAATATCCTCTTTGCTCGTCGTTCTCCCATTAGCTATTACTCCTCCGTGCATGTTGGATTTTACTGCAAGGATTCCATTTTGAGCTAACAACGCGAGTTCATTTTCATTATATACTGGGGTAGTTTCATTAACGACTATCTCTTTATTGGTAACAGTCTCAGGGTATTCGAGTCGGCTAATTAGTGCAGCAACGGCAGCGCCATATGGAGAGGGAGCTACCAAAATTGTTGAATCTGAAGCTAAAATCTGAGTTCTCAGAACCGCTTGCCCTACCGGCTCAAGCGCCGACACAGAGCATATGGCTAGTCGGGGACTAGGCAAATGACCGCGGTTAGATTGTGCATTGCTCATGATCTGGCAATGAGCGTCTGCAAGTCGATGTACCGCCGGATCAAAGACGTTAGATAAATACAAAATGCCTACCTCAGGTTCGTTTTCAAGTATTTCAAACGCTCGTTCATAGTCACGGATTAAAGGATCCAGCTCTTCCTCTTGGAACTCGATTCTCTGAGGAATTGGATTTTGCTGGGGGTCTGAAATTAATGACTCGGCTGAGATAGACTTTGAATTTGTATTTATGATATTTACAAGGTTAAGTGTGGAAATAGGTACCATCGTTAGATTATCATAATCTTCGATTTCTCCGTCTGCCTCGACTTGCAACCTCACTGTATCATCCGTCGCTCCGGGCAGAACTTGGACTACTAACCGCTTGAATTTCCTCCTAGCTGTAAACTTAACCAAATCTCTTTTGCGTCCTCTGAGTATTCCTGAAGGAAAGTGGGATGTTTGATTCACGACGCGCATTGCCAAAATTTCGGTGGCGCCGTTGTCAAATGCCAAAGCAATGTCTCTTGTTAACGATCCTGTATCGCCAAAATGTTCTTTACATTCATCAATACTTGAAATTCTTCTCGGAAGAAACGGTTTTCCTTTGTTTGACGGCCCTATAATCGCCAAAATTCCCAAAATATTAGACTTGCTGAGATTGGTGTGGTCAAACGCGGCCACCTGCTTGAGCCTATCCATATTATCTAGGGCCTCAAAATTATCGGCCTCTATTTTTAGAACCTGCTCAAAACATTCACGCGCTTCGTTAAAGCGATTTAACCTCAAATAGGAAATACCTTTTCGGTTAAGAGATTCGACGTGGTTGGGGTTTATCTCAAGTATTCTATCATAAAAGATAATTGCCCTATCATAGTCTCTTCTTTTGAAATAATCTAAGGCTGCCTTTGCCAGTGGAGACAGTTCATTGACGAATGATGACAGCGGCGAGGAAACCGCATCTCGAGATTGTGACACCTTGTAGATGTTAAAGATAAATTCTCCGTTTTCACTTCCTGGCATATAGCCATAAAGTGGGTTCTGGGGTATCTTGCTGCGTGGGATGTTTTTTTGCAAGAAAGATCCAACCTCACTGGCTGTCAGAATACCATCGTTATCAGGATCAAATTTCCTTGACAATACGTCAAGTAGACATCCGCTAAATGCTCCGTGTTCCATAGATAGACCGACTATTCCAGAACCGCTATCCAACGCTAATTGCGTTCTATCAGTTGCAGCTAGAGCCTGCAACGATCTCTTGCTGGTAATCCTCCTTAGGTACTCATCTGTGATCTGTTCATCTGGTTTCAAATTCCTTCCTTGAATTAGTGCCGTTCCGCTATAGCAGCTGTCTAAGATCAGGAGAACGTGCTTAGCACTACACCTTTGACAATTATCTGTCACTGTATTCAGATTTAGATAAGATCCAAACGAACCTAGTCTGGCGTCGTATGGAAGAATATAGGATTCCTCATAATGTCTCCCCTGCTGATCAGTACTCTGCCGGACTTCGCCATGTCCCGAATAGTAGATGAGAAGTCTATCATCTTTTGTGATTTCACTGCTCCTAATTCTGTCCTCAAAGAGGAGCTCGAGTTTTTGCTTGGATGCATCCTCTTCGATAATGAGCTCTACGTCGTCAAAACCATGATTTTCTCTTAAAACTTTCGCGATAGCATTGGCATCATTTACAGGATTCTTTAACCGCAGTTTTTCGTCTCGATAATTTGATATACCGATCACAATTGCGTGGCTTTTTGTATAAAGCTCTCTAATTGAAAGGTCACCCGCAGAGCTATGAGGCAATTATTGAAAGAATCGTCACCTTAGAATTAACGTTTTCTGTCGCTCGTACTCGCTGACTGTCGCTAGGCATATAACCTGTGCAAATACCTTCCCTAGCTAAGCGCTGTCCCTGCATGACGTTGGGTCCAATCAGTGACGCCCCGCTGCATTCTGAAACGGCGGCGATTGTAGTATATCACTTATTCAAATATACCTTTTCAGAGAACTAATACGAATGGGTATTGTTAACACCGGTTAACTTGACTTCACGAACTAACTTTTATGAAGAACCAATAATGCCGTTATCGGGTGAATGAATATTCCGCGCATCGCTGGCGACGACAGAATGAACATAAGGTTTCATTCTTTCAAGCTGACCCTCTGACCGATGGTTAATCGTTGGCACCCTTCGAGGCTCCGGCAGAAAGTAGGAGCGCCGAAGGCGCGACGACTGCCGGAACACCAAGAGTATCAGCGTATTTGAAATGCTGTCCTGCGCTTTCTTCAATTCACTCTCCTGAATCATACTCACAATTATTGAAAAGTGATCATAGATGGGGCAGACGGCAGAGATGAGTTTGAAATTCAGGACCCCGCGGGCGTCGTAATTCCAAACATAAGCCCGTCGTTGAAAATCACGGACGAGTCCGCGGCAGCCAAAGTGCTTCAGCGGCTTGTCCACCTTTCAAAGTATAGTAATATCCTTGCGCTCGACAATTTCAACACAGCTTCGCCTTTAGCGAGAAGAATATCCGTTGAGATTTATAGCCTGCAGAAGGGTTTTGAAACGGGAGACAAGCCTATGCTGACAGGGCTGAAGGCAGCAGCGGATGGCACTTACACGATTACATCAGGTTTACCCCTTGTGTTCAGGATACGAAATGACTCAGACAGTACTCTCAATGTGACTGCATTAGATCTAGCGCCGGATTGGGAGATTTCTCAGATTTACCCGACCGCCGCCGACTTTTTCAGTATAGATGCTGGCAAGTTTGAAGATGTCTTTCTCACACCAAGTTTGCCCAATGGTTACAAATTAGGGACAGATGTACTCAAGGTCTTTGGGACGCTGGGCGCTTCTAGTTTTCGTCCGCTTTTGCTTCCCCCGCTGGACCAAATGCCCGTGACTAGAAGGGGCGATGTCACTCGTGGTATTCCAGGCGAACTAGACAAATTTCTTTCGGCGATGACTGATGAGACTTCTGTCACTCGAGCGTTGACACCGAATGTCAATGCAAGTTACGAATGGACAACGACTGCAGTTCAGGTTCAAATCAGGGCATCGAACTTAGTGTGCCACATCGCCTTGACATAAGGGAAACAAGTGTAGTCACAGACGTTTGAATCCGGGGGTTGGTGTGAAAGACACTGGAGACAGAAAGATTGTTTGAATAATTGAACACTTGAGGCGAATGGTAACTTGCCATGATTATAATAATGACAACTAATGGAAATTTGTAAATCTCGGTTGCATAAAGATGATGCTGTGCACAGGTTCTTTAAATTGTCTCTAAGGCGCAAAGAAAAAAAGGGCAAGGTAGGCAACCCATGCCAGGTTTTGCACTTACTTCCCGTCGAAGAATCCGGACTATCCGAGGTTGAGGAGAAATTTCAGGATGGCTTTGCTTAATTCGAGTGGCTTCTCAAGAGGTATGGCATGCCCACAATCCTCCATCTTTAGGTATTGCAAGTTTGGGATTTCATTAAACTGAGCCGCATACGAAATCGGCGACATAGAGTCCTCCTCACCCCAAACTAGCAAAGTTGGGACGGATATCTTGGACAACCTACCCGGAAGCGCAGGATAATTTTGGAGTTCGCATAGCGTCGAAGCATAAGAGTGGCGTAGCTCAGGCTGCTGTATATTCTGAACGAAATAATCCACAGAGGACCGGACAGCCTTTCCTGCGTCAATATCTCTAGCGTAATAGTCGTTTACATTGGTACCTTGAATAAGTGCCTTCATTAGCGCGGGTCCATCCATGCTTGTCACAGCATTGATTACTCCGTCTATGGGAAAGCCAGGATATAGTATTTGAGGGCTGCATAAAACTAACTTGTTTACCAGCGAAGGAAATCTTAACGTAAATTCAATTGCTTGACGCGCGCCTACTGACATCGCTACAATGTTTGCCTTCCCTATAGACAAGCTTGCAAAAAAATCTGAAAGAAATTTCATGAAGAATTCGAGATCATACTTGACATTAGGTTTGTCGCTATCTCCAGAGCCGATAATGTCAGGCACAATTAACCTTAGGTACTTTGATAACGAGTTCGTCATCAAAAGCCATGTGTCGGCAGACCCAAGGAGGCCATGTAGAAGGACTGTAGGAATGGGTTCTTGTGCCGTCTTGTTTTCGCAAATTGGACGGGGATAATCAAGGTAGCGTGTCTTGTACGATCCAACCTCGACGTATTTTGCGGGTGCAGATTTAAGATCAAAGAATGAGGCAATTCCGGAGTGAGTTTGTGCATCACCGTCCACCTCAGGGGAGTCGAAATTGGCCCCATCAAAAGATTGAGGATCCAATCCTGCACGCTCTAGGTTTTTTGCCCCGCTTAGTAGCGCGAATTGGAAGGATGCTTTCTCAAGAACTGAGCCTTTAAACTCTGCGGTTCTGAGATCGGCAAAGTCCAAGCAAGCGTCAGAGAGATCAGCTCCTGAAAAGTCTGCTCCTTTTGCATCAGCTTCGCTCAGGTTGACATCACACAGGATTGCATTTTTGAAATTGGCATGCTCGAGGTTTCTTCGTCGAAAACTTTGTTTCGCTAAGTTTGGAGCTTCTCCGCGAAGTAGGTTAAATTGCTCGACGTCTTCAGCTCTTAGCAAATCTGAGAGAGGCTGGTTTACTGGCTGATCATCGATAGAGTTGGTTTTCGATTGTGCGAATATCTGGAAGATAAATTCGGCGCCTTCGGTGCCATAAAGCGGACCATAAACAGGATTTTGGCTTATCTGTCCTCGTGGGACTGCCTTTTGCAGATAGGAACCAACTTGAGTTGCGGTAAGGATCCCATTCTGATCCAGAACATTTGGATTGTTAAGATAATCCAGTAAATAACCCGTGAACGCCCCGTGGTGAGCTCCATCTCCATTTTGCATTGTATTTTGGTTCATATTATCATCCAGCGCAACCTGGTTCTTGTCTGTCGCTGCAATTGCCTGAATTGCTTTCTTGGCCATATTCCATGCTAGGAACTTGTCATCTGTTGCCCCAGCATCCGGGCCCTCCAAATTTCTTACGCGCGCAAAAAGGGTACCGCTAAAACAACTGTCAAATACAATCAAAATGTGCTTAGCCGAGCAGAATGCGCAGCTTGATCTGATCACGTCTAGGTCATAGTATGTGTCGTATTTGCCCGGGGTGGCGTCCTGGGGGATTAAGTAAGATTGTTCTGCGCTTTTGCCCGACGGATCCGTTCTGAGCCTAATGGTGCCGTGCCCTGAATAATAAACTAAGAGACGATCTTGATTGGAAATCTCACTGCTCCCAAGGTAATTTTCAAATAGGTCTGCAAGAGTTGCACGCGTCGCTTCCTCATTTAACAGAACTTTAATGTTCTCCTTTTCAAAGCCATACTTTTCCTCAAGTATTATAGCCATATCCCGAGCGTCATTTACGGCATTGTTCAACTTTAGGTCAGGTTCTTTATAGTTCGAAATTCCAATGATAACAGCATGGCTCTTTCGGTACAGATCCTTTAGAGAAACCAATCCAAATTCGCTTTGCCGTGAATCAGGCATTGTATTACTTAAGATTTCTCTACAACTAGTCGTTTTCATTATTAGCAAAAGTGCAGTTCTTCGACGATCGTTTTCCTTGCAGAAGACATAGGATAGGCAGCCATGATGAGATTGGCTTCATTTTGCGCCAATTCAGGCAGGGGCTAATACGCTTTACCGCGCAAGCAAGAGTGGATCTTAACTTGTAGGACTTATCCTATTCTTTGGCCAAACTCGAGATTCACGCTCGAACATGTTACAAGCACCGCTGGTTTTCAACTGACTCGGCTCGGAGCGGTGGCATTGGTCGTATACCGATGTAATAGCATATGACTTTACACAGCCAGTTGAATCAGTCGTCAAAGTTCCTTGGGCTCTCGCATTACTTCCGGAAACCCAGAAAATGAGCGTCTCAAGATCCCTCTCCAATTGAAAGGATAGCTAGCTGGCGGGCTTCCCTTTTTCCAAGCTAGCTTGGGGTGTGTCTGTTCGTAAATTCACACCTTTGATTATTAAACATTAGAAATCAGTTATTGTCTTTAGCCATTTGGAGCCCTAGGAAGGCGTTGCTTGCCTAGTTCTAATTAAAAAAGGAGGGAATAGATTTGTCCTGACCCTTCACAGAATATTATTATAATTGCCCGAGAAAGCCATTGCGGAAGGGTTCTGAACCGTAATGGCAAAGGACAACCCGATAAAACACGTAGTCGTATTAATGCTTGAGAACAATTCATTTGATCGCATTCTCGGCTCATTGTCGCAAGTAAAGCCTGTTGATGGCATCAGTCCCAATTCTCCGTTTACAAACAACTATTCGGGGCATAGCTATGCTCAGGCACCTGATGACACCAGAACTGTTAGCCCAGATCCGAAGCACGATCTAAAGGATGTCCTGATCCAGTGCAGCAAGGACAACGACGGTAACGAAATGAGCGGATTTGTCAGGAACTTTGCCGAGTCTTATCCCCAGCTTTCAGGCGACAAGCTTGGGCAAGTAATGAGCTACTACCCGCTCAACAGCCTTCCAGCCCTGCATCAGCTTGCGTCTGAATTTGCAGTCTGCGATCGCTGGTTTTCTTCGATCCCCGGGCCCACCTGGCCTAACCGCCTTTTTGCCATGACCGGAACCTCACAGGGCAGGGTGACTATGCCTGAAGGCATTATGGACCTCAATCTACATTGGTATGACCAGCCAACCGTATTTGACAGGCTAAATGAAAAGGGAATTTCTTGGAAAGTATACTTTGGAGATATACCAGTCTCGGAGATTCTTGTGCACCAATGGGAGCCTGAAAACTCTGCGCGACATAGGCCTATGGTAGAGTTTCCACTTCATGCTTCTGCAGAGAATTTAGATGATTTCCCAAGCTTCGCATGGATAGAACCCAGTTACCTTCCGCCTAGCGCTAATGACTACCATCCACCTCACGACATGTTTGATGGCGAGGAGCTTGTTCGAAGCGTATACAATGCATTGCGCTCAAACTCACGGCTTTGGAACTCGACATTGTTTGTACTGCTTTTTGACGAGCATGGAGGCTTTTTCGACCACGTCGTACCTCCAGCTGCCATTTCACCTGACCACCATAACGAAGAATGGACCTTTGACAGATTGGGGGTTCGCGTTCCGGCAATCTTGATTTCTCCCTGGGTACAGAATACCGTCATCTCCAAAACCTTTGATCATACCAGTCTTTTGAAATACCTGACAGAATTGTGGGGTCTTGGCCCCCTAGGATCGAGAACAGCGAATGCGAACTCGATTGGCGAGGCAATATCGACAGAATCTCGCACAGATACCCCCGCGTCCTTACCCTCGTCACCTCCTCGCCCTATTCAAGCGATTCCATTACAACGACTATCAGAGCATCAGATGTCATTGATCTCCTTGTCCCATGCTTTAGAATCAATGGCAGAGGAAGATGCCGCTATAGTAGCTGCAAGGAGTAGTCAGGTTCTTAGCGGACCCGCGAGTCAGATTGATGCCGCATTCGATCGGTTTGCGGCGTTCCTGCGGCACCGGACTGGTCTGCTCCCGGATACTAAATTGCAAAGCAGCAACCACTGAGCTAATCATCAAAGCTCAATGTCAAAGATAGACTATTGACCTTTAGTATCATCACTTATCCCAACCTTGGTAGTCTAGACTGTTTCGATTTTTGCAATGAACAATGTGCTCCCGGCAGGAATCCAGGTTCGGCTTACACTTCTTGAACGCTAGGACCAATCTACAAGCGACACTGCTGCAATAACACGGAGCCAAACTAGCGAGACGAAAGAGAGTCCTGAGCGCATCAGTGAATATAGCAGATATAGCAGAATATAGTCACTCACAATATAGCGAACATCGCTATATTCGGACAAGATAAATTGACACTCTGTTTTATGTCGTTTGCTTTACTACCAGAGACTAGATGCCATCAACAGTCTCTGGTCAGGAGAGCGCAGTCAATTCTTGACATCAAAGAGTCTTCCAATCTTTACATCAGAGACTTCTCGACAGGACAGTCGTTCTGACCACAGTCGAATCTTTCCCGCCGGCTCTGGGCCCTCGGTATCAGATGTCAGCAATTCTAACCGATTCAAGATTAGGCCTCTGGAGCAAAACCGCTACTACCTTCTCCATCATGGTAGTGACAGGTGCTTGCAGTTTATCAACAAAAGTAACCCGCGTGAGGTGTATCTCTTTACAATAGGCAAGCACATCGATTCTGCTCAAGCTGAGCTTCTAAAACGCAGGTACATCAAGTCACACCCACAGGAATGGGCAGCAGTTCAGCGCGCATCAAAAGGCAAAAAACGAGGAAGAAGGTCTATTCCAATTGAAAGTAAGTATACAGGATTTCAGAAACCTGTTGAAGAACAAGAGGCGTCAGTTTCTGAAACCAAGAGAAATGAAAGCAGACCTGTTCTAGGCATCTCTAATGAGACGTTGTTCCTCGCCATGAGCACGAGGATCCTTAAAGAAATATCCGCTCAAAAGGCGGCTGCCGATTCGGCAATTCGGGAGCTATCGAATTCTATGCTTAAGCTTGTAGAACATCTTAAGAGGGTCAACGAATCTGATGGTGAATTCCGCAAGGATGTTCTTAAGATTCAAAAAGACCATGTTAGTGAATTAAAGGCTATTAAAAAAATACTTGATTACAAGCTCCCCGAACCACTGAACTCAATTGAACAGATAGCAAAAGACATCAAAACAGTTGAAACGGTAAACAATTTCCTCGATAGCCGTGCCTGCAGCGAGTTAGCTAAACAAGCAAGACCGCAACCATCTACAATGCAATCAAGCATTCGAAATTACACACTTGATAGAAAGAGCAGCACAAACGAGCCACCCAGGGCAAAGAATGACACGCCTGATAATTCCGCGCAAAATCTAAATTCCAGAGTCTGCGAGGGGCGAAAGAGTGGCGGTGAGGAAAACGCGACAAATCCTCAAAGGGAGATCACCCTATCGACATCACAGGTAGAACAAATTCTAACCGAAACGGCGCAAAAGGCAGTCATTGCTACAGCTAAGTCGATTATGGGAGCTATTCAACAAGACCACCTCGACAAGATTTGGAAAATCAAAGCAGCACTCGGCGACAATCCAGGGGCACATCAGTTCTCCAGTTTCCTTGAAGAGCTTTTTGTCAACCACTTATCAACACACGATACGAATGGCTAACCAGTGGCTGAGTCGAGTTTGTGAACCTGAGAACATCGAGCCATATACTGCCCTCGGGCTTACCACCATTCCTGTTTGTCCAATTTCCCCGGTGACCTAAGCCTTGAGGATTATATCGATGAGCTTCGAAGTTGCAAGCGTCATGCGAATCGCGCAGAAGCCCTATCGCTTCTGATGGCATTCCCTAGCATTAACTCATTCAAAATTGCAAATTTAGCCGTGACACCTCAGTGGAATCTCGCTCGAGCCATGAATTCTGCCCCCCATACCGACAACAGTCCAAATTGGCCATTCAAGTTCTGCGCTAGGCGTACGACCTTTGCCATCAGAAAGCACCAAGTTGGTCTCCAAAAAGCGCCACAGCTACCAAGTTTAGGAATATTGTCAGAGTAATCAGATGCACTTGCAGTCTGAGGAAATTAATTTCCTTCTAGAAAATCCATGTATAGTTAAATAAGACAGCTTGGGAGCAATGGCATGTCCCAAAACGGAAAGGAAGTGCCAACGAAGCAGAGGGCATTAATCTTCCAAGGTGGTGGTTCACTCGGCGCATATGAAGCCGGCGTCTACAGTACCCTAGTTGAGCGGCTTACGTCTCAGATTGAAAAGACGGCTGGACCTAACCCTCAGGATCAAAACCTATTTGATGTTGTTGCGGGCATTTCAAGCGGCGCAATAAACGCTGCTATTGTTGTTTCTTACGTTTTAGCAAAAAGACGGCAGGGCAAAAGTGCGCTTGAGAGCTGGAAAGGCTCAGCTGAGCACCTAGCAACCTTTTGGAGGGATCTCTCTTCGGAGCCATTCTTGGAGATGACTCCATTTTTCGAAAAGACCTGGGCAGAGTGGTGGCAGGGTTGGAAGACTTGGGCCAGCACATGGGGAACGCCAGAAATGAAAGCAGCTGTTCCTACTTCCGAAGCGGCCCGACGCTACTATGCGGCAAGGCAGTTCTCACTATTTGGAGCCCCAAACGTCTTCGGCATCGTTCCATACTTTGACCAGCGGTACCTTGACAACCTGTTGAATTTTAGATACAGGTTTGACAGCTCGCCCTTGCGAAGCTCGGTCTCAAGGTATGCAGAATTTCCAATTCAGTCCAACTTTTCGAAAAATGAGCCAAGGCTCCTGCTAGGCGCAGTCGATGTCCAGGCTGGAAGCTTTGTTACTTTTGATAGTTTTGACAGCAAGACTGTCTACTTTATCGATCAGTCGAATGACGCAAAAAGAGTCTCAGGAAGCAAGCGTCCGGTGGTAATTTCATACCCTGATGGACTCACAATAGACCATGTTATGGCTAGTACTACGCTCCCAATCAATTCTGCCTATTTGCAACTGGCAGACAAGAATAATCCTGACGAACCGCGAACGTTCTGGGACGGCGCTCTTTTGAATAATACGCCACTCCGCCAGCTTACTAACCAGCACCGAGATTTCTGGCTGGATCCAAAGCTCAATTTCACCCCCGTCGAACGGGAGATGACACGCGGCATTGTAGAAGATATGGAGAAGATTGGAACTATCCCTGAACTCGAGATATACATCGTTGACCTGTGGCCTTCTCGATTGAAGGAAAGACGCGTGAGGACGGACAATGATTTTGTGCTGGACAGGCTATGGGACCTTGTTTACCAGGACACCACATACAACGACGAAAAATCTGCAAAGCTAATCACAGATTATGTCGACATGGTCCGGCAGCTAGTCGAAATAGCGAAAAAGCAAGACAAGGATGCAGTAGAAAAGATACTTTCTACTCCATCTCTTAGCGCAAATATTACCTACAACCCTGCTGACACCCCCAAAGTTAGAAAGCAGCTTGTCTACTCTAAATTCCCAATTAGAGATGTCTTTAGAGTGGAACTGGTTGACGATGGCAACTCTATCGCAAACAAATTTGGAGACTATTCCACCAAGACAATCCAATCTCTCATAGAGCGAGGACAGGCCGATTCGCTACGAACATGGAATGAAATTCGAAGCGTTCAAGCCACCGCAGATTCTATGCCAACTCCACTCGATGGCTCCAAAGCGCCCCAAGATGATCCAAAGATATCTAAGGTAAAGCCAACCAAGACGTAGCGCTGAAAAACGATAAAGGAGCGGACGCGCTCCTTCGTGTTTTTTCTTTCAAATCAATACTTTCTAGACGCATCCGTTCGCCGAGTTTGACCATTCCTTCTGGACCATGTAGCCCCCTATTCTTGCAGGCTTCATCTGCCAGGCGCAGTAATCTCCAATTTCGCCATGGTAGTTGTTGTACCAACCTGTGCCCGGAATCGGATCTGTTATCGCCTCGCAAAGTTCGTGTGAGCTTGTTGCAGTCAGCGCGTCCAATGTCACCATGCCTCCGACGCAGCCCTGGCAGCCCGCGTATGGCATTACTGCATAGAATATCTTGCCCGAAATGTCGCCATGATATCCGCAGAATGACTGGCAGGACCTGCTGCCGCCTTGAACTGCAACTACTCCCAGCGGAAGGTAAACAAAGTAAAGCTTGTTCATGTCAGGAGCAGGCAGTGTCCCGTTTGCAATCTCGGACTGAATGACCGTCTGTATCGCGGCATCGCTAATGCTGTGGGTGATCTTGGGGGTCGTTATTGTAGCAGTTCCTATGAACTTACCTTGGCCTATAGGATATTGCGGCGTGCTGTAGTCTTTGCTTATCTGATCGATAAGCGGGCTTTGGAGGATGGTCTTGAAAAACGAGTTGATGCTGTCAATGAGTGGCTGCTGTGTTGGGGACTGCCACCAGTAGCCCCAGAATACAGTAAAGACTTCGACGTTCTTTATCAGTGGACCGCCTAGATAGACAGCATTCGCTGGAGGCGAAGCCTTCAGATCCGCCGCGGCGACATCTTGTGCGATCATGGGTGGGACTATGCGGATGGGGTCTCCGGGAGCTGGTGGGATAAGGTCGTGGATTGAGAGCGAGTTCTGGCTCTCGCCGTCAGCGTTTGGACGCTCATTCTTTTTCGACATTAGGGAATAATCCCTTCAGATTTATTTAAGTATAGTATCTGCTCGTAGAGTCGCCGCATTTGGGGTGATCGTCATTTTCTCGCAACATAAATCGACTTTCCAGCATATTTTACATACAATCGCGCCGCAGCATAACATAACGACACGGTCTAACGTCAATAACCTTATCTAAGGGGCTTGCAAAGCTCTAAAAAACCGCCCCATGCAAAGGTCTGGTTCTGCTTCTGCCTTAGAATTGGCATTGCGCCTAGAATTATCATTTTCGATGACCAGAGCAGGCACTCGGCTGAAGGAAAAACCCGCGGCTGATCGGGCCTTGCAAGCCATAGCCACCGCCCTGAATCTTCAACTAGAGGAGAGCGATGGCTCTCCGATACCATTTGTAAAACCTCCTGACTATGAGGTCTTTCAGAACACACGCGTCTCGTTTCTTATGGGGCCAAATGGCTCCGGCAAATCAAGGGCCATATTTGAGCTTGTAAAGGAGTCGTTTGACGAGGTCGAAAACGTCTACGTCTTGAATCCCAAGACAAGCGCGGGTGACGAATACGGGAGGGTGAGCATTCAGGACCTTATCCAGCGAATCACCACAGCAGACCTTGTGGTCTGGGACAACTTTCCTGACGACCTCAGAAAGAGGGACATCTTTACCGTCGGCGAATCCATTGAACTCCTCCTGTCGTCTAGGGCCAGAAGCATTCTGATTTCGCTCAATGCAAATTACTTTGAAGCCTTTTCGGACCTCGCCGATTCGATCCCCGAACTCCAGCCACATTTGATGTCGTACGACAAGTCGGCGCTGACAAAGATGCTTTCTGAATTTGGAGAAAACATATCACTATTTCACAAGGCGTACGGCAAGTACGTGGCCGGGAGTCTGAACAAGGTTGCGAGCACGCTCTGGCACAACGACCCGTATCCTGCGACTGTTCTCCTTTACTACAGATCGCTTGTAGGTCAAATTGCAGCAGGCAAGGCACGGGTTGGAACAGGCGCGATAGTTCAGGCGAAGGAATTGGCATCACGGCGCGCCTACTTTGTAGCGCAGTTTCAAACATTGTCCAGAATCCCTTCCCGGCGCCACGATGCAGAGTTTCTCCTGACACTGAAGCTCTGCTACGACCTGAGGCTCGAAAGGAATTTCAACACGGTCTCCCGGCTGCAAAAGGCTATATTTGGATCTGAGCCAGCCCCGTCTCCCGCCCGCAGGCTGACTACCTGGGTCTATCTGGCCGGAGACTATTACTCGATGCATGCTCTGGCACTCGAATCATGCAAGTTCGACGCCGAGACAACGCTGGAGATAGCCATGTACTTGTCTCGCGAGTTCCCAGGTCTCGTGTCAACTCGTGCTGCAAGTTTTTCGATCGCCCGCTTTATGGGAAGAAACATTGCGTCAATTCTCAATGCCCCGAGAACTTCGGAAATCAAACTTCCTGATGCCATAACGGCCCAGATCAAGTCAAACATTGATTTCGCGCTTGGGCTCGGGAAGGGAATTGGAGAGGCGTTCATTGAGTTGGAGCAGCCGCTCCAGAAGTCGGTTCTGCAGGCCTCAGGGCTGAGTGGCGAGTTCTCTTTTGGACTTGGTTCCGGGCTGGCAGAGGTATTGCGTTCAGCGGACACCGACGTTTACGGATCGATAATTTCTGAAGCCAGGAGAAACATACATCTCGCAAGCGGACTAGGGGATGGCCTAGGAACAGGTTTCTCAACTCTCAAAGCCAAGCAAAAGGCGAGCCTCTTCGGACTCGCCGAAGAAAACGTCCAGTTTGCTTACGGGCTGGGAGTCGGGCTTGGCAGGGGTTGCTACCAGCTGCGAAAGTCAGAAAGAACGGAGCTATTCAATCGCGGCGACAGGAATAGCGAGTTTGCGAGGGGGCTTGGAGCCGGAGTCAGCGACGTCTTTGCGTTCATGAAGGATTCCTTCAGGCGCGAAGTATTTGCCCTGGCAAAGAAACACAGCGAGTTTGCAAGAGGCCTCAGTACAGGGCTGGGTCAGAATTTCAAAACGATGGAAGACCAGCTAGTCAAGGAGACGCTTATTGAAGAATCAGACAGGAACCCCCAGTTTGCTCATGGTTTTGGCTTTGGCATTGGCCAGGTCTTTTCGTCGCTTGAGGAAGTAGAGCAGGCGAAACTATTGGCTTACGCTAACGGCAATGCGGGCTTTTCCATCGGGCTTGGCTTTGGGGCTGCAATGAGATTTTCATTCCTGGGCGCGGCTATTCAATCCAATTTCCTGAAACTGGCGGAGCGAAATCACCAACTGAGCCATGGAATAGGTATTGGTATCGGTTTCAATCTAAAGTACCTAGATTCTGCGTCCCGTCAGCAGTTCATTGTCGAGATGGCTTCAAGTAATCCGCAGTTTGCCCGGGGAGTCGGCATGGGAATCGGATATGGCTTTAGGTACCACGAAAAGAAAACTCAGGACGAAGCTTTCCAGCTATCAAAGTCAAATACTGAACTCTCTGAAGGGCTGGGAATTGGCATCGGCTACATTTACCGTTATCTCGGGGCAGATTTGCAAGCCCGGATCTCAAAGACTATGAAGAGTGACCTGCAGTTTGCGCGTGGACTGGGCATGGGGCTGGCCTATAATTTTTCGTACCTGAGCAAGGAAACCCAAGACGAGACAAGGTGTCTAGCCGCTTCAAATGGGGAACTTGCTGAAGGCCTGGGGATGGGCTTTGGCTACAGTTTCACATACCTTTCTGAGGTCGAAAGGAAGTCTCTATTCAAGCGCGCCGAGACAGACGTCCAGTTTGCGCAGGGACTTGGCTTTGGAATAGGCTACCTTTTCTCCACGCTTGATGAAGAAGTTCAGGAGCAGCTATTGGTAGACCATATTCAAAAGGACAGCTCTCTTTCCCACGGATTGGGATCTGGCATAGCATACAGTTCCACGTACATGTCTGGGGCGGAGATTGCTGTAATCTTTGCCCACGCGAAAACAAACAGCTCGCTTTCGGAAGGCCTTGGACTGGGATTCGGCTATACCTTCTTGTATTACGACAAGGAGCGTCAGAAAGTGCTATTCAAGCGCGCCGAGACAGACGTCCAGTTTGCGCAGGGACTTGGCTTTGGGATTGCCAAGGTGCTTTCGTTCATTCCAATTCCTGAACGAAAAGAAATATTGAAGCATATGCGGACGGATTCTGCGTTTACACGGGGTGCAGGTGCTGGCCTTGGAACGAATCTGCCCTACCTTGACGGCAAGCTCAAGCAAGACCTCTATTCATGGACGCATGACAATCCGGGCTTGTCTATAGGGCTTGGCATCGGGGCTGGCAGAATTTTTGCCTCACTGGAACAGGACTCACAGAATGACTTTTTGAAAAGAATCGCTTCAATCAGGGGGCTTGCCCGCGGATTTGGAACGGGCATAGGAAGGAGGTATCCCCACTCCAGCCAGGTGACTCAACAGTTGCTATCAAATCTGTGCCGGCTCCAACTGCCAGTATGTGGCGAGAGTTCAACCGACCCGGGCGATGTGGAGGTTTGGCTGCAGGATAACGAGATTATGCAAAGTTCAATGAGGGATTCCGAATTTCATGCCGAGTTCTGCAGGGGCCTTGGCACCGGAATCGGCAGGTATTTTTCCTATTACGAAAATGATTTTCAAACTAAAATTATTCCGGCGCTCGAGCTCGACTCCGCATTCTCTGAGGGCTTTGGAATCGGGTTAGGTTTTGCTGCTCCCTATCTTGCATCGGATCATGAGGGCATATTAGCCCAGATCATGGAAACCGCGAAAGGCAATTTTGCACTTGCGCGAGGTCTTGGAACAGGAGCGGGATTTGGCTACAAATACGGACCTCCAAAGTTCCAAGTGCTCCTAAAAGAAATGATCCGGAGTAACTGTGAACTGGCAGCCTCTGCAGGGATCTCGATCGGAACCATGTTTCCGATGCTCGATGATAACCAAAAGCGCGAAGTGCTTCTGGATTGGCCAAAGTCTTCATCGCTTGGAGACTGCGCAGCCCGTTTCGTGGTTGGGCTTGGACAGGGGATAGGCAGGACATTTAGCCTTCTAGACATTACGCTTCAAAGGGAAATTCTTCGCTGGGCAAGTGAAGGCGGCCCCGGATGCAAGGAGCTTGCCTTTGAAATAGGGCATTCATTTACGACTTTAGAGCGCGCCACTCAGCGCGAGGTTTTATCAACTTTGGAACACGATAATGACTCCAGCGGTGCAACCGTGGAAAACAAAGGGGCAATCTTTGAAATTGGACTGGTGGAAGGGCTCGCAACTCGCATAGAATACTTGGATGATGAAACCAAAAAGCTAGTTGACTCATGGACAAAGCGACATAATTAGGTCATCAATGCTTCCAAAAAGCCCTCCGACTAGACTTCCCACGTCATCCGCTACGCGTTCGATGCCATGGCCCCTTGGCATTTAGCTTCGCAACTCAGCCATGAATGGACTCTATACTTGGGACTCGCGTTTTTTTCAGAGTCAGTATGAGCAAGGCAGCTGACACTGCCAGAACAACAAAGAGAATGTTCGAGCTTGTAAATGCGCCTGTGGAGGATCGCAAATAACCAGAGACAGATGGACCGATAAAGCCGCCCAGATTTCCTATTGCGCCTATAAGACCAATTGACACAGCGGCCGAAGTTTCGCTAAGGAAAAGCGTCGGAAGCGTCCAGAATACTCCAAAGGCGGAGCCGAATCCAACCACGGTTACACCAAGTAGAACTATTGATACCGTTGCATTCTGGTGGGTAAGCGTGCACACAATAAGAGCCGCAGCTCCTATTACCAGAGGGACGAGTGCGAGTAATTTCTTGTCCCGGCTTCGGTCCGATAATTTACCGAACAGTATCAGCGCAATGAACGCCGCCGTCGAAATGGCGGCCAGTATAAGACCGATGGACGTAAGTGGGAGCGCGGTGATTTCGCCTACCATGGTGGGAAGGAAGAATAGCAGACCGTAATTGGCTGCAAGCCATAAGCCATAGATAGCGGCCAGCGTAAGTACTTCGCGTTCCCTAATTGCTATTTTCCATGTATGGGCCGCTGCACTCGACTTTAACTTGTGCTCAGCGGCTAGTCGTCCCTCTACCGATCGCCTCTCACTAGGGGTTAACCACTCTGCAGAACCCGGCCTGTCGCTCAGTACTTTATAGGCTACAGGAGCCATTAGGAGCGCCGGTAGGCCCTCAAGAATAAACATCCAGCGCCAACCTTGGATGCCAATCCAATTATTGCTCAAGATCTGAGTGGAGACAGGGCCTGCAATAATCTGCGATACGGCAAATGCTGCAATTAGGACCGAGTAAACCAAGCCCCTCTGTCTTGCCCCGAACCAGTGGGATGAATAGACAACAAGAGCGGGGAACAAACCCGCAGCACAGGCTCCAAGGGCGAAGCGCATAATGTAGAACTGCCAATCATTGTTGATTAACGCCGTGCCCATGGCAACTGCTCCCGAACTTGCTACAACTATGGAAATGCACTTGCGGGCACTGCGGTTCTCAGCAAGTACGGACACTGGCAATTGAAACAGCAGGTACCCGATGAAGAAAATGCCGGCTCCTATTCCGAACGTCGTCGCGGTGAACTGAAGGTTCCCAGCCATTGTCAGCGCTGCGTAACTAACATTGGCAGTATCCAGAACCCCGATTGTTTGCAGGATGAACATCACTGGAACGATTCTCCAAAAGATCTTTCTACTGGCCTGCTCAGGGGGAGTCTGAATGACGTTCCACCGAAATACTGCAACGAATTGTAATAATATAAAGGATCTTCTAGAAGATCTTAGAAAAGTTGGTGACTTTCCGATATAATGGCGACTATCACGAACTTTTTGAGATTAAAATGCATTTTTGTAGACTTTGGTTACAGATTTGCTAAAACTAGCTACCTCACGGGGTCAAAGGGATTTAGCGATTTTTTGCCTGTTGCAGATTTCACGCTGAATGCGTGATAACCACTCTTCAGGAAGTCTGGAAGTCCGATTGTGGACTTGTCTGCGATTTTAGGGCTATAGGTACCGACCAAATTGAACTCATAGTCAGGAAAGTCCTTCACCTTGTCATAAAGACTATTGCCAATAACCATTCCATTAAGAGGGGCCATCGAGTTTATCTTGGCGCACAAATTCACGGTCAGTCCGAACAAGTCATCGCTCCCGACTGCGACTGACTTGCCTATATTCACCATACCATAGTCGGCGCTTACTCTATAGTTAATCTTATGTTTTCCGGCCGGGGTCGATGCATTAAGGTGTATCCAAGCATCGACTATAGATAACCCGCAATCGAGAACCGATCGGAGAACTTTATCATTTTCTAGTTTTTCACTTTTTGATTTGAAACAGAATATCAAGGCGTCGCCCCCGTTTTTGAGGACCCTGCCACCGTGCTTTACGACAATCGTGGCGATGTTATTCAAAAATATCGAGTAGTATCGGGTTAACTCCTCGTGAGTAAGAGTGGCTGATATCATCGTGGAATTGACCATGTCTACAAAGCAAATGGCGTACTCTGCCGAGTCGCCAGAAAAAGAGATTTCAATCGGGTCTGGCTGCCCCCTCTCGATCTGCCCAAGACCTGATACCGGAAAATCGCTCAGCTCGGCGGGGGCAAAACTGCTCGTGCGCTCCGCTGGTCGCAAGGAACTTCGAATCTCAGCGGGGCCAGAAAGCACCAATGTGAATAGCTAAGATTTGAAGTTAAAAGGATTTTCGTTATGCGGGCGGGGTTAGTTAGTCGACGTTCACTTGCGCAAGTGCTTGCGCGGCGATTTCCTATCTACGCGGGCATTTACTTGCAGAGCGGCGGACTTCAGCTAGCTACTTACCCCACCAACGAATCCTATGACTTTCGCCACGACGAGTCAGGGTCTTGTACATAACTAACGATGTTCATGCAGCAGCCTCGAGTAAGCTTGCCGAGGCGACGATTCGGTAATGGATTCATTAATGTGGAAGTCGACCACATTAATGGGAATCCACTTGCGGTGGTTTCTAGGCTTTGATCAAGCTTATTGTCCAAAAGTCGCTTGCCAAGTTTGTGTTTATCAGGTACTCATAAGGCATGTGACAATAGCCTTTCTTACCCCAACTAGAGCCCCAAGAGTTTCTTACCAGAAACTGCCGGTGCTTGTCATCGTACCCAACTGCAAGAACGGCGTGACCCCCGATTGCAGATTCGCTGGGAGCAGGCATTGGGACATTTCCGGTTTGGGCTACATGCTGCGATTCAAAGCTCTCGTATACCATGAAACCAAATACGAAGGGATAGCCGGACGCCAAGCATCCCTTAAGCTGGGCCAGATCTTGGTTTAGGCGCTGATATTGCACAGCCTTGTACTTCGAAGCATCGTGGAATGCAGTCGGGGAAGGCTTTACTGTAACCTTCGAAGGATCGTAGGGCCAGTCCGGGGTTTCGGGGCAAACCCCACTCTTTGCTATGGTCTTTATGCCGTCGCGGATTTGTGCCCCGCTGTCCTGGCTCACCGTTCCTTCGATTACGCGTTCGTTATAGTATATGAAAAGCCTAGACGGGACAAAGTCCGGCGCTTCATTGTTCTTTCTCCGTGCGTATTGAAAGCCACCTGCTATCGCATTTGCGGTACAGCTTCCCACCTGACCTTGGTCGTAAACAGGCGGCATGAAACTACTACCTTGTGTGAGATCCACCGAATCGGGCAGTTTCTGCAAGACAGCAGGGGGCGCGGAGTACATAAAATCTCGATGGTCTGGAAGGTCTGGAATCCAACCGTATTTCTGGATCTTGTAACTCATGGGAGTGTCCACATCGAGGTATTATTTAACAATTGTATCTCTTGCACCGCGATTCATGCACTGTTATCCATGAGGCGAAAAACTGCGAGGACTTAATAGAGGCTCGCCAATTATTGTGCATGCAAGAAATCACAACCAAGATTGGCCAGAAATTTGTCCTTGAGGTTAATTCGAATCCTACTACGGGTTTCAGGTGGTATCCGAAGTTTGACACAAGCGCTTTGGAACTGTTGTCTTCCAGATTCGAACCTGACTCGGAACTGACAGGCAGTCCGGGTAGCCAACTGCTTGAATTTGGAACTCTGAAAGCAGGAGATTTCGAAATCGGCCTGGCGTACAAGCGCTCTTGGGAACCAGAGGCTGCAAAATTGGAACGCTGGGTAGTACACGTAAAACCATAAAACTGCATTGGCGAGACAGGTCTGTGTACTAATTCTTGCGCGACACAAACTCGCTAGCAGCAAGGGCTTTTGCTAATGCGGCAAGTCTTTCAAGAGACCCAATTGACCAGAAGTTCTTCCATTTGAAGACGATTCAGCCAAATGTTTGTAATCAGTGGTTCCTAAATCTAGCGATATCCTTAAAGAATTCACCTCCATAGCTGATCGATAGAATGCCACGAAAAGCCGGTGCTCGACTTCCGCAGCCGTTGTTTTCCGAGCCCAAGTTCAATGAGGATGGCAAGCCCACTCCTGACCCGCAGACATTTCGGACCCCTCATGATCAAACGAAGGACAGCCAACTTTACAAGCAAATTGGAGCGCTCCTGACAAAAGATACCGTGTCTTTTCCAGCTCTGCGGGGCAACCAGTCCGATGTGTTCCAGTTGTCAGCTGCTTTTGGTTCGCACGGACCCGCTGAAATCAAGGCTATCCAGGACTCGGGCAAGATTGTCCTGCACATGGCAGGAGACACTGGAGCCTCAATACAGTCAAAGTTGCGAAACGAACTGAGTGTGGCTGACCACCTTACAAATGATTTTCACACTTCAAAACTTGACGATAGGCCGTCGTTCTTGTTCCATCTGGGCGATCTAATCTACAACTTTGGAGAGTCGCAGTACTACTATGACCAATTCTACGAACCATTTCGAAACTATGCCGCTCCCATCTTCGCAATCCCGGGAAATCACGACTCGTTTGTAGTTCCAGGGACTAGTGCGAATGACGCCCCGCTCAACACCTTTATGCGCAACTTTTGCTCCAAAGCGCCGGTTGTTACAAAGGAAGCAGGGTCTTTGCACCGTACCGCTATGACGCAACCGGGGGTGTACTTTGCGCTTGACGCGCCTTTTGTGCGAATTATAGGGCTCTTTAGCAATGCCCTCGAGGACCCGGGAGTAATCTCAAGCCAGGCTGGTCAACAGGCTAAATGGCCCGGCGTGCCCAATTACCAGCTTAATTTCCTGGCAGCGCAACTGAAACGAGTAAAATCAGAAAAGTATGCTGGCGCGCTAATCATTGCAGTTCACCATCCTCCTTTTGCATATGCTCCACCACAAGGCCAGCACGGTGCGGGCGGCCATCATTCTGGCAGCACAACAATGCTTAGAGACATAGACTCCATCTGTAGCGCACAGGGAGTATATCCGCACGCTTTCATTTCGGGCCATGTGCATAATTATCAGCGGTTTACCCGTAAGCTAAGATTTGGCGGAAGTGAATACAGCGTACCATTCATCATTTCGGGTGATGGCGGCCACAACGTCCTTAGTCTTGTTGAATCTCGAGGAGGTGTGACACCGCCAAAGCCGAAACGTGGCGCGCGTGTAACCTACCTGGATAGCATTCCGGCCGTCAATTCCACGGAGCTCACTATCGATAACTTTGACGACCAGCACTACGGCTACCTGCGCTTAACAGCAGACAACAAGCTCCTGCGGATTGACTTTCATGCTGCTGACAATAACGCATCACCTCCTCCCACTGCAGATAGTGTAACGATCGATATTGCCAGCCACACTTTGGCATGACAGAAAGCAGGAAATCCACCTCATCTTAAGATTGCTCAAAGCCCGACATTGAGGCTCATCACTCACTTAGAAAATCTCTTCGTCCTTTCTGACGCCGCCAAGCCCGGTCTTTACAGTAGCAGCGCACTCCAGGCACAGACTAGCCGAAAACGGAAAGTCCTTTGTGTCCTTTTTGCAGACGGGGTTCTTGCACTGTGGGCATGTCATTGTAGACGTCCTTGTATTGCAGATGTAGCAGAGCGTCATGCGGAGAGATTGCCAGTGCCATCGTAAAAGGATTGCCCGACTAAAGATGCCCTGCCGATGCAGATGTGGCAGCCACTGATTTCTTGCCCGAGCTTTGCTTGTCAATTACCTCGTTTATAGTCTCGTTCATTGCGGCCTCGGCAATGTCGCTTGCATATTCTGCTGTGCGCCTGATGTCTTCAAGAATAAGTTTTACGCTGGCTGAGTCATGGAGTCTCTCTGCAGCCGCCATTGCATCTTCTTCCAAGCTGTAAATAGCATCGACAGTGTCAACCGTCTTATCCGCAAGATGGTAATCGCGCCTCAAGAGTGATTCTACCGAGTCTGCAAGTACAGAGAGGGCGAGCTGGCTCATTTTTTCCACCTTTTGCATCGTCTCTCTTGGCAGTTTTTCCTTAAGCATTATAGTTTTTTCTGCTATACCGCAAGCATGGTCGGCCACGCGCTCGATGCTTTTGACTGCCACCCTGTAGGACAGGCAATCAGACGGGTTCTTCAGGCCCATCTCCCGCAAAACCCTTCCATTCTGAGTAGCCATTACAAGGTTTCTGAGAATATACAGGCTGAAGCGGTCTACCTCGTCGTCGGACTTTATCACTTCCTTGGCCAGGTCCTGGTTGAGTTCCCCCAGCGACGACATGGCGTCAGAGTGCATTGACGAGGCTATGAGGTACATTCGCCTGATTGCCGTATTTACGGAAAGTTCAGGCAGTGAAAGCAGAACCTGTAGTGTAATGTTGTCTGATGCGTCGGCAATCATTTCAGTACCCACAAGGTTGCGCCTGACCACTTCACGTACTGCGTCTCTCAGAGGCGGACTAATCCTGCCCGACTTGAGCTTCAAATTAATTATATTGTAACCTGCAAGGTACATCGAAACTACCTTCCGTTTGAGCGTACTACTACCCTCATTAGGAGTGATAATCGCCGTAGCTTCTGCGAGTATGTCAGCTCCGGCAGCCGCTGCTACTGGGACAATTGAAAGTGAGTTATCCGTTTCGCGTACAAGCGTTACCTGGTCCCCCGGACGAATGTGCATTTCCTCAATCCACTTTTTGGGTAACGAAAGGACATAAGTCGACCTGCCAGTAAACTGAACTTTTCTAACTTCCTTGTGATCCGCGGCGCCAGTCGTTTTCAACGTGATTTGACGTGCCACTATTGGTTAAACGGTTTGCGAGAATAGACTATATTGTGCTATAGGGGTCAGTGTTAACTATATAGAGTAGGAGCTAAAGCCTTCTTGCAGGAGTACCAGTAGCAATGTATTTGACTGCGCTTGCAATCGAGCACGCATGGTCAGATATTCTCTCCAGATATCGAAGGATTAGCAGTCCAGAAACGTAGCAGCGTGGATCAGCATACAATTTATTCGAACCACGCTTGCCATGCGGCGTTATCGCCTCTCGCAGGAATTTGCGGTAAAGTGCTTCGACGGTCTCGTCCATTTCATACAGCTTGTCTGCCGCATCCTTGTCTGCAGTCTGCAGGGCAAGCACACTCATCCGCGTCATCTTTATCGCTATTTGCGAGACTTCAAGGACAGCCCTTTTGTCGCAGTGTGAAACAGAACCCATGGTGCTGATAATGTCAACAATGTCGTGTGCATAGCCGCCAAACCGCGCAAACCCGTAAGCTATTTCCATGCTTGACTTTATGAAGCGCAGGTCTGTTGCCACGGGTTGGTAGCGTGCAAAAAGTTCCACTGCAAGCTCGGATACTTCCTCCTGCAGGAGTTGCAATTGTTTGGCCCACTCAAAAATTTCATCCTTGTTCACTGAGCCTTCTTCATACGACTCGATAGCCTTTGCCACCGAACGCTCGGAAATCTCGGCCATGTTCAAAATAACGTTTGTAATCCGCGTAAGGCCCAGGTCTAGGAGTCGTGTCAAGTGTCAGGTACACTGACTGACAACTATGTAATGATGTTTGCGCTACTAGCCAAACTTGCCAGAGATATAGTTCTCTGTGAGTTCTTTGGTCGGGTTCTCGAAAATCTGTTTGGTTGGGCCGTATTCTACAAGCTCGCCTAGGTACATAAAGGCAGTATAGTCGGAGACCCTGGCCGCCTGCTGCATGTTGTGCGTTACAATGATAATCGTCAGGTCTTTCTTGAGATCATGGATTAGCTCTTCAATCTTAGCCGACGCAATTGGGTCAAGCGCAGATGTTGGCTCGTCCATTAATAGCACCTCGGGTTGCATTGCAAGTGCACGTGCTATGCACAGTCTCTGCTGCTGGCCCCCTGAGAGGCTCATGCCCGGCTTGTCCAGCTCGTCCTTTACTTCCTGCCACAAAGCAGCGCCCTTCAAGCTTTCTTCAACTATTTCATTAATCATGTTCTTGTCCTTGACACCGTTCAGCTTGAGACCGGCTGCGACGTTATCATGAATGCTCATGGTCGGAAAGGGATTGGGCTTTTGGAATACCATTCCGATTCTTCTTTTTATTATTACTGGGTCGACCTTCCCTCCGTAAATGTCGGTATCGTCAAGGTAAACGCTGCCAGACACACTCGCTCCAGGAGTCATTTCGTTCATTCTATTCAGCGAGCGAATCAGAGTGGTTTTGCCACATCCCGAAGGTCCGATAAGCGCAGTTACAGTGTTTTCCATAACGTCAAAGTTGATGTTCTTGAGAGCCTGCTTTGGACCAAACCAGGAATTAAAGTTCTTTATCGATACTTTGTAGTGAGGAGCAACATTGTCCCGCTTTACTTCGAGGTAATCTAGCTTATCGTCTGACAGCGCAAACTGCCCCCTACCCATACATAGTCCGGGACGAGACTCATACATAATAATTCTCTAAATAGTTCCTTTAGTTGAATATAGAAAGCGGTGAACCATATTTTATTGCCTCGCTCGAGCCCGAGAGCTTCTCTCAATAGCGACAAATCGCAAACCGACACTGAAGGCCAATATTAGCAAAATCAGGACAAGCGCCGCTCCCCATCCGTAGAGATGGGCATAATCGTAAGGAGTGGAGGACAATCTCCAGATTCTTAACGGCAAAGCGTCGACAGGGTTTGAAACTCCTTGGAAGAATAGGTCGGTTCCGAGGATTGTCATTATCAAAGGTGCAGTTTCGCCGGCAATTCGGGAGACAGCAAGAACGATGCCGGTAAGGACGCCATTTTTCGCGCTTTTGAGCGTTATAAAGAGAGTCACTTTCCATTTTGGTATACCAAGCGAGTGGCCCGCTTCGCGCAGCGAGTTGGGAACAAGCTTCAAGGTTTCTTCAGTGACGCCGACCACAATTGGAATCATTATTATCGAGAGTGCAACCGCGCCCGCCGTGACATTAAAGCCGCCTAGGGGCACGACAAGAATGATGTAGCCGACGATGCCTATCACAATCGATGGCAGACCCGTCATGACGTTGTTAAAGAATCGGACAGTCCGCGCAAAGCGGTTGTTGCCTGCATACTCGGCGAGATAGATTCCTGTAAGTATGCCAACAGGGATTCCTATCAGCGATGCATAAGCTACTACGATAATAGTGCCCTGGATGGCCGGTCCGATGCCCCCACCGCCATAGATCATTGACCCCTGCGGTTGTGTCAGAAATTCTGCGCTTAGTGCTGCAGCACCATTTTTTATGACTTCAAAAAGGATACTTCCAAGTGGAATGAATGCTGCAAGTACTGCACCTATTGTGCCAATGGTAAAGACTTTGTCAAGCAGCCTTCTTCGGGCATTGGTGCGCAGGATGGAGGCCTGGATCTCGTCCCGTCTTTGCTGTGACTTGTCAGACATTACTCTCGGGCTCCGGGAGACACCTTGACCATTCGTGACACAAGAATTTGCGCACCGATGTTAATGGCCATTGTAAGCACAAATAACGTAGCGCCAAGCGCGATTAGTGCAGACGTATGAGTAACAGTCACAGCCTCATTAAACTCATTTGCTACGAGGCTTGACAGTGTCTGGCTTGGGCTGAACAAGGAATTTGGAATAGCGGAAATGCCGATAGCATTGCCAATTACCATGGTAACTAGCAGTGTTTCGCCGACTGCTCGTCCCAGGCCAATGATTGATGCCCCAAGGATTCCAGCCCGGCCGTATGGAATGAGGAATCTCCGGACGGTTTCAAAGCGCGTGGCCCCAAGGCTGTAGGCTGCTTCGCGCTGAGTGTTCGGTATTGCCTTAAAGATCTCTCGTGTAATTGACGTAATAATGGGAATAATCATGATCGATAGTACAACTCCAGCCGTGAAAATGTCGAGGCCAAAGGGTGTCCGGGCAAAGATCGATATCTGCCCAAGCAGGTTGTGAATCGGAGCCTCGATATAGTTTACCATGAACAGCCGGAAAACAAATAGCGCCCAGAGACCATATACAACGCTTGGAATTGCGGCCAAGAGTTCAACTACAAATGATACGGGTGTTCCAACGCGGGGTGGTGCTATTTCAGAGATAAATGCGGCAATTCCGATGCTGATAGGCACAGCAATAGCCATGGCAATTCCTGCGGTCACCAATGTTCCTATGATATATGGAAGGGCACCAAAAGACTCGCGGCCTTCAACAGGATTCCAATCAGTCCCAATGAAAAAGTTCAGACCTTCTCTTGACAAAATGGGCACGGACCCCTGGGCGACCGAATATACCACGAGAGCAATCATTAGAAGAGTATAGCACGCTGCACCAATGACGATCCACCTAAACACCCGGTCGCCACGGCGCTTGCCAGCGAGAAAATGGCTTGACAAAAAGCTTTTTCGTGTCTGCGGAGCATCAACGGTTACCAGGCAGGGCCACCATTTTTTACCATGGATAAACGATATTTTACGCTTCTCTAACAGAACACCATGAACTATATAGATGAAAAAATAAGAAAAGGTGGGAAGTGCTTAGATCCCGAGTCCGAACTTGCTGCCGATTTTTCCAGCCAACCTAAGGTATGCAATTACCCCAACGAAGGAGAATGCCATAAGGACTGGAACGAACGGAAATTCAGGTACAGTAAGTTGAGTTTGGCCGAAAGAGAGCGAGCCCAAGGTCTGGAGGTCGGCTTGGACAATAGAGTCGGGCAGAGGTACATATCCAAGTGCAGATGACTGCTGCTGACCGTCTGTAACGGCCCACTTGATAAAGTCAACAACTGCCTGAGCTTGTGCTTGCGTCTTGACGTTTGCAGACATGTCTTTGTACAGGATTATGTAGGTGAATGTGGCTATTGGATAGGATTGATTCCCAGGAGCGTTGAGCAGCGAGACTTTGCTCCAGTCACCATCACCGGATGGCAGTTGGGTAGCGGCATTCTGGACCGCCTGCTTTGTGCTGTCAAGAGTTGGCTCGATAAAGTTGCCTGCCTGGTTCTGGATGTCTCCGTAGGTCATCTTGCTGGTGAGAGCATACGCAAGCTCAACATAGCCGATAGAGTAGGCGGTTCCAGAGCCGCTGTTCGGCACGCCTACAGTGTTTGCCACGCCCTGGTTTCCGCTCTGACCCAGTCCTGTCGGCCATTGAACTGCAGTTCCGTGACCAACAGTGGTGTTCCAAGCTGGACTGACCTTAGACAGATAGCTTGTCCAGACGAATGTTGTTCCAGAGCCGTCAGACCTGTGAACGACTACGATTGGCTGGTTTGGCAGGTTTGCACCTGGATTAAGCTGGGTAATTTCCGGGTCATTCCAGTTCTTGACTTTTCCAAGGAAAATATCACCAAGAACAGAGCCAGTGAACTTCAGGCCCTTGTTTGGAAACTCGGGAATGTTGTATGCAACGACGACAGAACCAATGGTCTCTGGAATGTGCACGACTGGACCGGTGAAGTTGGCACGCTGTCCCGCACTCAAAGGTGCATCCGATGCACCAAAGTCAACGGTCTTGGCGGTCAACTGCTTAATGCCAGCGCCACTTCCAATTGCCTGGTAATTGATGTTCACATTAGGTGTCACGGTCTGGTACTTGAGTGTCCATTCTTTTATCAGAGGAGCAGGGAAAGTCGCTCCTGCGCCGTTTAGGGTTATGCTGCTTTGTGCGGATGCCTGCGATGTCATGGCGATCGGCAGTGCCATAGCCGAAATGAGCCCCATGACAAGTAAGGGCGGAAAAATTGCCTTTGCGTGATACATATGATCGAGAAAAAAGGTATTGGATTAATTTCTAATCCTCATAGTCCACATGGTAACTATAGAGACTATAGCTCATAGAGTTTCTATATATTTGCCACCGTAAACTTCCGCGCTCTCAAAATCGAATCGAACAACTAATTGTTCCATTATGAGCGACCACACAAATAACCGCTAACAATACCGGTTGATGCCCCGCCTTGTGGGGGTTGGGGATGGCATGCACGGCAAGAGCGGGAGGTGCATCAACCTGTAACTTCAAAATCAATATTTTCCGACGCGCAAAAAAAGGATATCCAACATAATCTATATGAAAGATCATAGTTACACGTCAGCCACATGCACATCGGAGACAATGCATATCAACGCCAAGCGTCATTTTTGGTTAAATGAGCACAATATCGCAATTATCCCCCTCAAGTGATAATTCAGCCCCGTTATACTATACTTCTGCCAGCTTTGCAATATGCCATTCGTGCTTTTGGACGTCAACTATCTTGAGGCAAGGCGCCAGCGGATCCCGGAGGATTCGATGTCCTGCGTGCAATGACGATGTCTCCTTTCACACCATCCGCCCTTCGTGGAATTTGACCGGCCGCAGGGCGATAGCCGCTTGAGCTTTTGCCGCGCGGGACAAAATTTGATATAGCTTGTGGCTTTGGCAATAGGTGTGGAGCTCTACATTCTACGGCACGGCGAAGCAGGGAAAAGGCTCCCTTCCGGCAACAAGGATTCTGAGAGGCCGCTTACAGTAACAGGGGAACAGGAGGTGGAGGAGGTAGCAGAATCTCTGTCGGACCTGGGCCTCAAGTTTGATGCCATTATATCAAGCCCGCTAAAGAGAGCGCTCCAGACCGCGGAAATTGTCGCCAAAGTGCTCAAGGCGAAAAAGAAAATCGAGCTGTGGGACGAGCTCAAGCCAGAATCGAGCCATTCTGACTTTTACAAGCGCCTGTCTCAGGTAAAGCGAGAATCATCAGTCCTGCTAGTTGGCCATGAGCCGTTTCTGTCAAGCATGATAGGCGACCTTGTTTTCAGTGGCGGCAACAGCTCGGCGCAGGGAAGGATAGTGCTAAAGAAATCGGGTCTCGCAAAAGTCGCGGTAACATCCTTTCAGCCGAAGGCGCAGGGAGAACTCCGATGGTTGTTGACCCCGCGACACCTGAAAAAGATTCAGAAAAAATGACCTATGTAGATAATGTTAATAACAAAGTACGGTTTTCATTTTTTTCGTTGCTGCGCGCCGCCAGTAATTCGGAGGGCGTAATTTCCCGATGAAGGTCTCCGTCATTGACCTCGGTTTTAATTCCGTCAAGCTTGTAAACTACGACGTCAAGGAGGACGGCTGCTTTCGCGCTTATCAGCAGGAGGGAGTCAAGGTCCGTCTCGGCGAGGGAATGCAGGAGACCGGCAGGATAGCAAGCGAGCCTGCCGCAAGGACCGCAGAGGCGCTGAGGCTGTTCCGCGATATGATAAAATTCGACAGGATTTCCCATGTGCTGCCAGTCGCCACAAGCGCCGTCAGAGAGGCTGCAAACCGCGACGAGTTTCTAAGTTATATCGAGCGCAATACCGGTTTTAGATTCAAGGTTCTCTCGGAGCAGGAGGAGGCCATTTACTCTTACATCGGGGCATTGCAGTCAACCTGCATTCCGACTGCTCTTTTTTTCGACATCGGCGGGGGCAGCCTGGAACTTGTCTACACTGAAAATTATTCCATCAAGCGAATCAAGTCATACCCGCTGGGCGCGCTGAGGCTCACGCAGATGTTTGGCAAAAGCGACGGCAGTTTTTCAAAAAAGGCGTACGGCAGGATGCGCAGGCACGTCGAGCAGACCCTTCCCGGCGTCGATGACCTTGGGCTGAGCCCCGATACCGAGCTCGTCGGCGTCGGCGGGGCTCTTCGAGCCATAGCGCGCTACGACCAGGAGGTTATCGCTTACGAGCTTGATAAAATCCACAACTATCGCATGGAGTACTCTGATGTTTCTTCCATAAGCGAGGACCTGTACAGGATGGGGCCGGAAAAGATAGAGTCTGTCAAGGCAATCGGAAGCAACAGGATACAGACCATAATCGCCGGCTCTACCGCGATTACAATACTCATGCAAAAGATGGGCTTTGAGAATATCATTGTAAGCGCGCAGGGACTGCGCGAAGGGATACTTTCAGTCTATATCCGTGACCCTGATGGCTTTAAGGAACCAATAACTGCTGAGCGGGCAAGGTCGTTCGTGTTGGCCTCATGCAGGCCGGAGGTCCTGCCGGCCCGGACGCGTTCGATGGTAATGCCCCTGCAGGATGCCGGCCTTATGCGCGAGCGCGAAAAAATGATACTCACCCATGCCATTCGCGAGCTGCATACGCTTCCGCCGACTGCAAACCTGAACAACCTATTCTACATGATGATTGACGAAGACAACAGGTTCCTCACCCACCGTGAGCAGCTCATACTCGCGCTTTCTATAATCTACACAAGAAAGGGCAAGACTGCCGACTGGATATTTTCTCGCTACCGCACGATACTTGAGTCGCAGAACAAGAGGTCGATAGAAAAGATAGCCGCCTGCCTGACTCTTTCCTCGATAATCGAGCGCACCGGGATTAGGCTTCAGTTCCGGGTCATGAAGGGAAAAAAAATAGATATGAAGGTGACTTCGCCATCAAAGAGGTACATGCCCCAGATGCTCCTCAAAAATGCGGTCGCAAACTTTGAACAGGCTTTTGGTATCCCGGTGGCGCTAAAGCTCGAAGTCCGCAATCAGCACTGGCACCAAGGGGGCTCAAAACTTACGGAAAGGCTTGCGATATGAGCCAGCAGTCGGTTACTGAAAGAGCCAGCAAGATTCGTGCAAAGCGCGGCTCCGACAACAAGGGCAACAGCAGAATGGCCCGCTTTTACGGCAAGGGCATTTCGTACATCAAGGACACAGAGATGAAGGGAAGGCTAATTGTAATAGAGGGACCTGACGCCTCCGGGCGAAGCACCCAGATAGCCCTCATAACCACTAAGCTGGAGGCTGACGGCCATGCAGTGCTTAACACCGGCCTGCGCAGGTCCGAGCTGATAGGCGAGGGAATACTGGACGCCAAGCGCGAGCACATGCTTGGAAGGCGCACGATGAGCCTTTTCTATGCCGCGGATTTTGCTGACCAGCTTGAAAACAAGATCATACCAGCACTCAGGGCCGGCTACATCGTACTTGCTGACAGGTACATCTATACGCTCATGGCACGCGACGCCGTGAGGGGCATTAGCAAAAAGTGGTCGCACGACCTGTACGGCTTTGCGCTAGTGCCGGACCTTGTATTCTACCTTGACGTTGATGCAAATGAACTTGTGCATCGGGTATTTCAGAAAAACACCTTCCTTGACTATTACGAGTCTGGGGCAGACCTTGGGCTCTCCGACGACATGTTCGAGTCGTTTTTGATTTACCAGAAAATGATTAGCAAGCAGTTTCTGAGCATGCAAAAGCAGTACAACCTGGTGCTGATAAACGGCAACAGGTCCATACAGGAACTCAACGCCGACCTGCAGGGCAGGATAGACACCTTCCTAGGACCCATCCACTCGACGCACCAGTGATGTTCGCTTGGCAATCAAGAAGGAGGTTGAGACAAAGCTCGAAAGGAGCCAGGGAAAGATGGCCACGAGGCTTGCCGCCTACCTCGATGACCCGCAGAAGCAGGAAAACGTCCACGACGCCCGTACGTCCCTCCGAAAGCTAGACGCAGCATTTTCCCTGACGCCAAAGAAGGTCCGCGAAGCAAATTCCAAATACATCAAAACGTACAAAGAGTTTTTCCGCGCAAACAGCAGGGTGCGCGACTGCGACGTGATAAAAAGCAGGATACTCTCCTATGGCACCGAGGCAAACAGCCAGACGCTTCTCAGAGACATAGAGGCCAGGAGGAAGGCTGAACTTAACAGGGCAATAAAACTCGGCCACTCGCTTGAGGCGATGGCTTCTTCAGAAGGCAAGGGGCAGAAGGCCATCGCGCTTGACAGCCTGAGCAACTCCAAGGTTGAGGACAGGGTCGACAAGGTGATCCGCCGGCTCAACAAGAATCTGAAGAAGCTGCTGCCGCAGGTTCTCGGGGACGAGACAAAGGTTAGCGAGCTTCACGAGGCCCGCAAGGACTGCAAGAAGCTCAGGTACGCCCTTGATGTCATCTCTGAGGATCTCAAAAAGCCCTATGTGGAAAAGCTCGTGGACATACTGGCAGAAGCGGGCCACCCGCTGGACAGCAAGAAGGACCCGGAGGACGTGCTCCATGAACTCCAGGATCTGCTTGGCAACGTGCACGATTCTGACATCACCATCGACTTTTTGTCGGTCCACGACTCAAAGGACGCGCGAAAATTGCTTGCACTGGAAAGGGCTCACAGGAAGCAGGAATTTCAAAAGTTTTCGGCCTTCATGGTCCGCTGAACGAAGACCTGCATAGATGAACCTACACTATATTGAGTCCTATAGTATATGGCAGATAGGTTTTTGTTCTCCACTTCATGCTATAGAACTGCAAGTCATTCCTTAGAGGTTGACTGGAAACCCCGATAGCCGATGCCGTGACCACCGGCTGGAGAACGATGACGCTTTGGGGCCACACCATCAACCTCAATTGTGTATTTTTCCACAGCTAAATCAGCCATGTGGATTTACACGGATTTTGTAGAAATTTTCTATATTATCTATATCATATCAATAGCTTCTACATTCCTCATGGCGAGACTATTGGATATCCTCAAATACACATCTATGCCTATAATCACCAGTTGCAGCTGCACAGCATTGTTATAGATGCTGACGCCTCGCCCTCCGGTTCCATTGCCTGGTACAACCACTACACCGAGACCAGCAGGATTCGAAACATCCGACCCGCGACCAAGAACGAAAAGTTTGGCGTGCAGAGGATGGAGATGCTTGCAATTTATTTTGCAATAGCAGACAACCTGACAAACATTGTGAAGATGAGCGGCGGAAGGCGCAAAAAGCGACGGGTAATCATCGCGGTCAGAAGCGACAGCAAATCAACCGTAGAACAGCTACGCGGGCTATGCGAGATACGAGACTCGCTCATGAAGAGGATAAAGGACGGCATCGCAAAGCTTCTCTCAAAAATAAAATACACGCTGGTGTTTGACCACCTTAACAGGTCGCGAAACATCGCCGGCCTGCTGCTTGAGCAGAAAAGGCGCAAGGAGAGAGAAAAGATTCTGGCCATGTTCCCCGACAGGCCCTCGGAGCAGTTTGACATCGTAGGACGCAACCTGCACCTGATGACAATAATGCAGTAGTCAGGCTTCACCCTCGGGCCTGTTCGAGCCTTCCTCGGCAGGCTCGGGCTCTGAGACGCGGAACCTCGTCCCAATGCGGATGATAAACGGCCCGAGAAAAGTGGTCACTATTGTCACGACGCCTAGGATCGGGAGAATCGAGGCCGAAATGGCATTTACATCCTGACCTCCCTTTCCAATCACAAGCGACATCTCTCCCTTTGTGGCCGAAATTCCAAAGCCCGTCCGAAGAGCCGTTGCGCTGTCAAACTTGGCGCGCATGAGCATGCCTGTTACTATGAGGAGCTTGGACGAGAACGAGGTGAGTATGAGAATTACTGCCGGAACTATGTAGCGCGGAATCACCGAGACGTCCATCAGCGCGCCTATGGAGATGAAAAATATGGCAGAGAACATGTCCCGGAGCGGGATGGTTATTATCCTGGCCACAGCGGCGCTTCTAGACTCGGCGACCAGCACGCCGGCCAAAAACGCGCCAATCACGACAGACATGCCCAGGCTGCTTGCTACATAAGAGAGGCCAAATGCAAGGCCGAGGATGCTAATCAGCAGCAGCGCATAGTCGTTTGTTCTGCCCGCCCTGTCTATCAGCCGGGGGACTACCCTTGAGCCGATGATAATTACTCCCCCGATGAACCCGCCTACTATGGCAAGCGTTATTGCAATGTTTACAATCGACACCCCGTTTGCAACGGCAACTGACTGGAGGACACCCAAAAGGCTGATTGCGATAATGTCCTCGACTATCAGGATTCCGAGAATAAGGTTGGTCGACCTGTCCCGGATAAGCCCGATGTCTTCGAGGATTCTTATTGTTATTACCGTGCTTGTCACCGAAAGCGCAAGCGCCAGAAAGAGCGAGTCTGTGGTTGAAAATCCAAGGTATTGCGCAGTGAAAAAGACTATCAAAAGCGTGCCTATCGACTCGCCAAGGGCCACTACAAGCGAAATGCGGCCAAGCGAACGCAGCTTTGCCACGGGAAACTCTGTGCCGGTGACAAAGAGGAGCATGATTATTCCAAGCTGTGCGAAAAGATTGAGAGTGCTTATGCTGTGAACCAGCCCGAAGGGATTTGTGTACGGGCCTATGACCATGCCGGCAAGAATGTAGCCTATTACCATGGGCTGGCGGAGCTTGTACGTTATGGCGAGCATGATGGCGGCGACTACCATGATCACTGCAAAGTCCTGTACAACCAGCTTTACAACGTCGGTCGTGGGGTTGAAGAACTGCGGAAACAGTTGGTGTGTGATCTGGGTGGCTGTCGAATTCACCGGCAGTGATTGCGCATACCGCTAATAAAAACAAGCTTCCGTAGGAACATGACAAAACCATTATAGAATGCGCCCGCCGCTGAAGCATTCGTGCGCCCGAAAATTAGGGGCCGTCGCGTTCTGTACCTTGTAATTGGCATGGCGGCTTTTATGATAGCATACTCGGTTGGAGCCGCGACTCCGCTAAGCGAGCAGGATGCAAAGGATCTCAAAAAGCAGTTCCAGGACCAGATAGGCAACATAGACCAGAACGGGATTTTTGCAAACAATGCTCGCATTGCTCTTGGCATGTTTATCCCGGCCGCCGGTACCGTGCTTGGGATGTTTTCGGGGTTTGAGACCGGCTCTGTATTTTCTGCCATGGCAAAATCGTCTCCGGCCCTTTCAAGCGTGCCTCCTATTGTCATACTCCTGACCCCCTTTGGGGCGATGGAGCTGTTCTCCTACGGCCTTGCAATGTCAAGGAGCGGCATGCTAGTCTACAAGCTGGCAAAAGACAAGCCGTGGATAAAGGGGCGGGCCAGGCTGTTCTTCCACGACTCGGTCGTCCCGGCGCTAATAGAAATAGGAATCGTGGTTGCCGTCCTTTATGCGGGGGCCGTCGTGGAGTGGGCGTTTATTCAGCAGCTGGGAGGCATAAACGCGGCCTCCGGGCTCGGGACATAGCGGCTGCAGGATTTGCAGAAATTTCTGCAATTCCGGGATTGATTACAATTTATTGCAAGAATAAAAAGGAGGAATAGTCAGATCAGGCCTGCATCTCCCCGCAAGCGGGGCAAACTTTGAGCGATCTAGCCATTCGAGCACCGCATTCGACGCAACACTTGGAAGCGGCCTTGACCTCCGTTATGCCAACAGGCTTATCCATTGACATAAGCAAAGAAATGCAGTCTGTGTATTTAAAGTCATTTCATTTTTGAAATAGACCGCTTAGCATCGACTAGAACTCGAGGTACGTCTGCCTCTTTGCCTGGTCGATAACCATGACGGTCAGGTCCGAAAACTCGTCGCTGTCCGGCCTTGACTCGAGGTCGTCGAGCCGGCCAAAGAAAGCTCGTTCCTTGTCAGTGGTGAGGTCCTCAAAAACCCAGACGGGCAATTTCGTCGTGTCGACGCCGCCCTCCCTCAGAAAGGCAGAGATCTGCTTTGGCATAAAGTGCCTGGAGCGGTCTTTGGGCCAAGGCCGCGGTATAATGACCGCGCTCATGCCGGCCCTTATCTGCTGCAGAAGGAGCGACTTTTTCTGTTCTATGTCGCCGGTGACATGGAAGGTGAGGACGATTGACTTGTCAAGCGGCACCTTGGCGCGAGCTGCGGCAACCTGCACGGAGCTGATTCCAGGCACAAGCTCCGAGTTGTCCTCGCCAAAGATTTCAAGCAGCCTGTCGACTACCTCGGACTCGGAAAAACTCACGTCGCCGGTAAAAGGTACGGCGCATGACTGCCCGTCCTTCATTGAGGCAAATACGCGCTGGTACGTGCCTTCCTGGTCCCTCATCGTGACTTCAACGACCTGCTGTACTGAGCGGTCGATAAGGTGCTCTATGGTGGCAAGGGTGTAGCGGTAGCCCACTACGTAGGCCGAATCGCGGATTGCCTTCTTTGCTCCGTCAGTAATGTAGTCCGGCGAGCCGGGTCCGACGCCTACCGCATAAAGCCTCTTTGGCATTTTACCATGCTCAGGCGCCTGCACCCTTAATTAATGGATTGCAATAGCCCCGGCAGCCTTGAATGCGGCTACCAGCAGGTCGCCTGCAAGGATCATGGCGACAAACCCGGCGAAAAAGTAGAGCAGAAACGGTGTGCCGGACGTGACCCATACGTCCTTCTTTACCTCGTACTCTGCGGTTTCGGCGTTTTTTAAGGCAAAGTCAAACTCGCGCTTGCCCTTGCTTGATACCTTTTCGATTGGAAACGCAAACTGAGGGTTGCTCGAGCGGTGACCGATTATGATGGCAAAGGCCTTGCGGGACGCCGGCTCGTGCTGTAGCCCTTCAAAGAGCCTGCCAGAGTGCTTGGAATAATACGAGAGGTTTCTTGCGACGTTGAACCCTACTTGGGCAACCGACAGGATTATCGCGTTTGTAAGAACGATTATGGGGGCAAACGGATGGATTGAAGTCCCTTTGATGCCGAGGAGGCTTCCATGATAAAGAGGCAGGATTCCGGAGAGCGTGATAAGCGCAAGCATGTCGGCGCCCCCAAACAGACCGGCCCGGTAGATTCCGTACGCCACGGCAGCCGTCACGCCCATAGAGACCATTATCTCGAGGCCTTCGCCGACGCTTGACGGAAAGTCGAAAATGTACACGATGCCGGCTGCGGCGGCAAATACCATCCACAGGTAGTCGCTTACCTCGCGCTTTTTGAGGTCAAAGTATGACGAGCTTGCAAACATGGCAAGTGCTATGACTACCCTGACAAGGCCAAAATCAACGCCTACGACCAAAGCCACACGACCTCCGCTGCGATGCAGTCGTGCGTCGGGCGGGTTTGCATTTAATTATTTCCCAGGTATTCCATGCAAGGGCTTGAGGTCTTTTCCAGCGCCTAGCAGGCACCGCAGTCAACAGTTCCGCCAGTGGCCCCGGCCAGGCTGCCTATCTTGCCCGGGCTGAGGTTGTTCAGGTCCTTGTTGGCCTGGCCTATGACGCTGTCGTCCCCGCCCTGCTGCTGGACGAGCTTTTGGTATTCCTTCTGTCTTTCTTCAGCCGACTTTTGAGAGTTGTCTGAAGGGGCGGGAGTCGTGCCAAGAGTTGGAGCTGGAGGGCTAGCAGAGCTTGGTGCGGAAGCCTGGGGCGGCGCGGGCTTGGCGGCCGGAATCAGGTCCTTCAAGCCGGGAATCGCCTGGGCCTTGTCAAGGATCTGGCCCCAGACATCAATGCCCGTAAAGTAACGGAATACAGACGTCGTCGTTGAGGCTTCGCGCGTCTTTGTTACCGGCACCTGTATGGAGCGCTGCAACGTGACAGGGCCGTTTACGTCGTGATACTTGGTGACCATGACCTGTTCACTGCGGACGCTTGGAGTCTGGACGTTCCACGAAGCTATCGAGCGCGCATACAGAACAGACGTGCTGTTCGAGTTGTCAAGGCTCCTCATGATAAAGTAATAAGTGCCGGTCCGGTCCGCGTTAAAAGTTCCGTGAAAATAGCTCTGCGCCGTCACCTGTTTGAACGACATCCTGTCCGCGCTGTCAAGCGTAGCAGCGCTCAGGGGCGAGCCGTCAGCCGACGCGCTGATGAAAAAGTCTATGGGCTTTTCCGCGCTGTAGACGTACTCTACCTTGGCGCCCTGTGGGACGTAACCGGACCAGTACCGTACTGACGCGGGCTTGAGCAAATAGTTCTCATAGCCTCCCAGGTCAGAACTCATCTGGGTGGCAACGGTGTATGTCACCTGCTGCGTCTGCGCCTCCTGGTACGCCTCTTGGTGAACCTCCGTTACCGGGTATGACTCGGTCGAGTTTTGCATAACGACATACTGCTCAGTGGTCTTGAATGGCATCACGGGTACAAACAGAACTACGCCTACTGCAACCGCAGCGGCGATAGCAACGTAGAATTTCCTCGAGTAGATTAGCTCGTTTGCGGTGAGCAGGATGTTTGCCAAGTAACGAGTTCCAGTCTGGAATTTTCTACGGGTAGCATATAACCTTGCCATATATGAAATAACAAAAATAGATGCAGGCGAGCGCGCCTGCAGAATACGGATTTGCCAGCAGGGCTTCAGGCCCTTGACCGCTTACCTGCCAAGCGCTATCAAGAGGCTCTCAAGCACGGTTGCGTCGCTCCCGTTCCACATGATGCATACGCCGTCTATCTGGCTGCTGATGGTGTTAAGCGAGTTGACAATGTCGGTATTGGTGGCAAGGCTGGGACTAATCTGCGCTGTTACCTGCACTGAAGGGTTCTTGGCCTTTGCATACGGTATAACCGTACCGGGCACGCTCTGGAACTGGGAGTTGCCGACCACCTTTTGCAGCTGGATGTCTACCTGGTTTATGTTGCTAAAGTCAAGGCCTGCATATTCGCTCAGCAGGATTCGTCTTGTAGGGCTAATGCCGGAGCTGTAGCCTGCCGCCTTGATTATGCTCATTGCCTGGTTTGTTGATGCGGCGGGATTGACAAGTTCAGACGGGGGAGTCGAGCCTGCGCCGTTTGAGGCCTCGTTGTCATACGCAATATAGTCAATCTTTACTCCGCTAGTTGCAGCGGTCTTGATGTCCTGCTGGATAACCGGGATAGAGTTTGCTTCAAGCAGGTGCTTTTGGCCTGGGAACTTTGAAAACGTGTTGATAGAGAAACTGCTCACGATGTCTGTGCTTTTCAGGTGCTTCTTTATCACGGCCTGGGTTGCAGGGTCTGATGTAATTGTGACTATGTTGATCACCTTTGGAGAGGGCGAAACTGTCCCGCTAGCGGCTGCTGCAGTTTGACCAGAGTTGACAAATGCCGGCAGGAGCATCATGGAGACGACGACAAGCGCTGCACCACAAAACAGCGAAATCCGCAAAAGCGGTTCTTGGTTTTTTCTACCCGATTTTTCACTCATAATAATTCACAGGTACATTTCACCCTACCATCTAAAGGCGCTCTTTTGTGCCAATCGCGACAAAAAGTCAGCTATCCAAAGAAACAGTGGTAGATTGCCCTACAAACCATAACTTAATACGCCAAAATCCCGCGGGATGAGCTGCTAGCACAAGTGACGGCACTGGGCAAGATACGAAAGGAGGTAGAGAAGATTCTCGAGGGCCGCGACCCCGCGCATGATTTTGAGCACATAATGAGGGTGTACCGCAACGCGGAGGCCATAGGGAAAAAGGAGAATGCCGACATGGACGTTTTGCTGGCAGCCGCTCTCATGCACGACCTCGTGGTCTACCCGAAGGGCAGCGCCAAGAGGTCCAAGTCCGCAGACGACAGTGCGGACCTTGCCGAGGAAATACTGCGAAGGCACGGCTTCCCTCAAAAAAAAATTGAAAGAATCTCGTACTGCATACGGACCCACAGCTACTCAAAAAAGATCACTCCAACCACGCTTGAAGGCAGGATACTGCAGGACGCCGACAGGCTGGACGCACTAGGCGCGATTGGAGTTGCAAGGACGTTTAGTGTGGGAGGGAGCGAAAACAGGATGTTTTACAACCCAAAGGACCCTCTCTGCGAGGCAGACAGGGAGCCGGACGACCGGCTGTGGACGATGGACCACTTTCAGAAGAAACTGCTAAAGGTCAAGGACTCGATGCACACCGAGACCGCGAAAAAGCTGGCCCGCAAGCGCACCCGCTTTATGCGCGACTTTATCGAGGAGCTCAGGCGGGAAATTCAGGCATAGTCCACAAAATACTTGTAGCGCTTTTCGACTTCCTTGTTCTCGCCTGAAATCACGTGGGCGATTTCCAAGTCCAATGCGGCCTGCACGTGCTTGCGCAGTTCAATGCCCGCGGGCGTCTGTGGAAATGCCGCCATCGTGTGGTCGATGTGCTTCATAAATTCCACCACTTTTTCTCGAAATTCCTCCCTTGTGGGCCTTGTTTTTCGCTCCATGCGGAACCACGCCGCAGCGCAGGCAGTAGCGTATATTTTGGCAAGGTCCTCGACGAGTCTGTCCATTTCAAAAAAGTCAGACGACACAAGCCTTGAATATTTGGACTGGAATATTTGCATATATGCCTGCTAGCGGTCGGAGACGCCAGAAAATTGGCCTGTTGCTTCGTGTGACTGCATAATAAGGTCAATCTGTTCCGCATAAGACAGGCTTGCAAGTGCCCTGTCCACGAGGGCAGGCTCGGAGTATCCAAGGTTTTCCAGAAATCTTTGATGAATTACTCGCATGAGCGGTCCAGACCCTGCACCGAAGAACTGCCGCAGCTTCTCATCAAGTTCCAGGGCATCAACGGGCTGGCGTGAATTGAGGTCGATGCCGTCGGCCTCCAGATGTCGCTCTAGCGAGTCGCCAACCGGCTCGCCTAGAACTGACACGCCCCGGATTATCGCAAAGTGAAATGCATCCGCTGTATTCATGATTACTAACTATTCTTTATCGATTCGGCAGCTATAAAAGAAACGTGTCTCATGCGCAGCAATATTCTGCAAAATATGACCCAGAATACTTGCCGAACCCCGAGTTATCTTGCCATACAGCAAACCCAGAGAGGTCTGAATGGAGGACCGCGCAATCGTTCCTTCCAAACGGGCACGGGAGGCCTTTTCTGTCAGTACAAAGGCCAACACACCCAAACTTTTGATTCCCACCGGCCTCCAGACATTTGATAAGCCCAGTGGCCAGCACCAATCACCAGATCCCACCCACTTCGACTGAAGCATACATTGAGACAGTTTTTTCAGCGATTAGCAAGAACAACGGCAAGTTGAATTTCAAGGACCTGTTCACGATGCTAGTGGAAGGCGGAAACACGAGCCGCGTGCACCTTTACCGTGCCATCGCGCAGCTCACCAAAGATGGAAGGATAAAGAGGGTCAAGGGTATCGGCAAGAATGGCATCGACTACTTTTACTACGACACAAGGTTTCTCAAGGTCAGACCGTCGCAGCTAAACACGTCTTCAAACGCAAGCTAGACACCCCTTCTTTTCTCAATTCTAGAATTTACTAAAGTCCGGATTCTGCCGGGCTGACGCGCTGGCAAAGTCTGTAAAATAAAAGAGGCTACTGCTTCTTGTCGCCTTCGATTATTTCGAGGGTCTTGTCGCTGTTCTCGCCAATCCGCTCGACGGCCTCTGTCCAGACGACCTGCTTGACTCCCTCAGTGGACTTGACCCATTCGATTATGTTCAAAAGCTCCGCATTGTCCTTGAAGATTACCTCGGCGAGAAGGTCTATGGTGTGCTCCCCAATCGTTGTAGAGACTGAGGCTATGGAGGATCTGGAAAGAAGCTGCTTGCCTATGAGGCGCGTGCGGCCCTCCTCTGTGGATATCAGCAGGCTTGCGCGCCTCCATCCAAGTCGCTCCAGCTTTAGCACGTAATACATTTCGATAAACTCGCTCTCAAGTCGCTTTCTCCTCCTCTGGACGGTTGTCAGTGGAACGTCAAGCTGACGTGAAAGGGCAAGGGACGATATCCTTCCGTTTGATGTTATAAGAGCCTTGAGCACTTTCTTGTCCACTCCGGAAAAGGAAGACCCCGACCTGTCCGGCGTGGCCGGACCCATCGTCCTGCGAAGCCACCTAATTCCTTTGAGCAGGCTTTCAAGTTCCTGCGGGCTGGCGTTCTCAAATTCCTCGATTCTTGCGCCGTATGATGCGAGCTCTGCAATCAACTTTGAACGGTCTCCGCTTCCCGCAATTGACGGCCCATGGCCCTCAACGGGAGCTGTCTCTTCAAATTCATCCTCTTCCTCATGCCCGATGCTTTTTGCACCTTGGCTCTCACTGCCGCTTGGGCGCACCATATGGATTCTTTGGTTTCTGAGCGTGATGGCGCGTATATATGAACAGGTATGGAGTAGTTCTTACACCTAATTTGAGCCCTGGTTACGCACAAGAGAGCTGGTGCTAACTTTGCGAACTAGGCCGCCTCGCTCGAAGCCTTTTGCTTTCTAATGACTCCCGAGCGCTTGACAGAGGTCCACTTTAGGTTCTTCTTGAAGACGACGTCAATGATGCTCTTGATAATGATGTAGTCCTGCAGCTGCTTGTAGCCTATGACAAACAGGGGCGAGTACAGCAGCAGCTTCCAGTCCTCGTTTTCTTCCATCACAAGCGCGATCGCAGAAAAAGCGGCCTGTATGCCGGCAAAAAGCAGGAACGAAAGAAGGACGAACTGCCACATGCCGTCGATTAATGCAAGAATTGTAAATCCCGTTACCATCATGCCAAGAAACGGCGAGAGAAGCATTGTCAGCAGGACTGCGGGATAGCCAAAGTCATGCAGCATGCCAAGCCTGGGATTTCTCATGATGTCCCTGTGCTTTATCATGGTCTGGAGGTTGCCCCTGTTCCACCGCAGCCTCTGCTTGTATAGGTCCTTGAGCGTGGTGGGCGCCTCGGTATAAGAAAGCGCCTCGGAGCTTGCCTGGACGGTATTGCCTGACTTGAGCACCTTGAGCGTCGCGTCAAAGTCCTCGGTCAGAGTGTCGGTGTCGTAGCTTCCGCGCTCAACCAGCGCACTTTTTCTAAAAGCGCCCAGGGCGCCAGGTACAATCATCACCACGCCAAGATAGTCAAAGGCGCGTTTTAGCAGGTTGATGCCGGTGATGTACTCGAGCGCCTGGCACTTTGTAATCAGGTTCCAGCGGTTCATGACGCGCACGTTGCCGCCTACCGCCGCAACTGTCGGGTCGGAAAAGTGCTTTATCATTTCAAAGAGGGCCTCTCGGCCGATTATCGAATCGGCGTCAACTATAATCACAATCTCGCCCGTCGCAAAATGAAGGCCATAATTAATCGCCGACGCCTTGCCGCCGTTTTCCTTTTTTGCAACAATCACTCGCGTTCCCGTATTGGCCTTTTCCGCGTTCTTGGTTTCATAGGCGAGGGCGATGCTCTGGGTCCGGTCAGTCGAGCCGTCATCGACGATGATAATTTCCTTGCTCGGATAGCTTGACTCGAGCAGCGACTCTATTGTCCGGCTAATCAGCAGCTCCTCGTTGTACGCCGGGACGATTACCGAGATTAGCGGCGTGACAGTAGGATTTGGGATGCTTTTTTCCCGGATCTTGTGATATATCGAAAGGGGCAGGTTTATCATTGAAAAGAGAAAGGTCATGCCTATTCCAAAAGAGATGGCAACCGAATAGACTGCCTCCGGGGACGGATTTAGCGCCGCATGGTAGATGGAATAGCCGGAAGGGATAGCTAGCGCGGTTACAAACACCAGTGAGAAAGGCACCCTGATTCTTCCGTTCCTTCTGCCCTTTGCTAGGGTGCTCACCCGGTCGTTGTTTTGCTGCTCCGTTGCAAAGTTCTTCTTTATGACAAACAGCAAATATGCGCAGATTACCAGCGAGACTGCAAGCGAGATTAGAATGACCTGGCTAAAAAAAAGGCCTACAACTGCCGCAAGGAGGGCCTCAACGGCTGCAACTGCAAGCGCAAGCCTCTTGTTCACCTGACAATCACCGAAAGCGAGCAAGAATGCAGCATGCTTGCTGCATGGCTACCTTGGTGGCCTGCCCTTTGCACCTATTGTCCCTCTGCTACGAACTTGTGGCCGGGGGTTCGGGTAATTCTCTTATAGTGCTCGAAAATCCTGTCGGCCCCTTCCCATGCAGAGGCGGCTATGTCAAGCGGGTCTACCTTGATTACAAGCATCCCGTATGCCTTTGCAAGTACGTTGGCCTTGTCATCCAGATCCTCATGGGTTATCAAGAGCTGCCAGTGCACGTCGACGTCAATTGATTTTGCAAAGACTGACAGGATTGCAGTCTCGTGCGTCGGATACTGGTCAGCCATTTCGCCAACAAGGACAGGGTTGGTGTTGTCATGTTCATTATAGATGGCAATGGAGAACTGTTGCATTATCCCCGAGGCCCCCGCGATTGAAGCCGGGTGGGTTACCCTGATGCCGCGCTTTGCCAGTTCTTCAGAGAGAACGTCAGTCGCGGCCTTTATCCCGTCTGCAAACTTGTTGAACACCTTGTGCTCGACGGCAAAGATCGGAATCCTTATGGTCTGGAGAGTCTCCTTGTTCGATTCTTTACCGCAGCCAAAGCAAGCAAACTGCTCCGTGGCGGTGGGCAGGAGACCCTTGCATGACTGGCAGCGGTAGAAAAAGCCCGGCCGGGAATAGTCGACACCGAGAGCGTTAAGGCGCTTGTTGCACTTTTTGCAAACCAGCCTGCCTGACGAATCCAGAAATTTTTCCTCAAAGTCGGTATTGCCGCAGGTGATGTGCTCTATCACGTTTCCCTTGACAATATTTCCCGAGCTGCACGACTGGCAGGCGAGTTTCAGAGTTAGCACGTATGACGAGCAGTGCGGGCAGCCCAGAGCAACGACAAAACCTTTCTTGGCCACAAGCCCTTCCTTTTCAAGCGACTCGAGGTTTTCGAGCTGCTGCTCAAAGCGCATAGATTCGAGGCCTGGGTACGTAAAGCCCAGCTTGGGCCTAAAGGACGGCTCTAACTTGGCGACCTTGTTTGCCTTGATGTATTCGAGAAGTTCTGCAAGTGACTGCGAAGAAGCGGCAGGCGCGACAGCGCTCCCGCTATTCTTGGCTCCACGTTTTGATGCCTTTCCAGGCTTGCTTTCGACTGCTGTCACAAATTTCAGTTCCTTTTTGAGTAACTGCAGTAAAACTGCCTCCTGGCGCTGTTTTCACTGTTAGTATGAACTCCAAAAGACATACTCATGTTATCATAAGATATTGCTGAACCATGCTTTACTATCGAGCATGACTGCCGAAAAGAAGAGGAGTGAGTATGTGAAGAACCCGGCTAGCCAATCGGTACTTCCCATGGCAGTAGACTCTGCACTTGGGATTTTTGACGACCCGGTCAGGCATGCGCTTTATTTTCATCTAAAGAAAAAGGGCGTAGATGTCAAAAAGCCTGGAACCGATCTCGAGTCCATAGAGAATGCGCTTAAGGAAATCATGGGTGCAGGCGCTGAAGTAATCAGCTTGTGCATACGCAAAGAAATGGAAAAAATTTCGACCCCGGCCTAGTGGCCAGGACTTGAATACTTGGCAAGGTAATAGTCAAGATACACCATAACGTTTGTGACTTCCTCGTCGGTTATGTCGAGCCTGCCGCCCGCAAACGACTCCAAGAGCTCGCGCCATGACTCTAGCGAGTTTGAGCGTTTTTTCGCCTGGTTCTGCAGCACGTAGCGGCAGAATGCAGGGGTAAAATGAAGCACGTCTGATTTTTTCTCAAGAATGTCAGACCGGACAAGTTTATTGATTAGCTGGCCAAATGAGCCTTTCAACTATTGTTCTCTCTGCATGCAGTGCCCTGCTGTTATAAAACGGCGTTGAGCGCCAACCTGTCCCTGAGGGAAGCTAATTCCCGGATCAGGCAGCCGCGCGCATGGCCGTGCTGTTTTTGTGCAGAATTTTGATTCCTTCGAGCAGGTCTCGAAGTTGCTCGTGTGTCGGGTTGAGCTCCTTGAGTGACTTTATCTTGACGTTAATCTTGGCAAGTTCCTCGTAGATTTTTTTATCCTCGATTGTGTCAACGAGTGTTTCCAGGTCAAAAGGCTTTTGCAAAAGCTCGACTATCTGCTTTAGATTCTTGACAGAATCAACCAGGGTTTCTCTAACGTAAGCGGATGCAAAGATTATCCTCTGGTGCGGGTTTACCTCGAGGACTTCCTTGGCAACTGTGAGCCCGTCTTTTTTGGGCATCCTGTAGTCCAGTACCAGGGCATCGAATGGAAAGGTCCCGTTGCGAATTCTTTCTTCCTTGTTTGGAACAGTCTTCGTTCTAAACGCGCTCATGTAGGCATTTACGGCTTTTTCGCCGTCGCTCTCAATCTGGACGCTGTGACCGCGGTCTTCAAGTGCAATCTTGTAAAGTTCGGCAATCTGAGCTTCGTCCTCAGCAACGAGAATCTCCATGACTATTGAGAATCGTTCCGCTGGCGGGTATTGATTATTTGTTAGTCCAATATTCTACGTACCGGCAATAATTCCGGGCCTGCAGATGTGCGTAAGTCCGCGGGAACTTGTCTTGCCGCAGGGCTCTGGTAAGTTAACCGGACATGATTCGAATTTCGTGCGTAGATTTCCATCCATCTCCCGCCAAGTTACCAGAACCTGCAGGAGGAAGGTGTATCAGAAGGCCGGGATGTGCATGATCCGCTAGCAATGAACTACAGGCTTTCTGCTGGAAAAAGTTTGAAGATCCGCGCTTTTTGACGGTTATTTTTAGGATTCCTGGAGCATATTTTCGGAGTTTTAGGCGGTCCGTCTTCATCTCCTACTTAAGCATTACGATTAGAGACACAAATACGAGCAACTGTTTATGTCGCTACCCTCAGGTAGAAACTGCATGAGTCACACAACTCACCTTACACCTGAAGCGGTGATGGAAGAAGAGACACTAAGAGCAGCCATGGAAATGGCAAAGCCACAAGTTTGTGTGATCGGTGCGGGAGGAGCGGGCAGTAACATCGTCTCATGGATCAAGAGCAAGGGGATCTCTGGAGGCAAACTGCTGGCGGTCAACACTGATGCAGCACACCTGGGCATTACAAAAGCAGACAGGAGAATTCTGATTGGTCCCAAGCTTACACAGGGACGGGGATGCGGAGGATACCCGGACAAGGGTATGCAGGCAACACGCGAGTCGCTGCCTGAAATTATCCGAGAGGCGCAGGGCTCTAACATAATTTTCCTGTGCGCAGGCCTCGGAGGAGGAACAGGTACCGGAGCTATTCAGATACTTTCAGACGAACTAAAGCGGTCGACAGGCGCGCTTGTAGTTGCAGTCGTCACGCTGCCTTTTGCAGTAGAGAGATACCGATATTCGATGGCAAAGGAGGCACTCCTGAACCTGCAGAGGTCATGCGATACAGTAGTCGCGCTTGACAACAACAGGCTGACAAGAGTCGCAGGCAACCTGCCACTTCAGCAGGCACTCGGCGTAGCGAACGAACTTGTAGGCCAGTTTATCAAGGGCACAACCGAGACAATCACTACTGCCAGCCTTATCAACATCGACTTTGCAGACCTGACTGCCATCATGGAGGGCAAGGGTCTTGCTGCAATCGGCGTCGGTTATAACGACGGGATTGACAGGATTGAGCAGGCAACACGGATGGCACTTGACACGCAGCTTCTCGACGTCAAGGACATGTCGATGGCACACGGCGCACTCATTCATGTCACCGGAGGCGACGACATCACGCTCGAGGAAGTCACGCGTGCGGGAGAACTTGTCACAAGAAGCCTTCCAAAGGATGTAAGGATCGTGTGGGGTGCACGGGTCGACCCATCAATGAAGAGCAAGGCAAGGGTGATGGTCGTCCTCACGGGTGTTGAGAGCACGTTTGGCCAGCCTGACCCAGTTCAGCAGGCACCAACTGCACAAGTAGAAGAGAGAAAGAAGCGCTTCCTCGGAATGTTCTGAGCGAGCCGCGCTCTCTTTTTTTCCTTTTTTTACGGAACGTAAATCGACGCTTTTAGGTCTTCAATAGTGTACGCGTTCTGGCATGGGTCGCAGTTCCACTGTGCGACCTCGCCCTTTGGAACTATAACGCTCTTGAGGTCGTTGCCGCAATCAGGGCAGCGGAAGTTAGAGGACATGACAAGCTGATTTTTCCTTGCAGAGTATTAAAGCGGCGCGACTATCGCTTCTAGAAAAGATTTAGCGGAAAACAGAAAGGAAGGGAGTTAGAGGTACTTGCGCTCCCAGTTGAACCTGCTTGCCGCAGTGTCGAGGCAGTCGCCAAGCGTCGCCCTGGTGCGGAGGAACGTAAACTTGGCTTCGGCGATGTTTGCCTGGTATTTCTTGTTCTCAAAGGTGTCTGCCAGGATAAAGCGCAGCTTGGTAGTCGCCATATTCTTTAGAATCTCGGTGATGCCTGCTTCCGGCGAGGTGGTGTTGCCATAGTACTCCACATACTTGTCGAACTTGGGGTCGTTTAGTATTCCCTGGATGGCGAGGCACCAGAGGAGGTTCTTGGCCCTTCCCACATAGGCGTACTTTTCGTTGCCGACGCTTCTAATTTCCCGGATAAGGCTTGGCAGCCTGAACTGAATTTTGTAGAGCAGCACATGAAGCCGCGGGTCGATTTGCAGGTAGCGGTCGCGGAACGTGTCTGCATACCAGGTCTCGTTCTCAAATATTTCTTTGAGCTCCGACATCCTGTCAATCTGTCCCTGCATTGCAAGCAGCGTCTGGGCAAACTTGCGGATTTCCACCAGGCCCTTCTCCGTGCCGGAGGCCTCGAGGTCCTCGTCGGTCAGGTTCTTGTATGCGTTTTCGCGTCGCTCGTAGTAGATGCCGAGCTTGTTGAACATCTCCTCAAAGCCTATCTGAACCAGGTCGTTTGCGCGAAGGTTCCAGGGCATTATCGGGTTCTGCCTGTTGTTGTTTATCGTGACCTTCTTCAGGAAGGCATCCTCGTGCGACTTTATCACGCGTGCCATCACCTTTGTCTGATCAAGTCTTTCATGCAGCTGCGCGATTTTCTCTGGGTTGGCGGCGCTCGACGACTCGTCGACAAACTGCTTTAGGATCTTTATTGTCTGGGCGCCGTTTAGCACTCGGGGTTCGACCATCCTGATTACGCCTTCAAGCGTCTGGAGGTTCTGGGCGGTAAGCGTTATGCCGTTGTGGTACAGGGTAAAGTATTCCGGCGGCTCGATGCCGTCGACCAGGTTCTTCAGCGACTTTTTGATTTGCACGTTTGTCATGTTGCCGTCGTCAAGGCCGGACCTGATGTTCTTTTCAAAGAACCGCTCGCCAAGGTCGTCGTACATCCTGTACAGCGTTTCAAGCTTGACAAAGACTACGCGAAGCTCGTTGTCGTGGTGCGACACTGTAAGCGAGTTGTCGTATTCGACGTCATACTGGGTCGACTCCCTGGAAGAAGCGACGTGGCCAAGCGACTTTTCATTCGATACATACTGGAATATCAGCTCGTGCAGGCTTTCCGTGTCGTTTACCCGCGACAGGTAGCTGTCTACAAAGCTGCGCTTGTCCTCCACGCTTTCGCGGAGGAAACTCAGCACCCGGCTCTGTTCGGCGTCGACCGGGTCGCCGTTGAACACAAAGTTGACGTACACCTTGTCAATGGATTTCCAGTTCTGGTGAAGGGTGGTCTTCAGGGAGACGATCATCGGGCTGTCGTCCTGCGAGCGCATCGGATTGAAGAATATCTTGTGCATACCTTCAGAGCCTAGCTTTTCAAGCGGGTCCTTGAGCGACATGTGGTCCGTAGACCAGCGGAAGGCAAGCAAGTACAGCGTTTTTGCGGGCAAGTCGAGATAGTACGCGTCTATACCGTAGCTGTTGCCGCCAAACGAAACAAAGGCGGCTGCTTTTTCCGGGGAAATTCCAAAGTGCTTTGCAATATACATCAGGCCAAAATAGTTATCTTTTGATCCGCCCATTGTCGAAGACAGGTTGCTGAAGGCTTCATTGATTTCTTCAATTGAAACGATTTTTGAGGCAGCCGAGGAAGTCACTGTCATAAACGAGACACACCTGTCTTGTCAGCGCATATAACAAAAGATGTGAGATAATTGATAGCCAATTGGTCAAATTCAGTACACCAGTAAGCTCGTGCAGAGCTAGTAGCTTGACTTTGTTGACTTTTGAATATTTAGTTCAGGTGCAAAAAAATGGTCGTTTCCACCTTGATGGCGTGCGAATTTAGTAGGAGTCCGGGTGCGTCTGCCGTACTTGAAAAAATAACATCACTCCAGCGAGAGATCGCGCTGATAAACCTCCACGAGCGAAGCCACGTCAGAAACGGCGAGGCCGGCTTTGAGCCTACATGCAGGTACTGCCAGCCAGGCAAAGAAGCGCAGGAGCGAAAGAAGGCACCGGGCAGTGTTGTAAGCGAGCTCGAGCGCTGCGTAGAGTCTGACGGCAAGTCCGGCGCGGTCCTGGTTCCAAAGAGCTGGGCCGGCAGAAAGGTCCGAGTAGTACTCCTTGAGTAAGGGCTATCCCTTTAGCCTTGAGCCAATGACCCGTACACATGTGACGGCCACCCACATAATTTGAGGCAATAGGAGTACTAGTCTCACCAATTTTCTTAACCTTGCTTGGACTTGGAGTTATGCGCTTGATGCAGGGATTGCAATTTCACAAGTTCTGCTTATCTGGATGACTGTTTTGTCCTGCAATAGCGAATTGCCAAAAGTCAGCGAAGACTAGTGCCGCCGGTAAGATTTGAACTTACGACAGCTCGGTCTTCAGCTTCACTCCCTCTTCTCTTTGTTTAGGAAAGGAAAGAAAGGTCGAGTGCTCTCCCGGGCTGAGCTACAGCGGCTTGTCTACAAGTGATATGGCACTATTTAGGCATTGGTTTGCTAATTGTGCTACAAACATCCATGTTATGCGGCACCTGGAGTAAATATTGCATATTCTTGAGGCATCAGATAAAGAAACAACATCGCTTCCAGGTACCCTCGGAGGACGTCTTCGGGCAACTTCGTAGGTGTTTTGGAAACTCGGCAGGGGTCAACGCCAACATGCTTCATGTATGAGAGTAGGTCGCTTAGTGGAATGTCATCCCATATTATTGACAAGAAATCGGTATCTTCCAGGAAGATCTCAGAATAGATTTGCTATTCTATCTTCTTGATCTTCCATAATTCTCTACGGAAGAATCTTACGCCGTTCTTCCGTTACTGTTTAGGAAGATCTTCCATTCCGGAGTACCTTTGGATCATACAAGAATATGATCTTCCAATAACTATAGTTGTGAGGATGGCGCTTGGCAGGCAGCTATGCCAACTGGAAAACTGTATGGATCCACCATGCCTGTTAGCTGGCAGGGCTGCTAGTGTACCATAAGGCCTAGGCCTTGAAGAGCTGGCTATGGCCCTATGCCTGACGCCCTAGGCCTTCCAAAGCGAAAGTGTCACTTGGCACTTTGCAGACTGCTGAGGCCAAGACCTCCCTTAGACTTTCAGCCGCCATCGTGGCTGTTGTATACAAAGAAAGAAAGGTGATTGTATCAGCCAAGCCTATAGACAGGCCTTAGCGGTCAAAGACTCGCCTGATTTTCATGGCTAGTATAGATACATTGAGATTGAGAAAAGGGTGATTCTATCACCCAGGAGCTAGGGTTTTCCACACAAACTGCGGCTTTGCGGCGTATTACCCTGCCCCCCGTGCTCATACAGCAGGCAGGCGGACCCCCTCTTCTGCTAGAGAACACGCTGTATTTTCGATAGTACCACGGGTAATAGTGCTATGGGCTTGGCGCATGGCAGGCTGTCAAGGCCGCAAAAACTGTGTGGAAAACTGGCATGGCGAGAAAGTATGGCGGGGCATAGCGGCTAATCGAAGTGGATGTACATACAGCTGACAGCTGGAATGCCATGCCAATTGCAAGATGCGTGGCCCTAAGTCAGTCTTTTCCGACAGCGGCTGTGTTGTTACAAAAGTGGTTCTACCAATGACAGAGGATATTGCGGCACTATCGCATCTTGTCATGTTCGGGCCCGGGACACTTGCTACATCTGATTTTGTCTTTTTAGATTTCAATTACTTGTACTCTTCCTGCATTCCAGCCAATGGAAGCTTTTCGAGGTAGTTATGCCCTTCCAGTTATTTCTCTTCTTCCCATCGGAAGATTACTTGTAGAAAGAATATTCCGGAGAACCTGGAAGATCTCGTACTTCCTAGTGGAAGAAGTTTCCCAACCTTAAAGGCCCTACTTGGAAGGAAGAATTCCATCAGGGCATCGAATATTTGTCAAGAGCGGAAGGAAGACTATGCGACATTTTATCTGAAGGAGAAAAGCCCGAGATGTAGTGTGAAATCCTAGACTAGCAGTTAGTCCTACGTTATCGGGAGGAAAGACCGCTAGAGAACGAGGACATACAGGCTTTCCTTACTGCAAAGCAGGATAACATAGAGTCTTTCAAATTGATTCTGCCAAGTCCGAATTACAGATCCATAAGATTCAATCAAGCATTCGCCGGAGGCATGAGTGAATTGAATAGCCATCTTGATGCACAGGGACCTTTTGTTTGTCAAGTTTGAACATTATCTGGCGTATTCTAAAGACCACCATTTTTCATAACACGCCACGTCAGAGTTTGATAAGGTGTGTGTAATAGAACGCGGACAAGTCGTCCTCTACAACTGAAGGGTAATATGCGCTAAATGATTACCAAATCGTCAACTGCAGAAATCAACACAACTGCCTTGTCGCCATCAAGTGCCTTCTTTATTCTAGAAGTCACCCCTTCAACGTCGTCAGCGTTAACTACAGTGGCTATTAGCTTTCTGTTCGAGTAGGCAAGTTCTGCGGTGCCGCTGCCTCTGCCTGTCATGACTTTTTCCTTGTCCTTTGTCGCCCTCTTTACATCATAAATAGTAGAGTCAAGGCCCACCTCTGAAAGCGACGATGTAATCGCGTTGACATTTTCTGGCTTGACAATTATCGCAAGTCGTTTCATGTTCTTTGATTTTTTGCCAGGCTTCTCGGAATACTCGACTTCAAACGGGAGCGAGAGCTTTTCTCGGGCCATGAATTTCGGGCAATTGCCGAGCTAGAAAAGCCTTGGCACAAATTGCCAGATTTGATTATAGATTAACATAATCGTAGGTGGATTTCGATTATTGTAGATTCACCAAAAGATAATCAAGCAACTACAAGGCAAAGGATACAGACTTGCGACTATGCCTCGGATTGCCGGGGAAGGTCAGAAATAGATCGAGAGCAGGACATCCAAGAAAAGCCATTATGATTACAGGCCAAACGCTTCAGATTGCGCTAGAAGCAATAGCATTTCCACTAGAGTCTTGAGGCAAACAAAACTTGAAACACGCGCCTTTCATTTCAGATTCTGACGCGGGTGACTCGTACCATATGCTTCCTCCATGTGCTTCAATGATTCCCTTGCAGATTGGCAGGCCAAGGCCTGTGCCCCCAAATCTGCGCGCCTTGCTTGGATCAACCTGATAGAACTTTTTGAAAATATTGGGCACGGCGTTATCAGGAATGCCAGGTCCATTATCGCTAATCGAGAAGAGCAATAACGTCGATCCAGTGTTTTTTGTCAACTTTGTTGATGGACCCAGGGCATCGTGTGAGACTATCTCTACTTCAATCGCTATCTTGCCATAACCAGCAGGAACAAAGTCTATTGCATTTGTCAGCAGGTTCGCAAACACCTCCTTTATCTTCTGAGGGTCGCAGTTCAAGTGTACTTGCTGCTTTGTCTCCGACTCACTTGATAATCTTGCATCTTTGTTACCTAGATTCAGCCGAAATGCCTTCTCAACTGTTATTCCCCTTTCGGATAAAAGAGTGGAAAAGTCGCTAACGGATTCCTCGATAAGTTGAACCAGATCTACTGACCTGAAATAGAACCTTAGATGCATGTCCAATTTGTACGCTGACATAAGGTCTTCGATTTGATGCTTCATTCTATGACCGCTGTCGCGTATTATCTGTAATGATTTAACATCATTGTCGGTCAGCTGATATCCGACTTTGATTTTCTTATTGAGCATGTCAGAGAATGCGACGATAGGAGTAAGTGCATTTTTTAACTCATGGCTCATCATTGAAACAAACTCTTGCCGCCGACGCAATTCGAGCCTTGCAGAATCAGGCCCTTGCAAATCCTGGCCATTACTTTCCGCTTCAAGGATATCAAAGGCAGCATCTCCGATGGCTTCTTTCTCCCCGCATTCAGTCAACGTAATCTACTAGCCACTCTGCCATTGACGAACCATTATTCGGATGCCAGTATTTCCCTAAACAGACAATAGATTACTTGGCAAACTTTGGGCCAACGTCTTGCAATGTCTCCGGGTATTGACAATCAAGCCAGGATTTGCAATATTGAATTAGACTGCTAGGGCGATGCGTCCTGTACCCACATTTGCTGTTGCTAAAATCTATGTCTGACGAGGGTCTACTCGCCATGGCCGGATTTGGATACATTGTGTTCAATCCGGTACTGCTCCGTCAAAATTGGACTGATATTTCCGTCCCGGTCAACAGCAAAGAACTTGAGTGTTGTATTCTCTGAAATCTTCAGCTTGTTCGGGTACACCGGGCTTGAGCTTGTAGGGATGCTTCCGTCAATAGTATAGTAGATCTTGGAGGGCTTGTCGGCCGTCAATCCTACGTGCACAATTGTAGTGTAGTGTCCCCCCTCAGGTGAAACCGTAACATTGGGTGCAACATCGTCATGTTGCCTTGCTTCAGAATTAGCGAGGTCATGAAATGAAGCGATGGCATAGCCACGCGCGTGAATGAAATTAAGCAGACCGCCAAGTCTGTTGGTTGATGTCTTGTTAACGACATTTAGCGCTGTTTGCCCGTCAGGGGTGTACTTGCTAAAGTCTTGCGGATGAAGTGTCACCACGCTCCAGCCTCTGGCCTTGATTCCGGCGTCAATCAAGTGCTTCATTTGGCTCAATGATGTCCATCCAATATGCGTGCCTGAGTAGAGTCCAAAAGTGACAGTCTCGGGAGCATGGTAGATTCCGAATTGGTCAGTATTGGGCGCCCAAGGTGTCACGGTATTGCCACTATAATACGCGGAATAGGTGGCGGCGCTAACAATATGAATATCTAGGTTGCTCATCGCCTGTAGTGTTTCGTTGTTGAATTCGTTGTAAGGCGTTAGGAATATGTCTGACGGCCTGCCATAGATGCTAATCATCTTGTCATTTGCAAGCATGAGCTCCATTTGCTGCTGCTCAAGTGTCATTGTGGAATAGTCTGCATGGTTCCAGCCATGCAGTGCATACTCGAAAGTTCCAACAGACGCCCCTTTGCGCGTTTCGTTGACCAGTTTCTGGTCTTCACCAAAGAAGTTCATTATTTCCCCCAAGGTTAGCTTTTGATGAGACTTTGCAAATTCTTCCATTATCGATTCTTGCACGCCGCTTAGCCAATAGTCCTGGACATCGTCGAGCCTAAAGACTACGCAATTGCAGACTCTTGGTTTTGAAATTGACTCTTCGCCTGATTTTGTGGCATAGCCGGGGACCGCAGAAAAAACAGAAACAAGCAAAAAGCATGAAAGCAAAGACGCAACTACACCTAGAGGCTTTCGCAACTGGACCCGCGACAAATGTCCTGTCGCAGTATATCAGATATCTAACCTTAGAGGGAGTCTGTTTCGGAATTATTATCCACGGTATCGGCCGTGTTGGATAGACTGCGATGGCTACGATATTATCCAATTAGTTGCGCGCATGTTCGCATATGTCTCTTGGCTAAAGGTGATGACAGTGCAAATACGCTCTCAGATATTGCGCGAATTTTACCGCTTTTGAGTTTTGATAATCATCAGTTGGAGAATATGGCGATTGCCGCTTCCCTCGACAGGCTGTCAGCAAGAGGGGTAACGTATGAGATTAGGCAATGGATTCAAGTGGTGGCGCCAATTGAGAAGGCATACTATGGCTGCGCCATTAAATACGATATATCAAAGATCCTGTTTGAAATAGCAGTTCTCCAGGCTCAAGTTTGCTGCTGGATAGTGTCCTGCTCTTTGGCTCCGGCAGGAGAACTTTCCACTGTCGGAATTGCACGACCGTTTACATGCTTGGTCAAGTCTGGAGGAATGGTCGCCTCGCTTCCGCTTGCATATTTTTGGTGGTGGAAATAGTAGAGTTTGCCAAGCTTGGTCTTTATCCCTGCGACTGGAATTTCAAAAAAGCTCTCTACAGCCTCGCTGTATGCAAAAGTATAGCCTTCCCTTACCAGCTTGTTGTACTCCTCTAGAAACTCGAAATAGCCGCCTAGCCTTCTTAGCAATACTGCGACAGCATCTGTCTTGTAAATTACAACTTCTTTTGAAGAGAGGAGTTTTTTTAGGTCCTTGCCCTCTTCTTTGAAGGTCTTTAGATGAAACTTGCCTGCCCTGCCCAGAGGCGACAAAGTCTTGACAGTCGTGCCCTTTATCTTTGAAAAGCGATCCTGCAAGCCATAGTGTTCGTCCTCTCCATCGTCAGAATCAGAGGATTCATCTTCTGCATAGTCCGCGACAGCTAGCTCAATCTTGTCAGAGTCTGCATTGACACCTGGGTCCGCGCTGATTTCAGAAATATCATCCATTTTTGCAATGCCTGTTGCGCTTGCAGATATTGCGGCTGCCGCTTCTTCTACGCCTTGCCCCTTTAGAGGGTCAGAAGTTTCAGTCTCTGCTTTTTCGCGTCGCTTAAAATCAATGGGGCCGAGTTTCATGAGCTCAAACCAATATGCAGATCTAGATACTTAAATTCTTCTAATACAAAGTCACAGAATCGACATGCATTTGTTCAGGTGAAATTATGCCAAATTGCCCTGATGCAGGGCTATTTGCCTCAATTACTCAGCTTTACGAAGCTTTGCCAATTGTGCAAATGTGCTATCTGCCTAGTTCTTTTTTGCCCCTTCATGTAATTCCTTTATGAGGGCTTGCTGTTCGGAGATAATCCTGTGAACCTCATTGTCGATTTGTTTCTCTGCTTCAAGCATTTCCTGAACCTTTTGCATAACCTCTCGGTGTTCTACCGTCACATAGTCGTGTAGCGACACTATCATATCATGAACTCTTTTGTCAGCTCTTCGATGAAGTACCATTATGAATATGCCTAAGGACGATGCAATAGCAATGTCTATCATTTTATCAGTCAGAAAATCTATTTCTGTCATGTATCATAATCTGGGGCGGAATGAGATCTTAAGTATTTTTACATTTTCTGTTCAAACCGCCCGTTTGAAACAGGCAGGGAACATTATGTGGCAAGAACGCAGTCTTTTGGTTGCATTAGTCTTGCGCACAGAAGTACTGTAAAGAGTAGAATCCTGACAAGTAAACAGGCGCAGGTCGACATTATACTTGTCCCAAATTCAGCAGAAGGCGGAGAACGTGGACTCACCAAACGGCTGCTTTTACGATAGAATCCAAACAAGTAGTGGCTATTGTGTCATGGTTAATGTCAGTGGCTCCTAGAGGAAAACTACAGGTAGAACGTTCACAAGATTTTTAATTCCTATTTAAGCTGCTCTAGCCTGCGCTTGGGAACTGTTGAAGGCAAGTGTCGGCTGCAAGCACTTTGATGAACAGCTGTTATATCCTTCTATCCTACCAATTCCATTGCTTACAGGTATTGAGAAGTGACTAGGCTAGGGATTGCAGCGGAAATTTGCATCATAATAGCAGCCCCACTGGTGGTGCTAGCTCTGTTTCCGCAACTGCAGCCCTTCGCCAAGATGTACCCCCAGATTTTTGAGAACAAGTACCTTGCCACTGCTTCTTTTTTTGCGATGTACGCTGCCATTCTAGCGCTTTCGGCACTTGCAGTGGCCCTTGGCGTGCAGGCCGCGCAGGTTCTCTACATGAGAGGAAGAAAGACGGAAATTAATGCAAACGTGCTTGGCAGGTCTGTGCCAGAAGTCGGAGGCAGGCTCTACATCGAAGGCGACATAACCGGCCGGTTTGTCAATGGCTTTGCGTCCATCACCTTCCGCACCCAATACGGCGACCAGGACAGGGTGTTTTTGTTCTATGATAAGGACAAGGCAATTGGCAGACTCCATGGCGACAAGGTCAAGGAGCCGTTTGCGCTCAAGTGGAAGATACCCGAGGACTTTGCTGACGGGGACTTGAGGATACACATCGAGGTATATGACGTGCAAACGTCGGATATTATCAAGGAGACAAAAAGCTTGCACCCGATGGGGTCGTGGTCTGCAACGATGGCGATTGCAGGTCAGAAGAGCGGAGGGATAGAGATTCAGAAAATGATGCAGCCAAGCAACCACGGCCTGCGCAAATTCGACTCATCTGCGGTGCCAATGTCCGGCTGGGTGTGCGTGAAACTGTACAACGACTCGGACACCTCATACAAGCTCTGCATTGGCAGAATCCGCACTGATGCAGGTGTGTTTCCGCTATACGACTATGAGAGGATTAACGGAGCGGCCTCGGACGGTCGAAAGGCTACTACGTTTTCCATCGAACCAAACTCGACAAAACTGCTCTGTGCGAATATTATTTCCCGCACGCCACGCGGAAAGGTGCACATCGACATAGGTAAGGAAGAGATAGTAAGGGAACTTGAAGTCGAGGAAGACTAGGCCGTCAGCGCTCTAGCGTTCCCGCAGCGCGGTATAACTCCCTGAATGCGGCAATGAAATGACTTTTCAGGGAATCTGCAAAATGACGCCTATACTGTTGTCACATTTGCAGTACAACAAATGCTTTTCAGAGTTCGGCAGTTTTCTCTTGCACGTTGAGAAACGTGTTGGTTACCGGCGGGGCTGGGTTTATTGGAAGCCACCTTGTCAGAAAATTAATTCAGTCAAGGAATATTCAGGTCACCGTGGTTGACAACCTGAGCAACAACCGTCAGTACTTTACGACAAGGCCATACGCAAATGAAGAGAGGGTATCGTTCTTCGATATGGACATAAGGAATATGGAAGGCGTCAATGACGTGATTTTCAACAAGAAGATCGATACGTGCTTTCACCTTGCGGCCAAGATTAGCGTCGCAGAGTCCATGCTTTCTCCGTTTAACACCATTGACGTTAATGTCAACGGCACCACATCTCTGCTTAACGCTTGTGCTCAAAACGGCGTCGAGAATTTTGTGTTTGCGTCCTCTGCTGCAGTATACGGCGAACCTAAAACCGTGCCTGTGTCTGAGGACCATGTGCTGAGCCCACTTTCGCCGTATGGTGCAAGCAAGGTTGCAGGCGAGTCTCTTGTAACATCATTTGCAAATTCAGGGAGAATAAAAAATGCCGTATCCCTTCGCTTTTTCAATGTATATGGAAAGGGCCAGAGCTCAGATTATGCGGGTGTAATTACCAAGTTCATCGAGAGAATTGGTAGAGGGCTTGCGCCGGTTATTTACGGCGATGGCCAGCAGACCCGAGATTTTGTATCGGTTCACGATATAGTTGATGGGTTGGTAATTGCAGCAGAAGAAGGTTGTTCAGGAATCTACAATTTGGGGACAGGCATTTCAATCACATTAAACGAGCTAGCATCAACAGTACTCAAGTCGTTGGGTTCGACGCTTCAGCCGATTCATGAAAAGGGACGAAACGGCGACATCAGGGATAGCCGCGCGAATATTGAACTTATTTTGAAGGAGCTAGAATTTAAGCCATCGATACCTGTAAGGCAAGGTGTGAGCGCTTTAGCCCAGGATACGGCTGCAATCCAGTTAATGCTGCCTAGATAAATAGTCCTTCGACACGAACTTGAGCCGATCGAGGACCTGTTGGAGACGTCCAAAAAGCTAGAAGCATGAAGAGTCTCGCAAAGGACGTGTAGTGAGCAGCCCATCAAAACGTTATTTGATTAAATTGTTTTGACAAATGCCTAATACTGTGCAAAGTTTTGGTTTTCTGGTTTGAGACGTTAATACCAATTATTTCACAAATTGTTGTAGTAGCATGCTTCGCCAGTGGTCATCAGACTAGTTCAACCGAAGTTATTGCTGAACCTTTTGAGCTCCAACGCAAAATAGATTCTCGTAACCCCGCAATTATGTCTGCTAAAAGATGGTATTTGTCCGACAACTGTTCGATAGTTGGCGAATAAAGGTGTCACCTAACCATCACGTAAATATTCAAATGCTTCAGTTGTAGGAGGCCTTACTTACATTAGCATTAGTGATCAATCCCAGACGATAACCTCTATTCCTCACATTTGTTTACTCACGTCTAATAGAGTGTTTAACATTTCCTACGGCGGAGAAGAAAAGTACACCTCCGCACTAGGGTACTGGCTTTTCAATAAGAATTTTGACGTGACTGTTCTAGGAAGTACTCTTGCAGGGATCTCATGTACACGCCTTAGCGGTACCACTAGCAAAGTGGTTGAGAAACAGCTGAATACACAGAAACCCCAAAACACGAAAACCATTCATCCTCCTTACCTAATTTACGTTCTTTCTCGATTATTTCTTGTATTATTATGGGTAGGAAAGCTCATCCAAATACATAGAAAACACCCGATTACTCTCATTCATGCTCAAGATACAGGTTATGGAGGATTGGCAGCAATCATTGCGAGCAGAATAATGAAAATTCCTGTGATTATTTCTTCACACGGTATTAGACATAAGACAATTGCCCCGTCTCTTCAGGGCCGGTTTAATAATCTGTTGTTAAGATTGGAATATTGTCTTGATTTGTTCACGGTCAAGAGAGCCAATATTACCGTAGCTGTCAATCCATTCATTAAGGAATATTATTCACAGTTAACCAACAAAGATATTAGATTCATCCCTATTCCAATCGAAGTAGAAAAGTTCAAGTTTTCTCGTCAAAACAGAGAGCAAATTAGAAAAGAGCTTGGTATAAGCGAGAGTCTAGTTACAATAGGATTCGTTGGGAGATTCACGCCAGAGAAAAATTTCATGATGCTCATAGACTCCTTCGCAAGAATCTCAACTGAGTTACCATCTCTCAGGTTAATTGTGATCGGAACAGGTCCATTAGAGGAGTCTGCGCGCAATCTAGTCGTGGAAAAAAGGGTCCAGGATAAAGTTGTATTTGCTGGCGTGAGAACTGACGTTGAGAGATGGTTATCAGCAATTGACATCTTCGTCTTACCTTCGCTTACTGAAGGGATGTCAACTTCCCTATTAGAAGCGATGAGTTGTGAACGTGCGGTTGTGTGTAGTGACATTCCAGCAAATCGAGCTCTGTTGTTAAACAACAAAGATGCATTGCTCATAAATCCACTCCAGCCCAAAGACTTTGAGAATGCCATTATGCGACTAAGTAAGGATGAAACCCTGCGCTCGAATCTGTCGCTTAATGCTAAGAAAAAGGCCGCAAGTTACGATGAAGATAGTGTCTTTCCACTGGTAGAGAATTGTTATGCAGAGTTAGCAAGTTGATTCGAATTACATCAGTTTTCAAAGGCTGCGGACTATAATTCGATCAAAGTTGACAATTTGTCAAATTGCTTTCTCGCGAGACAGCGAGATATGGTTTACAAAACAATATCCGGTAGACGACCAAACTGAATATAGCGCTTAAAGATGCTTCCTTGTATACTTTTCATGCAAACAGGAGCACAAACAGTACAAGGCGCTTTCTAAACGCAATCTAAAGGATTCATAGATCATAGTACAACCTTTTGTCTACTAGTGCGACCATTAGAGTTCCGTCGTACTAGCAAAATTAGCGATAAAATGAACGGTGCGAGGAGTAACATCCTAACAATAACCGAGGCCGACAAGAAATGATAGTATGGTGTGCTCTCAAGATTTAACGATGTGATCTCATTATAGCCCGAGGGATTGGGAGTGATTTGGCTTGTGCCGTTCAAGTGGATGGCCGTCGCGATTGAGTAACGATCGGACATGAAAATGTTCAAGGACGTCATTCCTTTCACTCTTAGATCCTGTCCTGTTACTGAAGTCGAGAGAGTTGGCTGAGCATTTAAGGCTCTAAATGTTGTCTGTCCGTTAATGTAGATCTCTGGCTGTCTAACTTTCATTATGATATGTTCAGAGGAATTAAGTTGTGCACTGCTGACATTCGAGAAAGTGTACGATGTATCATTATATGATGCGGTAATCTGAGCAGACCCATGAAATTCGAACTTATCGAGATTTCCCGATTCTATTTCACTGTAGAAGTCTTGTCCATTCTCCAAGGAGATCGAATTGGTCGTCACCCGCGTATCATTGTAACCGCTAAATTGAATATTTGAAGCGTTCTCTAGGAGAACTTCCGTACCATTAGCAACGACTCGTAACTGTTGTGCACTAAGTTCCGCTGGCAAAATGAGAGAATTTGTACTTATTGTAATTTTCCCTGTTGCGTTCAGCTGATTGAATATAGCCGTTGGAGTATATGCATTAGGATCAGATTGGTTTTGGTTAAGTCCAGTAGCATCAAAAAAGCTTAAAGACCCATGCTGAGACTGGTCGGAAGAGCGAGTCTTTGTATCCAAAGTCGAGTTTGCGCTGCGCACGTCAACATACGTGATATTGCCAGCTCCGTACTTTATTGTTGATGCAGGGATCGATAAAATACCAGACGGAGAAGAGTAAGTCAACAGACGAGTCTTCATTGGAATGCTTGTCGAGGAAGAGTCATGGTTTTGGTAATAGTTCATTCCTTGGCCCAAAGTTGTATTCACGGCTGAAGAGTTTTTAGCATTGAAAGACTCAGTCTTAGCCGCTTGTATATTGAGTGCTTTTCCAATGTCACCATAACCATTCGAATTAACTACGATGAGGTGACCACCTGAATATGCATACTTCAGATAGTCGTACCCCGGTCTAGAATCTGTAGTTACCGTTCCGTGGAAGTCATCGAAACTAACGCTCTTCACCCTTCCATAACTCAGCCCTAATAACCCTCCATCTTGTGTTGCGCCTTCTTTCGAGAGTACTTTTGTACCGTTCAGAAGCAACTCGATCAGATTAGGCTTTGTGGCCAGCGTAACATTGAAGGAAGTTCCGTCTCTATAGAGCAATCCAGTGTCAGTGCTAGGCCATGGTGGTTCGAATTCTAGTTTGCCGTTCTTGACATGTGCAAAGTAGACATAGACTTTGTTGCCCTCAATCAAGATCCCGGAGTAATCATAATTCCTCACATCTTTCCAGGAATGAATTATGGAAACATAGCTTGCTACGTTAGGAACTTTCTCTGTTAGTTTGAACGCGACTGATGCATTAAAATATTTTGCAGCTATTGGTGACAATATTACTCGGCTTGTGCCGTTAGAGTTCTCACCTGCGTTTAGATTGTTGCCATCAAAGTTCCAGTTGCCAGATTGCACGTTCCAATCGGACGATCGAAATTGAGATCGAAATTCTGTATATGATATAGGATCGTAGCCGAGCATCAAATTACTCTCATTCAGTAAATTGTGATCTGATTCTTCCATAGTTGTGTATTCTGCATTTGTTTGAGCTAACAGGTCATAAGCTCCGTATGAGGACTTTCTAAAGCCGGGGTCATTACTCAGAACTAGGGCAGTACTAGATGAGGGAGTTGGAAAGCCAACATAAGTGGCGTTATAGATCTTCGTTTCCGCATTAGAGAAGACTATAGGCAATTCTGGAAGTAAGTGTTGGCAAACCCATCCGCAATGGTCGTTCAGAAATTTAATGTCACGCGTATTCACGTATATGTATGCATGCTTAAGACCGTGAGAATCAAGCATGAATAATGGTATTCCAGGGTTTTCGGCTGAAAAAAAGGGATCAGTTACAGTGACTTGATAGGGTGGAGCTGCAAAGGCTAGAACATCCCTCGAATATGAAGTGGGGGTAAGGATAAAGGCTCTTGGATCCTTGACGAACACCTCTCTCAAGTAGTTTACGGCTTCTAATTCCTGACCGCTGGGTGCATTAGGGGAGGCCCATAACCAGAATTCTGATTGCAATAGTAACGAAGAAGAACCAGACACAACTATTGCGGAGATCGCAATAAGCGAAACCGCACGATAGATAAGTTTTCGTTGAATAGACATAGCCTGGATAAAGCGTACAATAGGTATCGGAGCAACAAGACAAGCAAATAGAAAAATATAATTTATGAATCTCTTTTCCCAGTAACCAGTCGGACCAACATTTAGATTTATTGCCGTGAGAATTCTCCCCATAACGAATAGAACGACTATGGCCTGTAGTGCAAAAATCAAACTATTGTTTCGCAAGACACTCCGCGGTTGTGCTATACACAGAATTGCAAGAAATCCAGCCATGCCTAAAAGAGAAGGATAAATAAACCATGGAACACTTCCAAAATCAACCACACTTGATGTTTTGAAATTCTCGATAAAGATCGATGTCACGAGGCCCAGAGTGTACACCGACAAGAGAACAATGCTCGCCGAAGTTCTGATTTTTTCACCATTGTATTTGGGCAGTGTAATTTTAAGTGCAGGCAGAACTTTCGAATGCCAAACAAGTGCCATCGCACACAATATCATTGGCAAGATAGTGGCTGCAAACGAAAAGACAGGTATACCGGGGTGTCTAATTCCAAGAGGCCAAACAAAAGTCTCGAAGACGAGAAACCCGGTCGCGGAGGCAAACCCTAGGATTATTGAAATTAGAGTGTCCTTCTGTCTGAACCCATTATTTTTATGAAGTAGAGAATAGACTATTACGATTACTGCAATGATGAACGCTTCAACCACGTGAACAAGGTAAGCCGAAAACACTAAGACAGTCATCAATGGGATGAATTGGTGTTTTTTTATCGAGTTGATTTTCATAAGGAATAAGATGGTTACAAATATCACCATCGCCACAGCCATTGGCGCAAAGAAATAGAGCGGTTGCAAGAAATTCATTGTACCGTTATATGTTTTATCTGCAGTTATGCTCAACAGAGAGATTTCAGTTCCGCCAACGCCGGTAGTTTTCAGCTGCGTAAAGTAGATGTACGAAAAGTTGCTGAGAACGGAATAGCAAATTACTGATAGTGCGGGAATTCTACTGTCCAGGTTAACGAAATATCTTTTGGCCACAACGTAAATTGCAACGGGGAGCCACAAGTTTAACGTAATAAGTGCACTTTGCAACCACTGTAATTCAGGGTTTCCAGTTAGCACGATTACAGCCGATTCAAAACTGTGAAAAAGAATGTACCCAAAGTCATGATAAAGGTCGGGGGTTCTAGAAAGGATTATTGAGCTCTGATAATGTCTGCTAATGTCCGTGCCTGGCAATAGAGCTATGTTTGGATACATAGCAAAAGAGAGCACAAGATAGAAGCCAACCGAGAAGATTATAGCCAAAATGTCGAGAGGGCGATTAAAAGATGGCAAGTGAGCAAATGCATCATTTCTTGCTTTTGCTATTCCCACCACACCAATTATCACATACGAAAGTAGAATAACATAGACTCGGATATTCTCTTGTACCCATATAGTGGCCAAGTTGAGAAAGGCCGCTAATGCGAAGCTTATCACAAAAGACAGAGTGAAAAACTCCAAAGCTGAAAAATGGACATACATTCTCAATATCCGTAATAAGACATAGCCAGACAGAAATGATAGACATACGAGAGCGATAGAAAGCTGAAGCAATTGATTTCCTAATTGAAGTACATGAAGCAAAAGTAGCACTACTGAGAATGCGACTAATAGAAGTCCTGCTTGCTTTGAGGTCCAATGATATCCACTAAATCGAATGTGGAGTGATTTTCTAGGGTCCTTAGTTAATGTGTAAATTAAGACAATTCCAGCGATTTCCAGCGCAGAGAATACGTACTTGAGTGGAGATTCCACTAGCCAAAAGAAATACGACGTAGTAATGGCTGCAATTCCAGCGAATATCACAAATGGCGAGAGCCATTTGTACTCAATTTGCTTCATTAACTGACGCAACCAAATCCAGAAATTGGACCGCTATTTTTTCCCTGTCAAACCTGCTCCTCACAAAAGAGATTGCATTTGTACCGGCCTCCTTCAGGAAGATTCTGTCAAAATACATTCTTTCAATAGCTTCAGCCAGAGATGCAATATCCTCGGGACTGCATGTTATACCTAATTTATTATTGACAATTATGGCTCCTAATTCAGATTTTGTTGGAACTGTAGCAATAACGGGCAAACCGCAGGCAAAGTACTCGAACGATTTGGTCGGAAGAGCATTGAGAACTCGCGTACTCGAATCAAGAGGCACAATACCGACATCAGCGGCAGCTAGAAGATGTGCGATTTCAAGCCTATCAGATTTTGGGCCAAGAAATAGAATAGATTGTTCTAACCCAAGCTCTGCGGTCAGCGCAACGAGATCATTTGTTGAGGGTCCGTCACCAATTATGACCAGTTTTACATTGGTTAGTTTGTGCGAAATCTGGCCTAGGGCCTGTATGACAATATCTAGTCTATAGTAAAGTCCCACGATTCCGTTGAATACAATTACGAAATCTTGCGAAGGTAAGCCTGCTTCTTTCCTAGCTATGTCCCTATCGTACGGTTGGAAGATTTGTGTATCAGCGCCATTAGGTTTTAGCTCGACGTTGCGGATGCCGCTAATTTGCAATTTGTTAACGATGGGCTGTGTAACAGTTACCATAAGATTGGCACCCTGATAGCATTTTATCATAATTGATTTTATGATTCGGTAGGCCCTCCGCGATAAGGCAGACCTAGAATTATCAATTACATAATCTTCCCACTCATCTCTATAATCGATCACTATCTTGTGTCTGGTTAGTTTAGCTGCGGCATACGAACCTAGCCCCGGTTCTCCATTAGGAACAGAAATTATGATAACATCTGGCTTCGATAAAAAAATTAGAACCAGAGATAATATGAAAGATGAAATGACATTGAAGCATGCCGAAAGGACGTTTGAAGCCATTATTATTGGAATGACATTAATCAATCTCAATTTGCCTTGCGAATGACAGCCTGCCATCTTCATTGTAGATAATGAAAACGCACCAGCAATTGTAACTCTGTTCCCTTCACGCGCGAAGTGATTTCCGAAGAATTCAATTCGCCTCCAAGCTGCACCCGGGAATGGATTCGGATAATGTAGAAAGAATAAGATTTTCATTTTGCTTTCCAATGTCTAACCCACCATAGCTTCGCTACACGATGTCAAACTGCAAACCACATTATAGCGAACGTCAGAACTTTTAGAAACATTAATCCGACCACGTTCAAGAATGAACTAACAAGTCTTTATTAGATAGAGTCCGATCGATGGCATATTATCCGATCCGAGATAATTCGGTTTAGTGCTTGAAAGTGAATCAACAACTTGCCAATAACTTTTCCGTCTTGCAGTTATTAGGAGTGAAAGAACTTCCAAGCTAAAAGTGTTGGCAGGCCCACGTTTTATGTCCTAATTGAGACAGTAATCGCAATGTTCTCAGGATATGCCTTTTGGTTTGTTATGTCCAGGGTCTCAAATTCTGAAGCGATTGGAGTTGCGTCTGCAATCATATCCCTAGCCACTATTTTCATAAATATAGCCACTGTAGGCGTCCCATTAGGAATAGAGCGATACCTTGGAAGGAGTTTTTCTGAAAAAAGGCACGGGGATGCCAAGATCTATGTAAGAGCATCTATAATTTTAGTTTCTGTCGGTATCGTTTCCTCTTCTGCAGTTATTATGTTGTTGAAAGATGAAATCAGGACCTATTTCAAAGTCGATCCGAACATGACTTTGATCGCAATTCTTATTCTCGCTTCAACGGGCATTTACAGTCTTTTCCGATCGGTGTTGATAGCATCTCTTCAAACGCGCATTCTGCCTCTTGTTAGCATCATATTTAATGGCTTGAGAATCGCAGTTGCATTTATTCTAGTTGAGATGGGACTAGGAGCAACGGGTATAACTCTTGGTCATGCCGTTTCGTTTATTGTGGGCGCAATCCTATTCGTCGGAGCAGTTTTCGCACTTTTTAGAGATACTGGTAGCTCAACCGTTAAGTTAAGGGCAACCTTCAAGGATGTTTTTGCTGCTAGCAGTGCTAATTGGATTCCTACTCTACTTGCAACTTTATCAGCACAATTGGGTACCGTAGTCGTATATGCAACTAGTGGCGCTAGTTTGGCAGGCATCTACTTCATCGCTTACTCAATAGTTACTGCCGTCGCTTCTGTTGCTTCGGTACTTTTCACAATTGGATTCCCGGCCCTCAGTGCAATGAATGATGGTAGAAAGACCTTTGTATGGAGAATCACTAAGTTGAGTGCAATCATCGCAATACCATTTTCAACTGTGATGTTTTTCTATTCTACGCAAATAATGCAATTATTTGGAGACGAATACGGTCAAGGAGCTTTGTTCCTTCAGATAATGGTCCTGGCCACATTGCCATCTCAAATTGCGTCTGGGGTTAGCACACTCAGCTACTCATATGGAAAATATAAGCAAGTTCTCGGAATAACAGTAGCAGGTAACCTAGCTCGCGTAGTGTTATTCTTAGCGCTTACGCCGGCATATGGCGCAACGGGTGCAGCACTCAGTTATACCCTCGGAGCAGTAGCAAGTCTAATTGTGTCAGTCATAGTCTCAAAAAAGATTGGTTTGAATATTTTCTGGAAGGTAATATTACTTACTTTCGCCGTACCATTCGCGCTGGCATATCTTCTGAGTTACTTTGAAGTGCCCTTTATTTTGGCGATAATCATCAGTGTCCTAGGATCTTATCTATCGTTTCTGCGATTACACGTTCTTACAAAGGCAGACATAGAAGATTCGATAGAAGTGCTTCCGAGTACAGTGGCCAAATCAACACTTAATATGATAAATAGAATCGGAAAAAGACTGGACCCGTCCTATTAGATTTAGCAGATAAATTCTTGACCAAGTGGCCTGTCGTCTATGAATCTGAAACTAAATAGTAAAGAATGATTAGGCAATGTACCGGCGGCGCGAACCCAACTGTGATCCACTTCGGTTTACGGCAAAGCATTTGTTGCGGATATCTATGTGAAAGTCACTTTTTGAGTCTCGAGTTTGAACGTGACGCAAATTGAGTCTTGCGGATCCATTAGTATCGATTTTTAAACGCAAACAAAGAAGAAACTGTTCATTATTGAACGTGGACTTTCGCTACAACTGAAGAAAGTGTTTTCTCCATTCTACTCCAGTTGTACTTTGATATGAACGCCTTTCTGCCATTACTTCCAAGCTCCTTTGCAAGTTTTGGGTTGTTCACTAAAGTTGAGATAGCTTCCTTAAGTTTTTGGCTGTCATTGTAGGGGATTACTAATCCGCAGTGTTCTCTAATCATTATATCGGCAATACTCGTTTCATCCGCTACGATTGAAGGTTTTGCACACATCATAGCCTCATACACTTTGTTGGGTGCCGCGAAGCGATTGTTAGGGATGGACGGATCATATATGGCAATTACGCAATCGCTCCTTCTAGTAAGACTAAGCACTTGCTCATAAGCAAGTTTTCCCAAGTATAACACATTCTCCTTACCTCGGATATACTCTACAAATTTGGATTCCTCTTCTCCGAAGCCGGAGACAACGAACGTTACACCAGATAACTGCTGCATTACATCGACAAGCTGGTATAATCCTCTCCCGGGAGATAGGATACCAGCATAATAGATTAGAAATGAACTCTTTGTCTTTTCTGGGAGTAAGGCGTCGATATCGGTAAAGTGCGAGGGCTGATGGTCATACGGAACGTTATAAACAATTGATATTTTTTTTCGCTCTACATTGCCCACCTGGCAAATGCGAGATTCGTCTACAACGATCACAGCGTCAACCATTCTTATGAGAAGTCGTTCAATTGATGCGGTAATGGGCCGAAGTATTGCCGCTCGTTTAGGCAGATAGGAATCGGCATAGAAGTCTGCCACGTCATAGATTATCTTAGTATTTTTCAACTTTGCTAGGGCAATAATTGGCAACAGTGCATCAAGGTTTTGAGGAACGATTATGTCAAATCTATTCTTTAAGCCGAATCTACCGACGAACAAAAACCATTCAGGTAACCAACAAAATAATCGAAATCCGAAGCCGGCTTTACGGTGCAGTCTGTGATGTTTAATCTCATTCAGCATTTCATTCTTAGGCAATTTAGCACTTCTGTCCCATTCCAGTACAGTGACCTCTCCCTGTGTAGAAAGGGATTTGGCTATGCGGGATACTCTCGGTAGCCCGGCTAGTGTAGAGATCACCAAGATTTTGGGTTTTGAGGCAACCCCTGAACTTGTGCTGGGATTGCGAATTTTTGCGTATATAGAATCATTTCAAGCAGGTACTGTTAAAAAGATTTGTCAGGACTCGAGTATTCCCAATTAACATTTAACATTAACTTACCGTTCGAGCCCGCACTCCTATAGGCGGGACAGCTTCGATTCTGATCGCTATTTGCAGCTCTATTTCGGTTACACTGGTTCGCGTATTTTTTTGTCAATGTTGATTGGATTCAACAAGATGAACAACGATTGTGCATGATCTAGAAGTTATCCAGAATTAACTTTCAATTTGCCGAATGACATCATAGAGTAGACATCGGCAACACTTGCAGCTATCTTGGACCAATCAAAATTCTGACTATACCTAATGGATTCTTTAATATCAGTTTGCGATTGGTTGTCTGTGAGTAGACGGCTGATAGCGCTTCGTATGTCCACTGTTGTGCAGCTCCTTATCATTGTCTTAGGCGCGTAATGCTCAAGTACATCCGAGACTCCTCCCACTGGTGTGTAGATGATATGAAGACCAGCATTCATGGCTTCGATTATCGTGATAGGTAGAGCTTCAAATTTAGACGGAAGTATAAAGAAATCTGATGCAATGTAGAGCTCATGGATGGTTTCTGAGGATTGCCAAGAAAGAACTTGAGCACTATCCACTCTGTCCAATATACTCCGGACTTCTTTATCCAAAGAGCCTGCTCCCACAAGTACTATGTGCAAGTCGGACGCTCCAGCCTGGATGAGACTTTTGGCTGCCCTTGAGAGTTCTAGAATACCCTTTACGTGCTCAAAGCGGCCAACAAACAGGACTACTTTGCTCCCGATTGGAATGTTATACTTCTGTCGAAACTGAAGCTTTCGGTTCAGATTTTCGTGGTATTTCTGTGTGTCAACTCCATTCCCAATGGTATAAAACGACGTCTTCCGAGTGGCGAACGTCCGACCATAATCGGTTATCTGTTTAGTAAGACCTATGACGCAATTTGTCTTTCGCAAAACGCGTTTAAAGACGAGCTTGTTGAACATAACCTCGAAATTCGACTTGCCTCCATCAACATGGGGATTTAATGCGTACATCCCGTGTAGAGTAAGTACGGATGGGATTCCATATTTTGCGGCCGATCTTAAGGCGGACCAAGTGATAGGATAATGGTGTCCATGAGCATGAATGATGTCGAAGTTTCCTGTTTTAATAATTTCATCGAGCTGCTTTCCAAAATCTACTGGAATGCTGAAACTCTTCAATGTTGGATATGGCCACCCAGGGAGATACACCGATGGAATAGTAAGAATTTTTTTTAAAGCATTCGCGCTCGGCTTGTATTTTATCCTTCTCGGACGCGGAGCTACTATTGTGATGTCATGGCCGGACTTAGATAATTGGTTGCTTAGGTTCAAAGTATGTGTTGCAATACCTCCTTTATCTGGAGGATAGAAGGGAGTAACTTGTAATATTCTGAATGAATTCATCCTTCGGGGTCGCGAAAGCATCACATGTCTGTTCGGTATAAACGATGGATGGGGTAATAGAATACGCATATGTCTATCATGTTACGAATAGGCTGTCCGAGCATTCGCTCACTAGATATTCTCGGGAAACATTGAAAGGTTAATGTGTCAGAATAATGCGGAAGTCTGCTGGATATGCCTATTCCACTAGTAAATCCAGTTACTTATGGAAATTAGATCAAACTATCATCCCAGAGTAGCGGCAGTCAAAATCGTAAAATGGTTTGTCTCGTAAGAAATAAAGCCTCGGAAAATGACAATGTTTGGTTAAGTTTGCAACGTCCAAAAGTTCTGATGCTTATAACTGCAATGGCAGCATTTGCTGTGTGTATTTTAGCGTATTGGTACTCCAATAATCATCTTAATCCTTTGCCATTTCATGACGCAATTGCGAGTCTTAACGGGACCTCAAATCCTTGCACATATTTAATTCAGCAAACAACAGTTTCGCCACGCTTGACTGAAGCGATCAATTGTAAGACAGGTATCGTGTTTTACTCGGACGGATCTGCATCTTCCACAATCAACGCGGTTATACGAGAAATTAATGCCAGTGGTGGCGGAGAAGTATATGTCAAGGGCTACGGTGTGCATCACCCGTACAATATCACGAACGCGCTAGTTATTCCCGATAGTGGACACTTGAAATTTGTGGGCGAGGGTCCTGAGTGGACGGTCTTGCAGGTTCCACCTAACTTTGACAACAACTTATTTGAATTTACAGGTATTAAGTTTGCGAATTCATATTTCAACGAGTTTTCAGACTTTGAGGGGATCGGAAACAAGGGCGTAGGAGCATATTACAATTCTGGATTCGTACTGAATGGAACTAATTTCGGCGTTACCGATAGCACATGGAACAACGTCTTCCTTCGGGACTTTAAACAAGACGATTTTTCGGTCGGACAAAAAAATGCATGGAATAACAAAATTGTAGGGTGCACTTTTGAGCATGCAGGTCGAGCGGGGTTGTATGTAACAGGTAGCTTCGCTTCTCCCGACCTACGCGTAACTGATAGTAAATTCCTATACAACGATGGATTTGGAATCAGCGACGATGGAGATTTGGGAACTTACATCGGCAATTGGATCTACTTGAATAAAGAGGATGGTGCAAGACTAACCCACGCAGACAAGAATGTTTGGATTGGAAACAGATTCGATGCAAATGGTCTAGTTGAGAATAACACTTACTTTGACCTTCAGGTCTCAGGTAATCTCAATCTGATTGAAGGGAATCAATTTGATGGACCAAACAATGCTAAGTATTCTATTTATGCAAGCGGACAAGAAAATGAAATTTCGGGGAATACTTTTGCTAATGGCAGCACAGGAGTCGGAAGAATATTCATACAAGCCGCATTGAAGTCTTCTTTTGTTCACGATAACCCTGGCTATAATCCTGTAGGAAAAGTATTTGAGCCATTTTATTCAAAATTGAATTTAATTGTGGAGACCGACGGAGACTCAAACTCCCCTAAAAACTTGACCGAATATACATTGGAATCAGCACCTGCAACTATTACTAGCACGGGCGGGAAAGACGTTTCGATAACTATCGAAGATCCATCAGGTAACGTTTTATCATCGGGCCTTCCGACGCTCTCCGATCAGCATGTGCCTGCGGGGTTCAAAATTAAGTGGCAGTATGCTTTGCCCCCAAAAGTTGATGTGGCTTTTGAGTGACGACTAATGCATGTGTAGGTATCTAGTAGGAAGATTCTAAATGCTGTCAACTGCAAAGTAGCGTATTAATTTTAGGATATCACGTCTTCCCTACGCAAAATCCAATTACAAAGGAGCATGCACTATTCGGCTCTCTTCATCATCTACTAGTGACGATATTCTTCTTGGAATTCGACTTAGAAATTGTAAACATGCTTATACGCTTTAGTCACGGTAGTCCTTCTACAGAAGCGTTCTCTTATACTCCACATTCTCATAGAGCAATTACTTTTGTCCCATTCTGAGAGTGTTGAGAAAGCCTCAAGAGTTATGATTTGCATTCCTGCGTTTAACGAAGCCAAAGAGATCGGTCAAATAATAAAGCGGGCAAAACCGTACGCGAACGCCATTATAGTTTGTGACGACGGATCATCGGATGGTACCTCCGAAGCTGCAAGATCTGCGGGTGCAACCGTTGTAGCACATCCCGCCAACCGCGGGTACGGCGCTGCAATCAAGACGCTCTTTGAGTATGCCAAAGAGCACGATGCAGAAGTGATGATAACATTGGATTCTGACGGTCAACATGACCCAAGCCAAATTCCCGCTCTCCTAGGGCCTATTTTGCGTAAAGAAGCAGATATGGTAATAGGTTCTAGATTCTTAAAAGCCGCCGATAAGAAGAAGGTTCCCGCTTACCGAAGCTTAGGCATTAAAACAATAACCAAGCTGGCTCAACTTACTTCAAAAAACCACCTTACAGATGCTCAAAGCGGTTTCAGGGCGTATAACAAGAAGGCCATAGCTTCCATCGATTTAACGGAGGATGGGATGGCAGCTTCGACTGAAATCCTCATGAGAGCAGGTCAAAGGAACCTGACGATAAAAGAGGTCCCAATAACCATACGCTATGACATTGGAGACACTTCAACGCATAATCCGCTATCGCACGGAGGAGGGATTGTACTCGCAATATTGAGATTCCTCTCAATCTATCATCCACTTTCATTCTATGGCTTGCCAGGTATTGGTTTCTTGAGCGTAGCTGGATATTTTGCTGTTCAGGCACTCGATATTTTTTCTGCAACACGCTATGTTTCGACTCCGATGATCATAATTTCCGTTGGCACCGCGGTCATAGGGTCTATGTTGCTTGTAACGGCGATTATACTGTATTCTCTGTCTGCACTGATTCGAGAAAGGATTCGCATATAACAGCCCTAATTGAACAGTTGCAGAGATGTAGCCTCGTAACAGTCGGGCTTATAATTTAGTGAGATTCAAGCTTCAAAAGCGGCGCGTTTCTTTCGGATCAGACACTAATGAGTTTACCAATAGATGCCAATCACCGTTGCCGCATAATCAGATCTGTTCGATTCAGGTTTGATTTCATCTACGCCTCGCATAGTATACTAGATAGCAGAAAACGTCACAAGTTCCAGATAACATAATCTGCCATTGGTGGACTGGCTATCTGAACGTGCAATTGCGACGAGCTGCAGGACCCTAAGGCCCTAGTATACCGGCCTAGTATGGCTGTCAGATTGCCAGGCCAGTTTTCCACACAGTTTTGCGGCCTTGACAGCCTGCCATGCGCCAAGCCCATAGCACTATTACCCGTGGTCCTATCGAAAATACAGCGTGTTCTCTAGCAGAAGAAGTGGTCTGCTACCCTGCCGTATTGAGCACGGGGGGCGGGGCAATATGCCGCAAAGCCGCAGTTTGTGTGGAAAACCCTAGGTATATGGTGATAGAATCACCCTTTCTCAATCTCCTTGTATATATACTAGCCATTAAAGTGAGGCGAGGCTTTGACCGCTAAGGCCTGTCTGTGGACAAGACTGTAGGCTTTGGTGATAAAGTAGCCATGCCAGCAGCTGAAAGTCTAAGGGAGGCCTAGGGCGTCGGCAGTCTGCAAAGTGCCAGCAAAGTGCCAAGTGACACTTTGGTCGCCTTGGAAGGCCTAGGGCCTCAGGCATAGGGCCATAGCCAGCTCTTCAAGGCCTAGGCCTTAGGGTACACTAGCAGGCTCGTCAGCTAACGGGCAAAGCGGAGCCACAAAGGCTATTCGTAATAGGCATTTCAGATATTGCTATGTGTTCTTATGTTCTGAAAGCGCGAAGCAGCTGATTTTGTTCAGACCTGCATGCCATGGGAATACACCATAGCCGATCTATTGACTAAAGTAGACGTAGTGGGTGTAGTATCATGTACTCATTTTGTCCGGAGATGGCGGCATCGTGAAAAAATCAGTATACATAGAACAAGAATTTGAACTGACAGAAACAAAGTTCAAATTTAATCGCAAACGGCTTCGAGGCCCATATTTGTTCAGTTAAAATCCTATAATAAAGACTGTCTAGATTGGTAAAATTGGTTGTTTGGCGAGAATTGTAATGCCTGAAGTAATTATGCAGGTGAAATACCTAGGTGTTTGTTTTCACGATGGTAACGCCATATTTGTTGTCTTCAAGTCGGTTAATTCATCGCCTTTAATACAAATAGAAAGAAAGCTGCAGTTCTCATCTGATCTCAGAAAAAACTGAAAACATATACGAATCCCAATCCAATGCAAATACGTCATTAACTTCATCTGATTTATAGAATCTTATGCGCTTGCTCCTTTGTTCTGGAGTCTCCGAAAGGAGTTCCACTAATTGCACATTCGAATTCCTACCAACGAACGCGTCTATTACCAGAGTTCTCAATTTGCGTTTGTATTCTTCCCTTGTAGACTCGCCGGGATTATCTATGTGGCTTATTATTTTTTCTACCTCGTGTCTATGCTTCTTCAATATCTCCAATTCATCATTCGTAAAGAATGATCTCAATCCCATGACCGCTTTTTCAAGCAGTTCGAGTATCACATAAGCGTCTTTATCAAGGGATTCTTTCTTCTTTCTGAATTGCTCGAGTTTGCGGCAAATTATTGCCGCAAATTCTGGCTGCTTCGTTCGAGCCATTTTCTTATTCTTCAAGCTGCTTGGAAGGTAGAATCGGATACTTCTATCCTTAAGGCCATTCGCTCGTAAGTTTGATACTATAATTTGTCGAGCTTGTTTTGCAGTGATTCCGTGCTTCTCGCACTCTTGAACGAATGTCTCGATAGCCTTCTTGCTTTTGTCAGCTGAACGAACAAAGTCTACACACGATTTGACTGCATCATCAAGTAAAACCTGAAGCTCAGGTGGCAGGTGCTCGACTGATCTAATCTTGACGGGTAGAGATTTTTGAGTCATATCTCAACAGGCGAGCGCAACTCCCATCAATTTAAAATGCTAGACCTACTTCTTTTGCCAGAATATTTAAAAAGTTATATCCCTCGTCTCATTAAAGTATACTTATCAGATTCGATCTGCGAATGCTGCATCTCATTCACCCTAGGGCATTAGAAACGGCTCGTCGAGAGTGGTATACTGGGGTGCAATGAGGTAAAAGTTCGCCATGGCGCGCAGGGCATAAACCGTCATCGATAAGGCGGCAGCTGCTACTACGATTCCAAAAGTGGTTTTATCTGTTCGCTTCAACAAGCCCAGCGATAAGGCTGCAGGAATAAACAACGGAACGACATAAATGATTCTCGCTTGTATGACATTACTGCCAAAGAGGAGAGGAACAGTAAGCACGAAAATCATTGATAGGATAAATCGATCAAGGCCTCTAAAATAATTTGATTGAAGTAACCATAGCAAGCAAAGTATCAAGATAACGGGACTTAGCAGAAACCCACCAAGGTACGAGGTTGATGTGAAATTAATTGTGTCCCATCTCGAAAAGAAATTTCCAAGATCTACTGAATTAGTTGTCAAAATCGCGTCTCGCGATAGACCTGAGCGGACAGAGAAGTACGACGACTTTGCAAAGTCAGAGACAACCGTTGCACCAATGACGATGGCAACAAACGTTACAACGACCAGGATGTCTTTTGCATTTTCACGATGAGATCGCAGGAGCGTAAAGGTCGTAATTAAGGTGAAAACTATTGAAGTGATAACCAGAAAACCCCATGTATAGACGTGAAGCAACATGGTGAGTGACAATGTTCCAAATAGCCCCAAAGAATAGAGTGCAATGCGTATCCAGTCAATTTGCCTAGCCTTGGATTTTATGGAAAGATCTAGGGTCTTTATAATAAGCACGATAGAAAGAGTGGCAGGAATTAGAGCAAGCCAATTTGCGAAAATACCTGCGTAAATTCCAACGACCAGCTGCGGAGACACGGCCGCCAGGATTGCGGCTATGGAAGCAAATTTTCTTGATTCCAGCTTGCTTTCCCGTGCGTCGGAACCCTGAAAGGTGTAGCGTACCAGCAAATACACGCTAGCGACTGATGCTGGAGCAAGGATTAGTGGCAAATACCTTATCACAAGAGGGTCGGGGACCTTTGTGATGTCCCCAAGCCACATCATAAAAGCCAGGCTTAGTGGTCTGTCGCCACCACTAATCTTGAATAACTGTTTAACTTGATCTTGGCCATTAAGGTTCCTCAATTGCTTCAGAGAGTCGACATAATATTTCTCGTCTGTGCTCACGCCTGAACCCACGGGGTTGACTCCCGGCAAATGCGGATAGATAGTCATCAGCGGAGCCACAATTAACGCACACAACAATATTGGCCAATATTGTTTTCTTGAACCAAATGGGAGTTCAAACTTTTTTTCAATTACAGTTCTGGCCTGCAATTGATACGGGTTTGAGCCGATTCTGGCAGGCAGATTCTCATCATTATTAGGACCTTCTGCGCCGCCATTACTAACGACGGATTTATTTCCGTTCAATGACTTAGAATGATGAATGCCTTTTATTCGTGCAGGTATATCCTGAATTTGATTTCTGAAGAGGAAAGAGAATGCTAAAAGGACGATAATGAATGAAGATAATAATCCAAAAGAGTGATAGAGAGCAGATTCAATATTTGCAAACTTCCATGATGGGTCAGAGTACATCTCTGTCGGGAAGATAGGATATGTCAACCATCTTGCTAAAGCGCCAATTTCAATTACGATCATCACTAATAGAAATGCGATAGCGACAGTGCGTGCATCCGGCAATCTCATGCAAAACGCACTCTGACCTCGGATCCCAGAGTATTGCCGAAGATTTTCTGACCCGAATTGACGTAGCTTTTCCGTTGGTGCAATCCCACGCTGATCATTCCACTTGCCTTTTGTCCACGATAGGGTTGCAAGTACAAGTATTGCGGGCAAAGTTGCCAGAGCAGCAAATGTTATTCCAGTGGCTGCATCGACAAATACACCAGCAATCAATATTGTTGCATAGACAGCAATTGTTGAAACAATGACTTTCCTCTTGTTAAAGGCCAAGTTGACAAACAAAAGGAATAGTCCTATTGCTATCACAGAATCAGTAGAAGAGGAACCAAAAAGGTCTTGCTTGAAAACCTTGTCGATAGATATCCGGTGAACGGTATCAAGGTAATGTACCTGAGCTATTGATAGCGCTAGCAGCAGATAAAGAAGAGATAGCAGGGCGAGGCACGCCGCCATTATGTTTTGGGCAGTAAGGAAATACGAAATGGCTCCTTTGGCCATCTAAGTCACCACAGCATATACAATCGAACGATCCATGAGCAGAAAAAGGCATTGGATAGAGTTAGTCGTTCTCACAACTGTGCAGGAGGTGAATTAAGGGACTCGACTATTTTGCTTTTTTTGTGTTTTTTTATCAACTGTAACTTTAGCGAAGGTGGGCCATTTTCAAAGCGTTGGACCCGTCAGCCAAGTTGCCGACGGGGTTAGGTTGTCTCAGCAGTCGAGCTCAGGACATCATCTAGGATATCCAACGCTCTGTTAACGTAATCCGGAGTAATAAGCGACGGTATCTCGAGCCTCTTTCTGGTAGGAAGCCCTGCATTTAATTCCTTTAGCTTTTTTATTCGCTCTTCAAGATAAGGTTCGGACCTGCATTTGTAAATCAATGCCAATAGCAAGTCTGCATTCTCAACAACCATATCGGCATGGATAGACCGTTCGTCACAATAAATCCATGTTAGCGTCCATCCCAACAAACATGATTATCCAAGAAAACTGACAACCCCACGGTTCAAGGACGATAAATTGGCCTGGGACCATTCCTAATTCCTTGTTTGAGGGACTGCCCCCACGCATGAAGACTTGTTCATAGAGAGATTCTCTGTTGTATGGACTTCCCCCGACCTAGTTGTTAATAGCTGTGGATCATTTACAGAGGACGAAATGGCTACTAATGAAACAGGCCATAAGCACTACCACAGAAAATACGCAATCGTCGCAGCGCTCGCGCTGGTAATCGCGGCATCAACGTTTACTTACCTGCCGGCGGCCAGTGCGTCTTCAGCGGCCATTTCGGCCAATCCGAAGGTGTCACAGCACGACTCAGGAAAGAGTATTTTCCTGTTCGTGAGGTTCATGTCGGATACTGCAAACCCAGTCCAGACAATCTCTGTTGACGTACAGAACGACACATCGCAGCACCTGGTCCTACAGTTCACTCCAGACGGACACATAATCAGTGGTGACCCGTCAGTCTTCCTGTCAGTCCAAGGCAACACCAAGTTTGTTGACAAGGATGGCTATGGAGGACATGGTAAAGTCATTGGCAACTTCCACATCCGTGTTGCCAAGAAGCCATTGAGCTATGGTGACCACCCAACTTCGCTTAATGTAGCACTGCAAGGCGCTCCGTCGCTTACTGCAGACACTACATTTACCCTGAAGGGTCATCCAAAGACACCAGCTGACATCGTCGCCAACTATGTCTTTGCCAGCGAAAACATAGGCAAGAATCACAAGGTCCACGCAGTTGCCATACTGAGCAACACTGGTGGTTCAGCGACAGGTCCATTCCAGACAACACTGTACCTCTCGACAGATGCTACGCTTGGTGGCTCTGATACTGCAATCGGAATGAAGAACGTCGGCAGCATGACTGCAGGCTCGTTCAGAATAGTAGAACTTGAGGGAACCATTCCGTCAGGAACCCACGGTCCATACTACCTGATTGCAAACGGAGACAGCGGAAACGTAGTACCAGAGAGCAACGAGAACAACAACTGGGTTGCGACAACAGGCGCAATCACGGTTCCATAATGGACAACGCTCCTTCCCCCTTTTTTGGAGAAATGAAAAATGAAAAAAGAACCCTCTGACATTCCGCCAAAAGACTTTGACAATGATTCTGATGTTTCCGTTTCTGAAAAATCAACTGAATCCAATTTGCCAGCCAAGCCGCGGTCCGGTTCCAAAAAGGCAACGCAGATTGCGGCTATTGTAGGCGCTGTGGCGCTCCTTGCAATCGTCATGTATCCCGGCTCGATAATTCCCCAAAAGGCCGCATCGCAAGCAGCTGCAAATAACACTTCCGACGTAGCTTCCATCAAGTCATATCCCCCGCTTACTTCTGAGCAACAGACAATGTGCAGCTCTGTCCACGACGACCTTGTAACGGTAGTTGCAGCAGCCGGCTCCAACAGCAGCCAGGACGCGGCAGTCGACATGCTTGACGGAGTATACTGCAACAGGGCGGAGCTTGTCAATGCAATAGGCCCTACCAGCTATCCTGCGACTGGGCTGGCAGCATACGCCTGTGAAGTGTCGCAGGGAAGCATCCAAGACCAGGACGCGGCAGACGCGCTTCAGCCTTATGGTGCGCTCTATTGCGGTGGCTCGACAACCTCTCTCAAATCCGAAATAACCGACTTACAGTCTGCGGTAGGCGCAATCAGCAGCGATCCAAAGTACGCGGATTCAGCAAAGCAGATCTCGCAAGATATCGCACAGGCACAGAGCTTGGCAGGAGAAAAACCGTATGCAGCGTACCAGCATCTTGAACTTGCATCAAAGGCGTTTACCAACCTGCCAGCAGGTTAATCCGTAATGGCTACCAGTAGGTGGCCTTTATCTTTTCAATTACCCGCTCGTGCTCTGACCCTTTCTTCCTTGCATACTTTTCCATCGCGCCAAGCGGTACGCCGCCCAAGGTGCTTGCAAGTGTCGTGAAGAAGAAGTTCTTTATCGGGTTTTCCCTGCCTATCTTGCCCATGAACTTTTGGATGCCGTATTTGAAGTTGTGCTGCCAGGTCTTGTACATGACACCCAGCTTAGCAGGGTCCATTGTGTTGCCAATGTCGTAAAAGTCAGACTTTTCCAAAAGGCCAATTGGCACAAACGTCAGAGGAGTTGCAGTGAACATCGAGTCCGGCTGCTCCTGCTCTATTTCATGAATGAGCCTGATTGTCTCCCAGCTGTCCTCGGGAGTCTCGTCATTGTCAAGGCCCATGATAAGCGTAAACGCCGGCACCCAGTGATGCTCGTTAAGAACCCTGATGCCGTTCTTGACCACCCAGTGCCATTCCTCCGGTTTGTATGGAGCCAGCTTGCGGTCTGCATACTTGCCAATCAGCCGGATGCTTCCTGTCTCAAAGCCGCATTGGATGCCAATGTGGTTGTTCGGCCCCGACTTGATTATCTTGGAGAGGTTTGGAATCAGCCTCTCGTCGGCAATTGCGCCGGCCAGCGTTCCATGTGTCGGGTTGGTGTGCTCGATGCCTGTAGCCATGATGCCCTTGAACAGTTCTTCGATGGCCTCGCGGTTTGGCTGCATGTTCTTGGTTGTCCTCGGATTCAGGCCGTAAACGAAAATGTCGTCGCTGTGTATCCAGGCATTTTTCAGCCCGCCGTACTTCATGTTTACCTCTATTTCCTTCTGCACTTTCTCTATAGGATAATAACGCAATGGCCTCAGCGTGACATCGCAGAACTTGCAGCCGCGGCCGCAGCCCCGCATCACTTCAACCATGCCGTGCATGCTGGGGTTGATGATGTTTGGAATTTCGTCTACAGGAGGCTCGTTCCAGTAGTGGATGAACCTGCCATGCAATTTCTTGCCGTTCCGGGCAAACTCCTTTATCTCTACTTTGAACTGGCTCTTTTTGAACGGGTTTGCAGTCTCCATCTCGCCTCCTATCAGGGCGTCAAAGAACTGGCCAGCGGCGCCGTCGATTTCCGGGCCGATGCCTCCGAGCTCGCCCTCGAGGATGCCATATAGTCCGTATTCCTCTATCTTGGCCGGATCATAGTTGTATTGCCAGGTGCCGGATGCCCCTACTACCACCTTGGCCTTGCTGCCGGTGCGCTCCTTTGCAGCGTTGATTCTGTGATGAAGGTCGCGATTGTAAAGTTCGTCATAAGACATGTGCTTGCGGCCATAGGTAAATGTCATGGTCACAGGGCCCATGCCGAGCGGGTCCATTTCATAAGTCCCGACGACCTCGGTGCCGGGGCCGATGAACTGCTCGATGTGGTCAGGGTGCGCGACTACAACGTCCTCTCGCGCATAGCCGTCGCGGATAAGGGCCGCCTCCACTTTTCGCAGGCCATACGGTGCGTAATTTGCATACCCGTTGGTGTGCTCTATCGGGTTGCAGATAAAGTCGAAAAGCACGCGCGGGGTGACCTGGTTGCCAAGCACGCGATACCAGAAAGAGTTGTGATCACGGTTAAAGTCAAGCGCTGGTGCGCATCCAAAGAATGAAGCGAGCGAGATTCCCCGATATGGGGACATCAACGTTCGATCCGCGGTAAGCACTACCTTAGGATACCTTGCCAATCGAGTCCCTTTTCGTAAGCAATACTTGTGGATGGATTAAAAGGTTTCCTGATTCAAGTTCCATGATTTGGTGGCATTGACTTTTTTGTCAAAATTTCGGTTCTACTTGCGTTTGTGAAGAAATTCCTGCAATGTCTTGCCGCCCAGCTTACGCCTTATACCATCCTGAATTTCCCTGACTGCACCAAAGCCATTGAATGTCAGGGCCGTGTAAAGTTCCACGCAGGACGCCCCAGCTTCAAGAGCCTTCCAGGCATCTTCCGCATTAAAGATTCCGCCGCAAGCAATTATGGGAAGCTCCGGAAACTTTTCGTGGACATCGCGGACGAGTCGGAGCATGTAGGGAAACAGTGGCCTGCCGCTCTCGCCGGCCACTGGCCTTGAAAAGGTGCGAGATTTTTTGTTGGAGCTGGTAGGAATAGGCCGGGTGTTTCCGATCGTTACTGCGTCGCCCCCGTTCTCGTAAAAGACCTTGATTGATTTTATCTTCTCTTCCATTTCGGCAGTGCCGGGTTCAAGGCTGCTGTACGGTGAGACCTTGGATACTTTTAGCAATCCGGAGGGAATATGCGAATTCATAAGGTCTATTATTTTTCTAGTAAACTCGGCTGACTGCAGCACCTTGTTAAAATCGGTGTTCGGTGAAGTTCTATTTTCCTCAAATCCAAGGTCCACGTATGGCGATGTACGGGAAATGATTTCCTTGCAGGCGTCAAGTACCGCGTCCTCGGTATAGTCTTCGGTGATGCCCGAGAAATTGAGGAGAACCTTGGCCTTACCGCGGTTGCTGTCGGTCGCAAATGTGCGCAAATTCGCAAGCGAGTACTCCAGGCCCTTGTGTGGATACCCCTGCGCGTTGATAATGGCCTGCCTCTCGTCGTCAATCGCAAGGCGGGTGGTCCCGCCGGACTTGGGGGACTGAGGATTTCCTGCGCGGGGCTTCAAAAGTACGCTTCCGGGCGTGACAAATCCAAAGACGTGTGAAGTGGGCAGCAATAGATCGCAGTTCTTGTCAAAGCCGGCAGCCAATCCCACCGGGCTTGCAAGCAGGTGCCCGCCAATTCTGACGGCAAGTTCCGGCCCGCCGTCGAACATTCCTGAGTGCTCCCTGAACATTGGGGCCATTGAGACAAGTTTCTCTTTGGCCTTCTCGTGCACGACCTCTCCCTGCGAGAGCTCGTCTGTTTGCTTGTAGCGCGAGTACAGATATCTCCTGTAGAGCCGGAATACCGAAGGGTCAAGACTTGCCTTGAATGTATCAACTATCAAGCGAAGCTACCGGGCCTGCCCTCGGCAAACTGAAAATGTCTGGCAGTATATAGTCAGTGCTGCCTGTCCTTGACAAACTCCCAGATGTTCGCCCACAGCTCGTCAAAGCCTGCCTTGTCGAGAGCATAGGTGACAGAATTGCCGTACTCGTTTGTTAATTCCATCTTTGCGGCCTTGGCCTTGTCCTCCTTTATGACGATGATCTTCTTGCCCTCGGAGACAGAGAAGCCCCTGCCTTCCTTTGCCGCCTTTACGTCAACCATGGACGCAGCTGCTATGGCCAGCTATATCAAAGTACTAGGCGGCATCGCTGTGAGCAAGCGCGGAACTTGCCAGCGGGTTGAGAGCAGGAGTGAGCCTGCTGTAATCGTCTTCTACGCGCACGATGTCGCTTTCGCTGAACCTGCCGTAGGCAATTTCCATGACGATGCACGGTTCAGTGCCAGCCGAGAGCCTGTGCCGGGCTAGTTTTGGAATCGAGACCATCTCACCCCTCTTCAAACTGAATTTCTTGCCGTCAAGCTCCACAATGGCCGTTCCGTCTATTACCTTCCAGAACTCGGATCTTTCCTTGTGAAACTGGAGGCTGAGTCTCGAATTGGCGTTTACATAGATTAGCTTGACCGTGCAAGGCTTGTTCTCGTGGAACTTTTCAAACCTTCCCCACGGGCGGTCCTCGCAATATATCATGAAAAAATTAGCCAAAACAACGATTTAATGATTTCACCTCATTGTACTATTCACAAGTAGACTTCCCGTTTCATCCTGCCTAAATCCTCCGAAAGCTGTCATGGGATCCTTTCAGGAGACTTTCTAACATCCACTCCGTCAAAAGTTCCACGTCGAATACTGGACGTTTAACATGTCACTTTATGATGTGCTTTGTTTGCAATAAGGTGGCCCCATAATTTCAGCCCAGGCACTCGGTGAATACTTTAAGACACCGGCCTGTCAGGTTGGGAGAGCAGTACTGACTGCAATAAGAGAAAGATGGATCTACTATTGCTGCCACCCAAATGCTTTGCATGTACTACTAGGCGATTGACACCTTGTCTGGTCCTCGCGTAAATGGCAGTTGCTGTAAGACAGCCGGCCCTGATTGAAACACTATCCCTTCTTTCGCAGATTTTCTAAAATGCCGGTTGCCTCTTCTTCACCTCTCACTAACAGTGACTTTACCAGCGCCCTCTGCACATTTAGGTCCAACCGGTGGTGCCAAAGACTCGACGGTGAACTATTGTGTTTGGATTAAAATCGATGGTACTTGTACAGAAAGCACCAAGACGAGGGTTCATAGCACCATTTCTAGAACTTTTGGGATACATTTCCTTTGCAAACACAATGGCACTGGTTTTGGAAAACATTGGGGCGGCGATTGTAGCTTATGAGGAAAGCATGGGAATACCGCCTGGCGTGGCCAAGATTGGAATAACGTGATGCTCTCCTGGCTGATGCATGTGTCAGAAGGATTTAACCAAAAGGTCGTCTAGTGAAAGTCTCGTCAGCACGAAGCGGTTCAAGAGTGAGCGATATAAGGATCTGAGGGACAGCGTTAGGCGAGGGCAACTCAATCATAAATGAATGTCGAACAAGAAGGATAATCAAATTGGATTAGCCGAAAAAGAGTCTCAGGTTGATTTACGCGGTGTGAGTAAGCATTAGTTTGCTGTCGGGCCCGTCCTTGGTGATGGCTTGTCAAATTTGCGATGTATTTCGTTCGTAACCCGTCGATAAATTGTTAAATAGCCGCCCGATTGACGAGATTGTGTATATGATGAACCGAACGTCGACGTTGGCCATAATCGCCACGGTACTTGCAATCGGCTTTCCAGTAGTTGGCGCGTATGCGCAGGCGCCACCCGGAATGCAGCAGATAAGCGGAAAATATCAAGACGTGTCTAATGGACTTGAAATAACGCTGCCGGACGGCTGGACGGGATTTGCAATTCCGTCACCATCTGGAGTTTCAACGGCCGTGGCTGGACCAAACGGACCCAGCATGAATGGCGATTTGAGTAACCCCATGATGATCATTTCCGTCAGTGATAAACAGCCGATTAATGCAACTAGATTCCAACCACCGTCTACGGGGTCAAATAACCAACAGTCAGAATGCAGTGTTGCCTCGTCACAAAAGACCACCGTAAATGGCATGAGTGCGTTTACAGTATCAGGTGAGTGTACTAAACCCACCGCAATAAAGGCCAAGGGATACACCTTCCAGACAGATACCAAGAATATTTCCATCCTGTACGCATCAAGTTCCAGCGCCAACTTTGACAAGTACGTAAGCCAGTTTGACGGTGCCGTGGGGACCCTGAAAATCTCCAATGCCGTTGATGTAAACGTGGTACCAGAGTTCCCAGTTGCTGCGATAGCAGGAATTGCCTCTGTGATCGGAGTAATCGCAGTTCTTGGCAGGACCAAGTTCATTCGCTCGCCATAGGCCGAGCGTACTAGTGCGGTAAGCGGGAGAGGGCGGCCATGCAGGGAGTGCGATAATCTCCCCTTCCCGACTTGCATTTTACCAGCAGAGTCACCTTGATCTCTGATTAACATGTCCATGGGAGGCAGGCCATAAGGCAAGCAAGTGCGGGCTTGTCAGTGATTGGGCGCCTGATTTGCACGCATCATAGGATAAGGAATTTTGGAAAGAACATGTCGGGGCCGGACAAGAAAACATCTCGTTAATGCAGCTACAACGTCTATGTTTGCTGTCCTCACAGGCAAGGAGAGCCGGAGTATGGTTCCTTGTATGTTCAGCTAGAATAGATTGCTGCTTTCTCACAACTTAGATTGTTTATTGTGAGCTTACATGATTTTTGGCTCTTTACATATAGAGCAGTATTGGCCGAACAATTATGATGCTCAATAAATCCGCTAATTTGCAGCGTCTCTCTCCACTTTTCGCGTTGCCAGTACATCCATCGATCGTTTGGCATGATCTATAGTTTTCTGCAAATTTGCTCTTTGGATTGCATCTGTTGATTTTTCTATGCGTGCTTCGAGCATTGCAATGGTTTTGGACAGTGTGCTCATTTCATGCATGTCGTCTTTCCAATCCATCCTTTTTCGTGGCACTATTCAGAATGTAACTCAATGAGGGCTATAAAGAATAGCTAGTTGAATTTGAGCATGGGGTGGTTATTAGGCTGATCTGCGGCAGGGTCGGCCAGCGAGCAAGCGCGTATATGCAAGTAATTTGCGACACTGGCTTTGAACCAGTCGATATGGTGCAATTAATGGTCAAAGACATTCGGTTTGACGAAACATCGGTTCGAATGGCCAATATCGAGCGTGAAAAACTGGTTGCATGCTTGAAGGGTTTCTTAACGCCGAAACCGTTGATATTCTAAAAACCGTTATTCGCACGCATAACTTGCAGCCTAGCAGTTACATTTTCGTTGACCAAGTTCAACAATGGCAGCACCGAACGACTAAGAAGACGTTACAATATCGCACTTGCAAAGGCTGGCTTTGGCGAAAATGTGACCAAGCACCACAACCACTATTATGCAAGGGTAAGCCACATTCACAGTCACAAGTTGGGCAAGTTTCACCTTAAAGTTTACGAAAAGCGATTTTACTCGCTGGCTATTGGCTCGGGCGTGCCTGATGAAATAGTGCAAGCAATGTTAGGTCGCAAGCAATACCTTGACCAATACTTGCGAATGCCAGTTGTAAAAAAGCAAGAATTTGCAGCTAAAATATTGCGTGCTGTTAGCATTTACCGCGACAAAGCAAACAAAGTCGAAATGAAAGACAAGGTTAAAGAAATACTTGGCATGACCGACTTGGCCGACGAACAATTCGAAAAGGTTATGCAAACTTTGAGGTTTCAAGATTTGACCCTTGATGTCAATCGCAACTGGTAAATTAAATTCGTAAATAATTGATAGAACGTGCACCAGACTTGAGGGTTTGCACTTACTAGAAACTTTATTTGAAATCGTGTGTGGCTATTTTGCATTTGCATGTCCAGGATAAGCTGGTGTGACCATGTGCCTTTGCGCAATGTCAAACCTATCAGTTAATGCGGGCGGGCTATGCGATCACAAATCAGTTGATGAGTTCAGTTGCTCCCTTTCAGAGTTTTACCGCCCAGAATAATTGTATTTTGGCATTGACAATGTGTCTTTGATTATTGAACTAGCCTTGGACGCGGTATTACTTTCATCATTGCTGTAATTACCAGCGGTTGTATTGGAATCCGTGATATTGGCCACCAACTTTCCAATAGAACCTCCCCCACCTTGATGCGAATCAGCGGTGCTATTATACAAGTTGGGATGTGCTTCAGTAGCATTTGAATCTGCACTAATTGATGTGTTTGAATAAAGACCATTCACAGCAGCAGGCAAACTTGACTTGCTACTATGCATGCTTACTAGGCCAAATATTACCATGCCGGCAATCCACAAAATAACACCGCCCAAAGCATAATTTATCCCGCTGGTCAACTCCATTCCTCCTGTTAAACTATACTCTCGCCAAGCGGTCTCCGCATCTTGCATCCATCTTGATGCCCATCTTTGCTAATTCAGTACACTGGAATTGGAATCTTGACGTATGCTCATTTACTCCCATCCGATGTTCCAAGGCAAATGTCGATAACAAAAGATTTGCTTAAGGACTAGCCAGTAAGTTTGACTACAAAACATAGAGGTATTCTGGGCATCATGACAAAAAGCAGGTGTTCTATGTACCGAGTTGTACTGCCAAGCATTTACTTGCTGATTACTTGAACCTGCTGTACTGCTATTGCCTGGCCTGACAGGACCTGCAACGAGTAGGTATTGCCAGCATCGATTGTGCCGATGTTGCCTGCGCCGGTCATGTATACAATCTGTGCCTGACCCTGTGTCAGAGATACTGGGCCGGTCTGCATTGCATAGTTTACGCTGTTAATGGGCACGCCTGTCGATGGATGGTACTGGGTTGGCAGATCAGTGTTAATGTTGGTCGATGTCGCACATGCTGTCGGGTTTACGCATGAATACCAATTTGTCTGCGGAATTGGCAGACCCCTAAGCGAGATAGAGTTGATGGCGCTAGCCTTGCTGCCAGTATTCTGGACTGCAAATGCCGTTACTGTTGTGCCGTTGACATTTACCCAAGTGTGCACGTTTGACACCTTGATGGATTCAGTCTGCGTGTTGGTCTGGAACATGCTGCCACCAAAGAATATCACACCTGCGCCCAGGACGACTGAGGCGATGAGAATAATCAGGGTCGTAATTACGTTGCCAATGCCCCTTCTTGCCTTAACTGTCATCTGCTGCATTGCCGCAGAAGTTTGGATAATAGCAAGTGGATGTTTTTTTGGCTACACGCCTGCACTGATTCTATTTAAAGTCGGGCAATAACGCCTCGATTTGGTAGGACTCAGGGAAAACCTCCACTTTTTATTGAGAAGCGAATCGAAGATCCATGTAGAAATCTATCTTTCATTGCATCTTTGCCCTCATGTGTCATAAGGGCTGGGGCTCGCGGGTTGGCACAAGGTAGTCAAGAACATGAGAGACTGAGGGATTTGTGGCTCGCAACTTGCTTTGGATTGGGATGCAGAGAATTTCGCAAAATGATGTATCGGAAAGACCAGCAACCTTCGCATTGGAACCGCCTAAGTGAGTGGGCAATCTTTTCTCGAAGGGCGGGTGATGATGCAACGGTGAACTATTGCTCCAGTGCAAGAATGAAGTGGCTGTATAACATCCTGTGGCCGTAGAATGTTTTCGTCAGAGCTAAAAGGCTGCTTAGCATGATAGCGTCTCGCTCCTCAAGGTTAGAGCCCACTCGATTATTCGGTCCTGCAGCCCCTCCATCTGGTTCATCGCGTCAGGTTGAAACACCTTGAATCCGTAAGCAGAGGCGAGTTTCGAAGCATTATTGCTCAAGCCTTTGCTGGATATTATCATCATGCGCCTGATCTTTGTGTCCATGCATTTTGCAAACAGAGACAGGATGCGAGTCTCGTCGGAGTCTGTCTGGTCAATAAAATCGCCTGCTGCAAGTGGCCGGGTCTGATCGCCGCTCCCGTAAATGACTATTGAGAATTTCTGTGGAATGCCGCATTCTCCCACGACCGGGCATGGGCAGACAGCCTTCAAACCCTTGTCCGCAAGTGCAGAAGGCAGTGATTGAAAAATGTCGATGCTAGTCTGAGCATATTTGTCAATCATTTCGGCATTGATAGAATAGATGGGAAGTCGCAGAACTGCAAGCCGGTCTTCCAGAGACTCCTTGCCGCAGCCAAGACATGCGTAAACTTTGGTAGCAGTCGGCAAAAGCGCTTTGCAGGTTAGGCATCGATAAAACGCGCCGGGTCTAGCGTAGTCAACTCCGAGCGAATTAAGGCGCTTATTGCATTTCCTGCATACAAATCGACCAGAGTCATCAAGATACCGCTCGTCAAAGTCTGTGTTGCCGCATGGAATATGCTCAATGACGCTTCCTTTATCCAGATCGCCGGACTTGCAGGACTGGCATCTGAGCTTGAATGACAGAGCATACGACAAACAGTCAGGACACTTTAGTGCGATGACCGAACCCTCTTGGGATGCTACGCCAAAATGCTTCAAGTGCTCCAGCACCTCCCGCTGACTCTCAAAGCTGGCTATACCTAGATCAGGATAAGAATAGCCATATCTTGGCTGCAAAACTGGCTGGAGCTTTCTAATCCCCTGGCGCTTTATATGCTGAATAATTAAATCAAGAGATCTTGCCTGTGGGCTTGATTCTGGTAAGACTGTAATGTCTGACCCGGCCACCAGTTTCCCAGTGTCCCTTTGTTCAGTCATGCGACTATATTCGTTTAGCAAGCATCCACTGCCAAAGGTAACTGAGCATTGCAAATTGATGAAAGACATGGTGTGACGTATATGACATACATGGTGCTTTGGAACGATGGCATTGGTAAATCATGCGATTAATGTCAGCCAAGCGGAAGAGTTTGAATTACCTTGCCTTTAGCAGGCTCGTGGTCATTTCTGTCTGTCTATAAACGCGGCGCGACCTAGTTCATTATTTGAGACGTTAGAAATAGTGATGCTCAAGTTGGTCGCATCTTCTTACCATTGTCTTCATAGACGTAAGCAATCCCCTTTACACCCGGAAGAAACGTTTTGCGCCTGCGAATATCTGAGAGGATTAGTCCGTATCGGTCCGAATTTACCCTGTAGGATTATGTATTTTGGCCTAGTCCAACAACATCTCATTTGCCAACCGCCATTAGCTTGCAGCGTACCGTCAAATTCCGTCAGAGATCGGTGAAAAAATTATTAATGACAATCTTCAAGAACTTCTATCCAAGCATTCAAGCCTGCGGCAATTGCATTACCGATTATTACCATCCTTAGCCTTTTCTCTGTTCTTGTTGCTATCCCTTCGGCTACAAAAGCTCTCGCGGACGTCGGTGGCAGCACGGTAGCTGGTCAAGGCGTCCAGTGCACGAGAGACAACATGGGCATGTCAAGCGATTCCGGCCCAATGTCGTCGCATAATGGTTACAGGCTTGACTACAAGGCAGGATCGGGACCGCAGTCGGGCAGCTTGGCCTTGAGGCTGTCACTTGTTACTTCCGACGCTGGGACGAACCAGAGCATCAGATCCACCTCCTATCTTGTCAAAATTGACAGGGTAAACCAAACCGCACAGTCAAATGCTACGGGCACTGACCACCCGCAGGTCAAAGTCGTTGATACTGTCTTTGGAGACAACGTGTTCCTGACAAATAACGGCAACCTGACCTTGAACTTGAGGTCATCTCCCTCTGCACAGCCTGGCTCGCAACCGGTTATCCATGCTGACGTCGATCCTATACTGAACGCCTGGTTGACTGACCCCAGCAACACGATAGCTATTGACAACCTGCGCATGGTTCCTGGCTCTTATCATGCAAGCGTCCAGCTCTATGGTGTGGACACTCCCCAGTGTCAGTTCTCAAACGCTGACTCGCCAAAATACGACGTTTACTGGAATGTTGACTCGAATGGTTCGGTCAGTGCGCTGAGCTCAACGGCCGTCCCCGAGTTTGGAATGAGCCAGATTATTCTCGTGCTATCGTTGTCCGGAGTCATTGGCTTGGTAGCTTTGCTGCGCACGCGGCTCTTGGCAAGATAAATCTAGAAGCTAACCGCGATGGATGATTGTTTGCTTTTAACGGTTAATACCAGTATTTGTACACCAGTTGCCAATTAAAGCCGTGCCAAAGCCTGCAAAGGTAATTCCCATAAAGCCCGACCCCAGGCGGCCTTCAAGCTCTTGTTGTCTGTGTGGAGAGTATGCGACAATAGAAGCATATTATGAAATAGATGGAGTGACTGTAGCAAGAAAGTATTGTAATGCCTGTTCAAAGGCTGTTGGCAAAAGCGACTAGGCCGGGTCGCTGTTAGGATGTAAGGCCGGTCGCACCAGCCGACGCAAGGATCACTGGAGCGTCAGGTTAGCCCGATATTCAATTGTTATCTAACGGTTATAGCCTATGCGCTGCACTTGTAGCCAAGAAAGGCATTGAGCAAAATGACTGACGATGGCCAGAACAAGCCTTTAACACCCCTGCAAGAAAGCAGTAAAGATTCTGAGTATCAGTTTGATAAGAGCATCCCGGTGATGGGTGAGAGCTATTCGATATCTAAAAAGACAACGCGGCAGGAATTTGTTATCGAGAAGAGGTGGGTCACCGCAGTAAAGACCGTGCAGATCCCAATAAGATATGAAGAAATCTATGTCAACGGGAAGAAATTTGGTGAAAAAGGCGGGCTCGACTCGATACTTTCGTTTATTGACAAGGCAACAAAATCAGCTGACAAGAGTGATAGGAATGCACGGCAGGACGCACAAGCCCTAGACGACAGGCAACTAGTTCCACTTGTCGAGGAGGATACTGCACTGCAAAAGATAATCCCCCTCTATAGCGAACAGGTCAGGATAAGCAAGAGGATGGTGAAATACAAGGACGCAGTAATTACAAAAGCAAAGGTTACCGAGAATCAAAAGATTTCAATCGAGCTAGCCGGCGAGAAAATCAAAATACGGTATCCCGATGGGACAGAGCGAACGCTCGAGTCAACTGTCACTGCACCGGCAGAGTCCACGCGTTCAGATCTGCACACAACGGCAGCCTGATAGACCGGCAACAGCAGCAGGCCGGGAGACCGACTTTAGATCATATTTTGTTCTGCAATCACTAAATAGAAATAGCAACCCCGAAGGCATATTGTGCTATTGTTGAAGCCACTATCCGTCGATTTATTTCAGCTAATTCTTTAGTGTCTTGTGTTTAGAATCTCCTTATCGAGAGCTGTACGACAGATACTAAATATCATTTGGTGCGCGGGGAGGCATGGCATCTAATACAAACTCGATTGCATGGGAAGATGTAATCAAGAAGGAAGCACGAGGAACCGACGACTCCGACTTTGGAGAAGTGCAGGAAGTTGGCAGAAATTATGTCTTGACAAAGAGAGGCCTGATCAGCAAAGACAAGTTCTATGTCCCAAAATACCTGGTAGAAGGATTTGACGGCCACACACTATGGTTCAACTCATCAGGAAACCAGCTGGAATCATTCAGACGAGATTCTGCGCCAGATTACACCGAGTATACCCGGTATAGAGAGACGAACGCCCCTGCAGACATTGAAACCAGGATTCCGGTCATTGAAGAGCGGTTGAACGTCTCAAAGAGAGTATCAACTAGCGAGGCAACGATTACCAAAGAACCGGTGACAGAAACAAAGACAGTCGAAGTGCCTGTCACGCATGAAGAGATAAGCGTAGAGAGGAGGCCTCCATCAAGTTCGACTACCGCTTCAAGGCCGGTACAGGAAAAGACAGAAATCAATATTCCAGTCAGCAGCGAAGAAGTATCCGTAACCAAAGAGCCCTATGTCAAGGAAGAGGTAGCAATAAAGAAGGAGCCCGTAACTGAGACTAAAACCGTCAGCGACACGGTGACCAAAGAGAAGGTCAGTGTAAAGCGCTCAGGTGACTGAGGGAGCAAGTATGTCGTATACACCACAACCAACTGGCGAAAGTGGGATGCAGAATATTTCTTCTGCTTCTCCCGTAGCGGACTGGGAAAGGATTATTCACAAAAACGTCAGGACAAGCGATAATGTAGCCCACGGCAAGATTATCGCGATACCAGATAATACCGACACTGTGATTATCACAAGCCAAGGCTCGAGAGGAGAATACGAGATACCAAAGTCCGCAGTAACGGGATTTAATGGAGCAGAAGTATTTTTGAATATGAATACAGAGGAGCTTCGCAACTGCAGGATAAGGGGCGCAGACGCTTACGAGGCAGCGCACGACGAAGTTATTGAAGACACGGCTTCAGGTCCGCAAAAAGCAAAAACTACCGAAGTTGTGGGTGCTCCGGCAACGACTATTCCTGTGGTGGAAGAGCGGCTTAAAGTGTCAAAGCAAACGCGCCAAGACGAGGCAGCTATCATAAAAGAGCCGGTAGTTGAAACCAGGACAGTTGAAGTGCCAGTCACACATGAGGAACTCCGAATTGAGAAAAGGCCATCGACTGACGTCAGCACAGAATCGGCCCCTGTCAGTGACACGACACGGTACAAAGTACATGTCAGCAGGGAAGACGTCGAGGTCCGCAAGGAGCCATACGTGAAGGAAGAAGTCGTGGTAAAGAAAAAGCCAGTCACCGAAACAAGAACCGTGACGGATACTGTCACCAAGGAAAAGGTCGGAATTTCCGGTTCTGAGAAACTGTAGCAGCAAAAATTCAAACCGTAATTGTTTTTTTCGGGGCTCGTCCACGAGCCCGCAATTGCGGACAGGAATAACGATGACAACGACTTGAAGGAAACTGCAAAAGGTCAAAAGACGTGGTGTCTGCAGATCTCGAAAGACAGGCTAGTAATGACTACAACAGTTGAAATAGGCACCAAGCAATTACAAGAGTATGCGCAAATCGGACAACTGCCTGCAGAATAACCACGGCACATGCGAAGGAATTGTCAGGTGGACTGCGCAGGATGATACCATGACTGCAATGTGCTCTTGTGAATGTCACAACAGCATGTACCAGCTTATCAAAAACACCGTTGCCGTGGCAAACCAGAATCAGCGCAACAACCCCTACGCGTTCACGCACGACGGCGAACTCTAGACTGACGTCTTTTTTTGCTGTATCCTGCAGTACGAGAACTTTAGGTAAAGGAGCGTCGTGTTAAAGCCGCTTGACACCGCGTTTGCCGCTATTATGACTGGGTCGGCCTTGAAGACGCCATAGAGCATCCAGAGAAAGGTGCCGGAAGCGAACATGACCATCAGGTAGCTAGAGAGGTCCCCCAAGCTCTTTGTCCTGTAGGCTTTGATTAGTTGTGGAACAAAACTAGAGGTCGTAAGTATTGCCGCTGCAACTCCGAGAATCGTCAGGAAGGTGCCTGAAGAAAAGTCTGCACCGAGAGTCGTGGCGTTCAACTGTATGAAAAAATGTCAGGCAGGATTAAAATGTGCTGTAGAAAGTTTTTAAACGCCCTTTCAGGCCTTGTGTGCTTTGAGATCCGCAAGGTACATGCCTATCTTTTCGACCAGTTCCTCGTGGACGTAGCCGTGCTTTGCAAATACTGCTAGCCGGAACTGCCTGCCGTTAAGAATGACTGAGAACATCATCACATCTGCGCTGTTGTAGTGCACTACTAGGTGCTGCATGACGCCAAACAGGGCTTCGCTCTCGCGGAAAAATGCAGACCCGCGCCAGAACTGGGCCATTATTGTGTCAAGCCTCTGTTGTTCTAGTTGCTCGCCTGATCTAATTCGGATCGCTCGAATTACCCCTTCCTCAAGCAACGCGGAAGCAAAGATTGACTCGTGAAGGCCTACTATTCGTTGGCAAACCTCATAAAAGTCCATCAAGACTGGCTCCCATAATTAGCAATAATTCTTGAATTCTTCCAGAAGCCATGCACCGTGAAGTAATGAGCGCAATGGTAGTTAAGCTGTGCGGCTAATCTTCAGACAATAGAGAGTTATATTGTTCCCATGCAGATCCGCGGCGTGCAGTTAAAGGATCTCGTTGATGGCATTGTCGTAGGCTCGGGGTCAGACTTTATCGTGATACAGAAGGGCAAGAAGCGGCTACTTGTTGACTTCGCCTCATGGAGCATCAAGGAACTAAAGCACGCAGGTACTCCTTATGGCTCACAGATCGACTAGACGCTCCTTGTCGCTAAAGATTCTGCTCGGCTCAGAGCCATTCTGACTGTACTGGATGGTACACCTTCTTGCGCGCGTCGTCGAGGCTCGTCCGCTCAATTATCAAGCCCTGGTCGCGCAGCTCGTCAATAGCGTTCTGAACTGTGCGCCTTGGCAGGTGCGTCATCTGTATAAGTTCAGCCTGCTCAATGGGATTTCGGGTGCGGATGATAAAGTAAACGAATTTGGTCGCGGGCCCGCCCTCGGGATCCCGCCTTGTATACGACGCGGTAAACGACGATTTCGCCAAAAAGCCGCGCCTCTGCGATTCGATTGAAGTCACCGCGTCGAGCCTCACCTCGGCAAGGTTAACCCTCTGCCCAAACTCGGCAATCAGGGCCGATTGCTGGAACTCCATCGGCGCCTCAAAGATAAACGTGCTAGGCGGGAACTTTGAGGTCAGCGCGCCGAGCATCGCCCATCTGACAAAACCCTTCTCGTCGTATATGCCGACGTTTACGCCTTCGTTTGCCTCCAAGACTATCTTGTCAGAGCCCAGCTTTATTCCCTCCTCGACTTTCTGAAGCAACTTGTCGGCGTCCAGCTGATGCCTCGGGTCTTTCTTGCCCACCTTCCACTGGACCTCAAGGTTCTTTGCACTTGCAGTGTCAGTCACCTTGCGCTTTTGCTCAAAATTCAGATCCGAGGTGTTCTCGGCGATCTCTACCATGTCAAACCCCACGCGGCTTGCAATCCCGACAAACTTGTCAAAGGAGTTTTCGGCAATCATGTACTCTGATATCGTAGAACCGGTAGAGACCCTGACGCCGTGGTCATGATAGAACTTGATCCTCTTCTCCACCGCGGCTTCATCTAGCAGCAGCGGAATCACGCCGTAAATCTTGACGACGTCGATAAAAGGCGCGATTAGTGCAAAGCCGTCCCTGTCAAGACCCTCGAGCTTGTCGATGATGTACGTACGGCCCTCCTCGCGTGGCTTGGAGGTGTCTATGCGGTTCTTGGCAAGGTCTTCAAGCATGCCTCGTACATAGCTCGGCGTGCTGCTATTTTGAATTTGTCCTGCCAGTCTCCCGCGCAGGCAACTCTATCGCATGGTAGTTGTTTGATTGTACTCCCGAGTGGTATTAATGCGGGTCGGCATGGATGCAAGCACACTATACGATGCAAAACGCAATCAAGTTCTCGATAGCAGGCGCAATAGTTGCTGCTGTTATCCTGACTTCTCTTCCGCTCTCAAAGGGCATTGGCGCGGGCAATGCCTTCGCTCCGGCGGGCCCGGAGCAGAAAACCATAAGGATTGGATACTTTGCGAGCCTGGGACATGCGCCGGCGGTAATCGGTCTTGGAAACGGCGACTACAAGAAGCACTTTCAGGGAGATGTCGAGGTTAAAGGGCAGGTTTTCGACTCTGGCCCCTCGGCGATCGAGGCGCTTTTTGCAAACCAGATTGACGTCGCCTACGTTGGTCCAAATCCCACCATCAACGGCTACATGCAGTCCCATGGCGATGCATTCAGAGTGATTGCAGGGGCTGCAAGCGGCGGAGTGCTGTTTGTCGTGCGAAATGATTCCGGCATCCAGTCGGTGCACGATTTTGCAGGCAAGACATTTGCGTCGCCTCAGCTCGGCAATACTCAGGACGTTGCCCTTCGGTCCTATCTTGTTGCCAACGGATACAGACCCGACGGAGATGTCAGGGTGCTTCCTGCAACCAATTCCGACATCATGACTTTGATGCAAAAAAAGAGCATTGATGGCGCCTGGGTTCCGGAACCGTGGGGTACGAGGCTTGTCCACGAGGCAAACACCCATGTTTTTCTTGACGAAAGGTCACTCTGGAAGGGCGGTCAGTTCGTGACTACTAACTTGATTGCCAGGACTGACTTTTTGGAGCGAAATCCGACGCTGATAAAGAACCTTCTAGAGGCCACAGTCGACGAGACAAACTGGATTAACTCGCACCCGGACGACGCGCGGGCCGACTTTAACGCGCAACTAAAGATTCTCACGGGCAAGTCTCTGCCCGACAGCGAATTGCGAGAGGCATTCTCTCATGTCCAGTTCACCTTCGACCCGCTCAAGGCAACTCTTTTAAAGTCGGCAAATGACGCATACACCATCGGCTTTCTAAAGCAAGAACCCCAGCTTGGCGGCCTTTATGACCTTTCGGCGCTTGCCGAAGTGCTTCGTTCCAAGGGGCTCCCGCCGATTTCTCAATAGACCTGTCCACTGGGAGGGATGGCGTAGTAATTATGCCAAAATTGGAGACGGCACCTTAAATTATATGCAAAAACTGCACATATCGTGTTGGCGATGCGCCTTTGCCGGGGCTTATATTGGCACGCACAATCCAATGCAGGAGAGTAAGTAAATGGACTCGTTTTCCAAGAGTTTTCAGTCTATCGAGGTCAGCACTCCAATTCTCCGGGTTTCCAATATATCCAAGTCTTATCCTCTAAGCCAGCAGACCTCCGAGGAGACTGCTCACTTTGTGTTTGAGGGCCTAAGCGTCGATATTAGCGAGGGCGAGTTTGTGACAGTCCTTGGGCCATCGGGCTGCGGCAAGAGCACCTTTCTCAACGTAATTGCTGGCCTTGAAAAGCCGGATTCCGGCCAAATTCTTGTCCGCGGCGAGGAAAGGCACGGCACCGACCCGCACAGGCTTGTTATCTTTCAGGAAGGCGCGCTATACCCCTGGCTCACCGTAAGGCAGAACATCGAGTTTGGCCTCAAGGTAGCAGGGATTGACCACCAGAGGCGCAAGAATACCGTCGATAGCCTGATTGAGACCGTGAACCTTTCGCAGTTTGCAGATTCGTATGTCCACCAGCTTTCAGGCGGCATGAAGCAGCGCGCCGCGATCGCGCGGGCGCTGGCTCTCAATCCAGACATATTGCTGATGGACGAGCCCTTTGCAGCGCTTGACATGAACACGAGAAGGATGCTTTATGCCGAGCTCCTGCGAATACACGAGACTACAAGAAAGACAATAGTCTTTGTCACCCATGACATCAACGAGGCGGTCCTCCTTGGGACCCGGGTCCTCGTCTTTTCGTCACATCCTTCCAGCAAGGGGATAAGGGAGGACGTCAAGGTAGACCTGCCGCAGCCGCGCGACCCAAACAGCAAGGAGGTTCTTCAGGTAAAGAGCCAGATTTTAAGGAGCCTTGAACATGACTTTCAGATTGCACGCGAGCGCATGAAGCTTGCAACGCGCGGGGGACTGCAGTAAGACCTTGATTGAAGAAGAGGCGCCAAAGCAGCAGAGCAGGAACATCCTGCGAGACAAGGGCAAGCAGTTGTCGCGGCGGTTCGACCTGACCGATGCCGCAAACGCGGCGCTGTTTCTTGCAGCCTTTATCGGCATATGGCAGCTAGTAACCCTAAGCGGTATTTATCCGAAAACCCTGCTTCCCGCTCCTGCGCAGGTTGCAGGAACGATAATGGATCTTGTCGCAAACTATTCCCTTGTTACAGGATTTGCCATGACGATGGCCCGCCTTCTTGCAGGCTTTACGATATCAGTAATCCTTGGCGGCTCTATCGGCCTTGTCATGATGAGGTTCCCCGGCTTTGGCAGGACCATGAGCTCATTTGGCGTCGGTTTGCTGACCTTCCCCAGCATCGCATGGGTGCCGTTTGCGATACTGCTAATGGGCTTTAACGACTTTGCAATCCTGTTTGTGGTCGTCATGGCTTCGGTGTTTTCGATAATGATTTCCACATACAGCGCAATGAGAAACATCCCTCCACTTTACATCAGGTCAGCAAAGAACATGGGCGCGACCGGGTTTGCGCTGTTCCGGCACGTCATGATACCTGCCGCAACTCCATCTCTGATAATTGCACTCCGGCAGGGCTGGTCGTTTGCCTGGCACGCGCTCATTGGGGCAGAGATGCTCATTGCAACCCTTTACGGCCTGGGTCACGTGCTTGCCGTCGGTCGGGACTTTAACGACATGGGCCAGATAATCGCCACAATGATTACCATCTTTGCAATCGGCATAGTCTTTGACAGGCTTATCTTTCTGAAAATAGAAGAGAAGGTCAGGAGCAGGTGGGGCCTGACCCAGCATGCATGAGAAAACACGCATGAGGTCAGATTTTCTTCATAAAAGACTAAATTAGGATTTCGAAAGAATTTCCCCACGAGTATTGAAAAGAGAAACTTCTGTCGCGGTCGAGGCTGCCGCGGCCAAGCCGCCATCTTTGCCGGCTGGCAGTGATCCATCAGCCACCCGCCCTCAGAAGGGCAGGGTAAGATATGACAAAAAGGCGGAATCAGAGTTCTTTGTCGATAATTCCGCGCTGGCGGGTTTTACGACAGAGCGCATACTCTACATGGCCGTAAGGGAACTCATAGAAAACTCGCTTGACTCCTGCGAAACCGGCCACGTTCTTCCAAGGATATTCCTGTCACTCAAGACGCTTGACCAGGCAAACGACCTCTGGACGATTACCTGCGAGGACAATGGCATCGGGGTGCCTCATGAGAAGGTGCCGGTGGCCGTCTGCTCCTTTCTGACTTCCGGCAAGTACGTAGAGAAGCAGCAGAGGGGGCTGTTTGGCGTAGGACTGAAAATGATTGCCGCATTTTCCACCAAGGACACCATCCATCCCCTGAAGGTCTGGTCCAAGTCCGGAGAGGAAAAGTCCGAGTACTACTTTGAGCTGCGCACGGACATTAGCACCAACAGGCCAATCGAGCTTGCAAGGAAGGCGCTCCGGGAAAGCGAAGGAGTGATTGCCGGCGCGTCGGGGTTCAGGGTCGAGGCGGTCCTCCGGGCAAAGCTCTCGCCGATATCAAAGAACCTGATGAAGGGCAAGATTAACGAGTACATCAGCCAGACGAGTGTTGTAAACCCTTACGCAGTAATAGAATATGAGACAGACGAGGGCAAGGTCACCTTCGAGCGGCGTACTGAGACCATGCCGCAGCCGGCCAGAGAAGTTCTCCCCCATCCTGCCGACATGGACCTTCAGACGCTCAAGAAGGCCATCCTGAATTTCATGAACCAAAAGACCACTCTTCAGGGAGTGCTGTCCGAGTCTTTTCAGAAAATGTCGTCCGAGAAGGCCAAGGAGATTATTGCAAAGGCGGAGCTTGAGCACAAGCCTGCGGACAAGTACACCGAGCACGAGCTTATCAGGGTCGTAAACATTTGCAAGCAGACCATATTCCAGCAGCCAAATACCGATCACTTGAGCCCGATAGGCGAGGAGATCCTGACGGCCGGCATGACGTCGCAGTATACCATCGTTACAAACAGGGAGACCGTCACAGTCTCGGCTGCGCAAGACGGGACGACGCATGAGGTTTCAAAACCCCAGATTTCGGTAAAGGTGCTCAAGCCTTCGCTGACCGCCTACGCGTCTAGGACGTGCGTTGTCAACAACAGGCCCACCATTGTAGAATGTGGTATCGCCTATGGGGGCAACATAGAGTCGTTCAAGCTGTACAGGTTCGCAAACAAAATCCCCCTGCTTTACGACGAGGGCTCGGACGTTGCCAGGGAAGTCGTTTCGGAAGTGGAGATAAACAAGATGGGCGTTACGAAAAAAGAAGTCAAGGAGCAGTTTGCAAACGCGGAAGTCAAGTCCGACAGGGCAGTCGAGCTTTTACCGCTACACATCTTTTTCCATATCTGCTCGACTAAAATCCCGTACAAAACCGCGGGCAAGGAGAGCATTGCATCCGAGGGCGACCTTAAAAAGTACATGAAGTCTTGCCTTTCGGAGCTTTATCGGAAGGTCAGCACCCAGATTAGAAAGGAGCTTCGCATGAAGGACGCGGCAAACAGGCTCAACCTGTACAAGTACTATATCCCGCTTATCGTTGATGCAATAAGTGAGTCCATACAGGTGGACGCAAAGCAGCTACATAGTGCCTTCACAACGCTTGCCGAAAAGCACGTCACCGGCGAAATAACCGGCACTCAGGTCGAAGAAAAGGAGGACCAGATCACCGAGAGCAGGCTTGAGGAAGAGGCAACCGAGGAAAGTGACGAGCAGGTGGAAAAGGCCGAGATCAAGCCGGCCAACGAGCAAGCTGCAATCGATGCCGCAAGAAAGAAGGGCAGGTCAAAGGAAACGGATACCAAAAGGCCCAAGTCTACCCGCAAGCAAGGCAGAGGCGGCAAGCCCGGCTCTTCTGAAATTCCAGAGACTGCCCGAATTGAAAAACAGAAACGCCCGCCGGCAGCCGGTGCCAGCAACCAGCAGATGACATTTGACGAGATTATTGGCGATAAAGATCCTGGAGCCAAACCAAAGACAAAGGGGAGGTCCAAGTAATGCCGATTTCTGACAAGAGGCACCAGGAAGTTGTAAAGAAGATAAAGCTCATAATGAAGGACGTCAGCGAGGACCTGATGGCCGGAAAGGCCATGCCAGTCCTAGATGTTCCAAAGGTGGGCTACGACAACACGGTCTGGTCGCAGGAGAAAAGGATGCTTACAATCGGCGAAAAGACGGTCAACGTGAGCCCAGACAGCACAAAGAAAATTCCCACCTTCGCGCAGTACCTCGTAATGGCAAACGCGGTTAGAAGACTGCTCGACGAGGAGATGGAGAGCACCATCAGAGGCATGTACTATGCCACGTTGAGCACGGTCGGAGACGAGAAGAACAAGCAGAAATTCTGGAGCGGCCAGGAAGACTCGGACGACGCCATAAAGGCTGTAGAACTCCTGACAGGAGTGCCAAGAGAAGAATTCTCTGTCACCTCAAAGCCGAAGGGAATGATCTCCGGGCCGATAACGCTTCGCGTCGGAGGCGACATCATTGACTGCAACCTGGGAAGCAGGGCGACCTCGCAATTGATCCCGACAAACATCCGCGACGTCGAGATTGTCAAGGTAAAGGCAAATTTTGTAATGGTCGTTGAAAAGGACACGGTGCTAAACAACATTCGCAAGTCCGGCTTTATCCAGAAGTATAACGCAATCCTGATGACTGGCTCCGGCGAGCCGGACAGGGCAACTAGAATGATGGCAAAGGCGCTAAACGAGGAATGGAAGATGCCGCTAGTGGTATTTGCAGACGCGGATCCGTGGGGGCTTGGAATCGCCCTGCGCTACAAGATTGGAAGCGAGTCTTTAAGCTACGACAGCGACAGGCTGGTTACACCAGACGCAAAGGTGCTAGGGATGATGTTCTCAGACATTTACGAATACAACATACCGGAGGTTGCAAGGCTTGCGGCGTCTGACGAGGACATCAACAGGGCAAACGACATGAAAAAGAAGCCGTGGTTCCAGGACAAAAAGTGGCAGAAGGAGCTTGATCTGTTTCTGAAAAAGAAGGAAAAGTGCGAGCTTGACGCGTTCTTCAAGCATGGATTCAAATATTTGGCAGAAACCTATCTCCCGCGAAAGCTGCGCGAGGCAGGAGTAATCTAGTACGCCCAAAAAGTAATTTTGCTTTCGGGCAATGTGCTCATGATTATCTTGCGGACCTCCGCAAGGTCAAATGTGTAGAAAAAATCATCGACGTGCTGGATTACGTATTCGCCCGACGCGCGGCGGTTGATAAACAGCTTGTCCACTTTGCCGGCGGAAGCAGCTTCAACCCTGATGCCTTCGTCAATATCCAAGATTTTGAGTTTATACTCAAGCTCTCCAGGCTGAAAGGCTGTGCCCCTAGACATGCGGGAAGTACATGCTCGCTTGATGGATAAAATTCTATGAGGTTTACCAGGACAGCAAAGCCATTGAGCCCATTGGAGATGGAGTCACCTGGCGCCTAACTTGCCGCATGGATAGCTGCGCCCGTGCGGCCCTCATCAAATGCCTCGTCCAGATATGGCACAATGCTTCGCATCAGTATACTGTCAAAGTTATCGATGTCGGTATCAAAGCACACCATGACCATCACCTGCGCCGAGGTCATTGGTATGATAGTCCTTATTGCCCTTTCATATCTGGTCAGAATATACCTTGTAGAGCCCAGGTTCTTTTCCCAGGATTGAGGGTGTGACATTCTGATGGCCCATGTAATTGCATGGCGCTCAGTTTCCCGGTCATCTAGCAGCGGTTTAAAATCTGCCCTGTACTTTGAAGCAATGACGTTGCCGAGTCTGTCAACGATACCGCAAGAACGGACGGATTTATCAAGATCCAGCACGTGCTGGGCCAGAGCGGACATGGCTGCGCACACTAGTCTGCTCACATGGAACTAGTATTTAGATATACAACACTCGCTGATTGGTCTGCCAGTCCGGGCATTGTGAGATTGTCGATTTTTTTAAACTAGCGGTCATTTGCATCTGAACATTTGCGCTCCACGCGTACCAAAACTCTTGCAGTCATGTTCACCGTTATTGGCGAATACTTTTGATTCAAAAGCACGAGAAAATTCTTTAGCCGGCGCCTTAATCTTGAACCGGCTTTTGCTTGCCCTTCCAATTCAGCTCGATTTTCCCGATGGCACAAAGATACCAATTGCTGTCCGGACAAGTACCCGCTCGAGGCGTTTGCGAATAGTTTGCAGCATCTCGGGAGTACAGCTGGTTCTTCCTACAGGCAACAGAAGGGGCACGGTTACTCCCGCCGAAGTGGAAGCATTCATCCAAGAGAGAAAAAGTTGGATTCTCCGCAACTACAAATACTATGAAAAGATCGTGCAAAAGTGCGGGCCGCATGAGCCGGGCACGCTGTACTACTCTGGCGAAAGATACAGGATCAGCCTTGTCAGAGACCGGCAGCACTTTGTCACGGTCTCAGAGTCTATGCGACAGATAACTTTTCACGTCCGCGACCTCCGCGATGCAAAAAAAGCCGTCAAGGAATGGTACCGTGCCGAGACTAGAAGGCTTGTAACGGCAAGGCTGCCCGAGCTTGCAGCAAAGCACGGACTGCAGTACAACCGCGTGCTTGTCAAAGACTTAAGCTCAAGGTGGGGAAGCTGCTCGCGGCAAGGCAACCTGAACTTTAGCCTTCTGCTGTGCGCCGCGCCTAGAGAGGTTGCAGAGTACGTGTTGATTCACGAGCTCATGCATCTTGTAAGGCTGGACCATTCGAGAAAATTCTGGGAGCTGGTAGCGGCGGCAGATCCGGAATACAAAAAACACAGAGCGTGGCTTGTCGACCACGCCCCCGTGATAAAAATAGATTCGCTGACGCGATAGAGCCTATTCTTCGAATGTGGTTGCGTCAGGTTCGACCTTGTCCAGCTCGACTTCATGCTCCACTACGACGGTGCTCGGCTCGCCGGATATCCTCTGCGAGGGCGCCTCGCTAGCCATTGCGCTTGCAGGAGAAGCATACACTTTGGCCCTTCTGTACCGCGGCGCTTCCCTTGCCATGGCCCTGAGCTCTTCTGCTGCCGGCTCCCTTTCTAGCTCGAACTTGGACCTCACGAGGCCACTTGGAGCGTCTATCCACAGCTGGGCGCCGTCATACTCTTTAATGTAGGTCTTGGGCACGTAATAGATGTGAACGTCGGCGACCCCTTCCCGCACCACGATGAATTCGTTGCCTATGCGCTCGACGTAGCCCACCTCCACATTGTCCGTCGTGCGAACATGTTTGTGTATTAGCTGGTCCCATGGAACATTGTAGGTGGTTCCGGAATAATCAACGTTCACCGGGGTGTCCGGCTCCTTTGCCATCCAAGGAACTCCGTGCACTGTCGGGATCTGCTCTGACGTTTCCACCCCGTAGAACTTGGGGCTTGCAATTTCTTCCGGACTTGGCGGAGACTCTCGCTCATACCGGGACTTGATGTCGTCTTTGGGAAGCGCGACGTACAGTTTGTGGCCGTCGTAGCCCTGCACTAGGTTCTTTGGAATAAAATAGTGCTTTTTGTTAGTGACGCCATGTTCGACCTCGATGTAGTGCGGAGCAATGGATTTGACTTCGCCAAGATCGCGGTCGTCACTTGACTTGACATCTTTGTCAATTACCTTGTCCCATGCCATCGGCACGCCTTCGTCAAGCCTTGATGGCGCCGCCGGAACCCGAGTCCCAGGAGGCGTGTATAGGGGAATGTTGGATTCAAAGTCCGGGTTGTTTCTCATGACAAGCGTCCTTCTCTCGATGTAGGTTGGCGTGTCCCATGAGGTGATGTTGGGGGCGTTTTCGCCTTCAAACTCGGCCTTTGCCTGGTCTTTGGTTATGGACACCCAGATATGGTCACCGTCATAGCCGCTGATGTAGTACTTTGGTATGTAGTAATATTTCTTGGAGACCGTTCCATCCTTGGTCTGAATGTACTCCTTGGTAATTGATTGAATTTTCCCGAGGTCGTGGTCGTCGCTTGATCTGACTTTTTTCCCTATTGCCTTGTCCCACGATATAATATCTGTCATGGTTATGTGCCCTGAACATGCGATATATCGGTTTCAAGAAAATGTTAGGGTAGAGGAGCGCCCGTTCCTCTCTTCAGCCTGTATGTCGCGATGATGGCAATCAGCATTATGCCTGCCGCAACTGACACCGTTCCAATCGGGAACTCGGGAGCGACTGTGGCAGAGAACTTGACCGAGTCTGTGGTCTGCTGGCCTCCGCTTGATGTGGTGCTGTTAGATGCAGTAGTAGTGCCCAGAGCGTTAGCAGCAGCCTTGATGTTAGAGATGTCCAGGGTTACAGGCCCGGTATAGTTTCCAAGTGTCACGGTCACGCCGCTTGCGCTAGCCGCGCCTGGCTGGTGGGCCTTTTGGAAAAGCACCTTTCCCTGCGTGTCATAGATTGTAAGGTCATACGAGTCCACGGCGATAGGCCTGTCGATAATTCCCGGCACTGTCATGGCGGTCTTGTTGGTGCCAGGGCCGTAGCCTGAATAGTTTGACTCTTTCTGCGGGAAATTGGTCGAGTTTGTGTGGGGTGATACAGGGTTGAGGAAGAGAACCTGCATGTCAAATGCCCCCTGCGGGTTGACGGTGGTCGAGTCCCACTTGAGCTGCACTCGGTATAACCCCTTGTCGCTTGTTTTTTCAAGGACAGGAATGCCGGTTTGATTGCCTTTGAGTGTCGTGTTATTGCTGTATATCGGGGCACTTGCCTTGTTCGAGTTCGGATTTGACTGCGCAAAAGAGCTGGCAACCGGTATTACAGAGAGCGAAACCAGTCCTGCCACGAGCAGAAGCGTCACTAGCTTGGGAACCAATCTGGTTGAAGTACTGGTCCAAATCCGATTTAAGGAACTCAGAAGAGTGTTTTAGAAACTGCTAGTTGAACTGACAATATTATTTATACCGCCACAGAGGGCAGTTTTCTGAGAGCGATGGACGTAGAGGAGAGGATGCGACTTATCACCCGCGACCCTACAGAAGAAGTCATCACGAATGACGAGCTTAGGGTTCTGTTAGAAACAAAGGAGCACCCCCGCCACTACATCGGCCTAGAGATTTCCGGTATCCTGCACCTCGGAAGCCTGGTGCTGACCGGTTTTAAGATTAACGACTGTATCAAGGCAGGCGTGCATGCCACGGTCTTTCTCGCGGACTGGCACACATACATCAACGACAAGCTTGGGGGCGACTGGCAGACAATCAAGGAATTTGCAAAGTACTACTCTGAGGCGTTCCGTTTCTTTTGCCCAGGCGTCAACATCGTCATGGGCTCAGACCTTTACAAGGAGACGCCAAACTACTGGGAAGACTTTGTCCGGTTTTCAAAGCACATGACGCTTGCAAGGACGATGCGGTCACTTACTATAATGGGCAGGTCGGAGACCAGCGCGGTTGACCTCGGCCAGCTGCTGTACCCACCAATGCAATCCGTTGACATCAAGGCGCTCGGGCTTGACATTGTCCACGCGGGGATGGACCAGCGCAAGATCCACATGCTTGTAAGGGAAGTATTCCCAAAGATGGGCTGGAAGCCGCCGGTATGCATCCACCATCACCTTCTTCCAGGGCTTTCCGAGCCGGCAAAACTCGGGCTTGATGAGGATGCCGAGCAGGATGCAAGGATATCAAGCAAAATGAGCAAGAGCAAGCCGGCGAGCGGAATACTAATTCACGACGACGAAAAGACCATCAGGGAAAAGATAGGCAAGGCATTCTGCCCTATCGGCGTGGCGGAGGGAAATCCGATTCTGGAACTTGTCCGCTACGTCATCTTTCACCAATTCAACGACTTTACGATTGATAGGCCGGCAAAGTACGGCGGCAGCGTGACCTACGGGAGCTACAGGGAAGTCGAGGTCGAGTTTAGGGAGAAGAAGATTCATCCGATGGACCTGAAAAGCGCAACAGCCACTTATGTCAATAAAGTCATCGAGCCGGTGCAAAAGCACTTCAGGGGCCGCGAGCCAAAACTTCCGTCAGGCAGTTAGCAGATTCTGTTGCCAGCGATGAAGGGACTAATTTTGCCGCCTTGTATGCTTTTTAATACCGTTATTTTGACAGAGTGAAGATTGAGCGGCGCCAGCTTTTGCAGCAGGTACCGCGCTGCTATTCTTTTCAACAAAAATCTCATCATCTCTGGAATCGCAGGTTTTATAGCAAGCGCTTCTGTCTCCCAGCTCTCGTACAACCAGGTCGGCAAAAATGACATCGAGATATCCTTTGCCGCGCTAGGGACAGAATACGCGGCTTATCTTCCCCTCTTTGGGATTTTGTTTTACCTTGACAACCGGAAAAAGTATATCGACAGCGAGACTGGAAAGCGAGACATCAGGCAGGTAAAGAGTGACCTGAAAAAGCTCTTTGCATCATTTTCTGTCTCCGAGGCAGTCTACGCCATTGTCAGGTTCTTCATACAGTTTGAGCTGCTTGGACTCAACTTTGAAGCGTACCAGGCTTCGATGATAGGTTCCGCGACTGCCTGGGGGCTATTTTTCGTTTGTATTAATGTCATGGCACAGGCGACCAGGCTGCACGAGCGCAGTACAGGCTAGGGCCTTCGGTTTCCGCAAGAACAGCTAGGGTCTAGAGAGAATTTAGCAGGGGTGCGAGCATTTGACAGACTGTTGCAGTGCGACGCATACCCAAGACTTGCAAGATTTACTGGCGCTTTTGACTTTTTGATGAAAGTTGAAGAACCGAAAGGGGAGCGACCAAACTCCCCCTCCGAGTCAATGTCTGAACGTTTCTATGGTAAACACACACAGTGAGATGCGATTGATATCGAGTATGACCATAAAATGGCTGAAAAGCGGCTAGTTTTTCCAGAATTGAACTGTCGCCGCGGCTACTGGGTTTTTAGCGCAAAACAATCTTCACACAAGACTTGCCTGTAGTAATAATGCATTACACACAACCGCCCCGGATGGGCTGAACTAATCTGGAAAATCGTATTTTTCTAGTTGACATGCAGCATGCGAATCGCCTTTGGAGGCGCGATTGCCTGGATCGGGTGTGATGATGTTCGGACTGCCCGGCGTGCATGATAGCAAGCAGAGCATCCCAAGGCCTCGGTTTGATTGTGGCAATTGACACGACGAGTAACGCAGTTTTAACCACAGAGAAAACATCTACAATGCGGCTTGTAGGGACGGACATCCGGGCGCTGGAGGGCCTATAGGAAAGATTTGGCAGGTTTTCGCAAGCACGATTTGCTATTCGGCGGCAGAATTGCGTCTATCTTCCTGCATTGAATGCTGTAATGGATAAATACTTGTACCGGAAAAATCTTAGGTCACTAAAGTTGCCTTTGGCCATAGGTCGCAATCACAGGGTAAGCGGAGAATAGAATGGGAACCAGAGACACTCGCAAAGTAAGTTCCAGGTGCCTGAGATGGGTTCTTGCGTTCGCGCTTGCAGCGGCGGCATTTGTTCCAATTATTCCAGTAACACCTGTCCATGCAGCTTCGGCCTACAATTACAGTTTCACCATGGGATCGCGGGGCAATGCTACGGGCCAGCTTGGCAGCACGCAGGCCCTTGCCTTTGACCAGACAAGAAACATCACATACGTATCTGATACAGGCAATAACCGCGTCGAAAAATTCATCACAAACGGGACGTTTGCAGGAGAGTGGAATATTACCGGACCAAAAGGCATTGCTGTTGACGCGTTAAGAAACGTCGTTTACGTTGTCCGGAACGACGATACACTAATCAAGTTTGATTCCAACGGCACCCAGCTTGCATCTACACACGCCAACATCACGATGGCAAGCGGAGTTGCTGTTGGCTACTCGGGCGATGTGTTAGTTGCAGATCCTGTTAGCCACCATATTGCAAGGTTTGACTCCAATCTGAACCTGCTGGGTTCATTCGAGTCGCCCGCAAGCCCGACAGGAATGGCATTTGACGGCACCGGCAACTTGTTTGTGGCAGACCAAGCAACAGGGAGCATATTTGAGTTCAACAGCACGTATCAATCGGTCAATCACTTTGCGGGTAATGGCAGCGGCGTTGGCCAGCTCAGTGCTCCGGGAGGCATTGCAGTCGACCTGACCGGAGCAGTCCTTGTTGCAGATTCCGGCAACAACAGGGTCGAGGTATTCTTTGAAAACGGGAGCGCGGCTGCAAGCTTCGGCTCGGGGCTAGGAAACTCTACAGGACAATTCAACCAGCCGCTCGGGATTGCCGTCGACGGTTCTGGAAATGCCTTTGTCCTTGACTCTGGCAATGGCAGGATCCAGGTTTATTCCCCGTCGCCCCCCATTGACGTGAGCTCATACCTCAAGTCGCAAATTTACGCCGGCGACATGAAATTCAGCAGAGCCTGGGGCTCGTTTGGAGTCGGTGACGGTCAGTTCCTCGGGCCATACCACGTCGCTGTCGACCAGGCTCACGGGTTGGCGTACGTTACCGACAGCGTTGGCGGATTTGTCGATAGCTTTTACACCAACGGCACTTTCATTGCAAGATGGGCCCTTGCAGGCGCAAAGGGGATTGCTGTCGATCCGGCAAGAGACACGGTCTTTGCAATCAGGGGCGATGACACGCTCGTCAAGTTTTATGGCAATGGCACAATTATCGGAACGACTCACGCCAACATTACAACCGCAGACGGCCTGGCGATAGACAATGCTGGCAACGTCTATGTTGCTGATCCGACCGCGCGCCGTGTTGCAAAATTTGATACCAACCTGATTCCCATCGGCACGCTTGGAAGTGGCTCCCTGTCATCCCCTACAGCTGTTGCCATCGACCGGCATGGCATCGTCCTCGTGGTCGACACGGGCGCAAACAGCATAGTTCGCTTCAACTCCACCGGCGCTGAAATCAGCCGGTTCGGCGGGACTGGCACCGCAAACGGCAGGCTGCTGGGTCCAACGGGCATTGGTGTCGATCCGTTTGGATTTGCCTATGTGGCAGACAATGGCAACAACAGGATAGAGGGCTTCAATTCCACTACAGGGACGTATTCAACCAGTTTTGGCTCCCACAGCTTCGGCAGCCTTGACGGCATGTTCTCAAGCCCCGCGGATATTGCATTTGACGCAGCTGCAAACGCCTACGTCACAGACTTTAACAACCACCGCGTACAGGTGTTCGCACCCCAGACGCCCGCTAACGTGACGGCCAATGATCTGGGCCAGACTTTTCCGGGGCAATTCAAGTTTGTAAATAAATGGGGTTCGTATGGTACTTCAAACGGATCCTTCAGCGAGCCCTACCATGTTGCTGTCGACGCGGCGCGCGGCTTTGTTTACGTAACAGATAGCGGCAGTGGCGCTATACAAAAGTTCTACACCAACGGAACCTTCGTCACGAGCTGGCCCTTTGCAGGTCCAAGGGGCATCGCCTTTGACCCGATAAGAAACGTGCTTTACGCGATAAGAAACGACAGCTATCTTTTCAAGTTCGACAGCCTTGGCAACCAGCACGGAAACACGCATACGAATATCGGAACCGCAAACGGTGTTGCCGTCGATAATGCCGGCGACATTTATGTTGCCAACCCTACCAATCACTATCTAGCCAAGTTTGGAAGCGACCTCCGTGCGCTAGGGAACATCGGCAACTCGTCGTACTTTTCGTCGCCAGCTGGAATAGCGATTGACGGCCGCGGAAATGTATTCGTTTCAGACCAAGGAAGGGGTTCGGTAATCGAGTTCAATAACACCGGCGGTTTTGTAAGGCAGTTCGGCTCTCTGGGTCATTCTGACGGCCAGCTTTACCTTCCCGGACAGGTTGCAGTTGACCCCTTTGGCTCTGTCTACGTTGCTGACTATGGCAACAACAGGATTGACAAGTTCAACGGGACTACTGGCGCGTTTGTTTCCAAGTTTGGGTCGTACATCTACGGCGACCGCAACGGGATGTTCTCAAACCCGCAGGGAATTTCTTTTGACGGCACAGGCAGTGCATACGTGGCCGACCTTAACAACCACAGGATACAGGTGTTCGCCCCCAGCGTTTTCGCCAACTCCACAGCATACGCAGAGGGCAAAATATTTCAAAACGGCTTTGCATTCAAGTCCGCATGGGGCTCGTTTGGCAGCGGCAACGGCCAACTTGTCTCCGCACAAGGTATCGCTGTCGATTCGGCAAGAAATATCGTCTATGTTGCAGACACGGGAAACAATCGAATTCAGAAATTCTTTACGAACGGCACCTTTGCCGGCGAGTGGAGCTTTAGCGGTCCAAAGGCCATTGCGGCGGACTCGGCTAACAGCTTCGTTTATGCCGTCCGAGATGACAACATGCTTTTCAAGTTCGATTTCAATGGCTCACAGCTTGCCTCCACTCACACCAGCATCGGAGATGCGAGCTCACTGGCTGTTGACGGCAATGGCAATGTATTCGTAGGTGATCAGGTATTCCACTATGTTGCCGAGTTTGACTCAAGCCTTAACCCCCTTTCGGTATTTGAAACCGGCTTGCTTGAATCGCCCTCTGGCGTCGCCATCGACCGCATCGGCAACTTGTTTGTATCAGACAACGCTACAAACAGCGTATTTGAGTTCAATGCATCAGGCGCGCTTGTCAGGCAGTTTGGCTCCAAAGGGATGTCGAATGGTCAGCTGCTTGGCCCGACTGGTTTAGCCGCAGACAAGTTTGGCTCCATCTACGTTGCTGACTATGGCAACAACAGGATTGACAAGTTCAACGGGACTACTGGCGCGTTTGTCTCAAGTTTTGGTTCATTGATATTCGGCAGTCTGGACGGCATGTTTTCAAATCCCCGCGGGATCTCGTTTGATGCTGCCGGCAATGCGTACGTTCTCGACTACAACAACGAGCGCGTACAATCGTTTTCACCCAGCGCGACAATTGCCATCACTTCTGCAAGCCCGCCGACGGTCAGGTGGGGGATTGATGCCGTTAGCATATCTGGCATTGCGGCGTCCGGAAGCTCTGACGACACTGTTACGGTCTTGTGGGGCGACAGGACGAATTCCTCGGGAATTCCGATCTCCGCTGCCAGCGGGCGCTGGAATTCTTCGCATGTGTACAGTTCCGCAGCTGCAGGCTCCGTCTCTGTAACGGCTGAAGTGGTCGGACATTCAGGCGCCGTGAAGGCCACGAGTTCGATGGTGGTACTTACTGTTGCAAAACACGCCACTTCAATTTCGCTTAATTCTCTGCCCGCGGTCCAAGCGGGGAGTTCCTTGTCTATATCCGGCCAACTTTTAGACACCGATGCAGCAGGCGCGGGAGTGGCAGGACAGGCTATTTCCATAAGCCTGACCGGCGGAGCTGCTGCAACCGGCCATACCGACAGCTCGGGCAAATTCAGCGTAACTGCGATCGCGCCGGGGGGAGCAGGCACCTTTACGGCTGCTGCAAACTTTGCCAGCACCGCGCAGTATCAGGCTGCAACCAGATCACTGTCTTTTACCACATTTGCAATAACCGTTCCGCCTGTGAGTTCAGGCGGCGGAGGTGGTGGGGGCGGAGGAGGGGGCGGAGGGAGCGCACTTCCCAGCCCGCCAAAGGTAGCAGACTTTACAATTCAGGCTCCCCCTGATGTGACAATAGAAGCGCAAGGCGAATTGCCCAGCAAGGTCGACCTTGGCTCGCCCATAGTCAGCTACGTTGGGAGCCCGCCTGTCGTGACCAACAACGCGCCGGCCAACTTTCCACTTGGATTAACCATCGTGACCTGGACCGCGACAGACTCTAGCGGAGCAGCATCTACCGCTGTTCAGAGGGTCATGGTGTTGGACGGCATATCGATAGACAGGGCAAGCACACCATCGCCCGTCTGGGGCCAAGATTCCATAACTGTATCGGGGCATGTAGCCGCCGCGGCTTCTGGATTTACAGTCTCTGTCGACTGGGGTGACGGGAGCACGCAATCCGCCCAGCTTGCAGTTGATTCCGCTGGAAGGTGGACGTCCGATCAGCACAGGTACGAGACGGTTACCAGTGCAGACCATATTTCGAACGTTACAGCCGCCCTGTACGATGGCTCGGGAAACATTCTCTCGACAAGCAAGCCGTTTCCAATCATTGTGCAGAGTCAGGCAACCACTCTTTCGATGAACTTTACAACCGCGAGCGATAATACGGTAAATATCTTTGGGACCCTTGCAACGAGGAGCGGGGTCCCCGTCCCCGGAGGGCAGATTTACTTTTACGGGCTCCAGGCCGGTCCTGTGACGGCTGGACGAGACGGGCACTATTCGCTCTCTGCGAGAGTGCAGAATACCAGTGAGCTCGCCGGCGTCCACGCCCACTTTGGAGGCAACTTGCTCTACTCTCCTTCAGACAGCCTGCAAGGCTACTCTGCCGTCGAGTCCAACGGCGGGCCTGCAACTGGAGGTATCGGAAAGCCGCTCTACTATGCGCCCATAGCTACCGCCGGCCCTGGCTTGGAGATTTCCGATGCGCTTGCGCCAAACGTCATTCTGCTCAACGGTTCAGCCGTGGCAAACTCAGCAGGTCCGCTGACCTATCTCTGGGAGCAGATTGACGGGCCCAAAGTCACGCTGCTAAATGCCACCTCGCCAAAGGCTGCGTTTGTCGTGCCAAGGGGGCTGGCTGGCGACAGCACCCTCAAGTTCAGGTTCACGGTCTTTGACGGCGACCAGCGAAGCGAGAATACCACGTATATCAGACTGCTCGCGGACTCGACAGCTGCCAACGCCGCAACCAGTACGCCGCCGGTTTCATCTGAAACGATTATTATTGCAGCGGTTGGGGGTGTCATAGCGGCCGTGGGCCTTGTTGCCGCCAAGGGGCAGGCGCTGTTAAAGAGGGCCAAAAGGGGAGGCGATGCTCCCGATGCCTGATAGTCCGATAGCAGCTGATCAGCCGAATTGATTCTCCGCAAATCGTCACTCATCAGTCGGCAGGCATTTTGAAAAGCAGGAACAACAGGTCTTTGCAGCGAGCAGGCAATCAAGCTTCACTGTCCAGACGAGCAAGACGCGTGGCCTTTCAGAAGTAAAAAAAGGTAGAGCGGCTGGCCGCCCCGGCATAGTGGGTTTAGGAAGTCCCTCTAAAGCCCTTGAACCTTCCCATCACCGCGATGACTCCTACGACCGCGGCTATTCCAAACACTGCAGAAATTGGAAACTCTGGTACTGGCACGCTCACGTCGACGGTGTTTGCTATCTTCAATGTGTTTACAGAGCTGTCAAACTGGCTTACGTATTTGTCAAAGTTTGGAGCTGAAGCTGAGCCAAAGAGCACCATTATGTTCTTGGCGTCGGTCTGAAAGATGTATCCCTTGCCCTTGAACGGCGAAGTTCCCGTGCACTGGACAGTGATTACAGCGGCATTCATGCCGTTTACCGTTGTCTTGCTGTAGGAGGCTTGGCTGCAGTCAGACTGCTGTGTGCCACTCGAGCTACTGGAGCGCATGCTCGCGGGGTTCTGGAAGGTCGCGTTGATTGGCTTTTTGTCAGTTACGGAAATGTACATGCCGGTCCCGTTTGACTGATCCATTGAACTGAATCCGCCCGGTGCCGCCATTGCCATCGAAACGCCCGAGGTTGCAGGAAGCTGGATGCCGCTCCACCCATCGGGCAGAGTGATTTCAAGTCCCACTGAGGAGTCGGTGTATTTGCCGCTTACCTGCTGCATGCCCGGTGGGGCGCCGGTTACCGGCTGTGCGTATGCTTTTGATGCGAAACCAGTATTGGCTGCCAGCGCTACAACTCCAAGGGCCAACAGGCCGAGGACTGCAATGCTTGCTTTTTGTTGAATCTTCACACTCAGCCTGAGAGAATGCACGGTAATAAGATTATCTTATAGACGTGGATTCTATAGAATATTGTCATAGAGCTCTAGAAAAAACGTCTAAAACTCCACTTCATCGTCTTTAAAACAATCCTGTACACAAATACGCTTGTTAGAGACCGAAGGGGAAGGCTACGCGCGCCACCGCCAGTCTGCACCTGTACGTCTGTTTACTTCCCCTTTTTATTCGACTTATTAGACCCTGTTTCATCCGCAGTTATCTGACCAGCCCGCTTTCAGCGATAATCCCTCCGCTCACAGTCAACAAGCCCAGCTAACCTCGGAGCGGGACTCCGGCAGCTATCAGCTGCTTGATGACCGTTGTTACCTCGCTTGCAGACACCCTGCTTATTGTAGGCGGGTCCGGCGGCTGACTCTGGGACCTAATCATCGAGTTTATGAGCTGAGAAATCATGTCTGAATCGTAAAAAGCGACAGTGTCGAGCAGCATTTCTACCACTTTGTCCGGCTCGGTGATACCGCTAAGCCTGCCAGATGTTATGAGATTTCCAAATTTTTGAACAGATTCGTATACCCCGATGTTGTAGGCAATAAACGCTATTTTTTCTGGCGGCAGCAGATCTATCGGTTGCGAATCCATTGCAGGATATGCTTTGAATCAATCTAATAATTTCTATGGTAATCCAACAAACCCAAAAGAATAAAGGAATGGCTCATCCAGGGCAGGTGGTTCAAAGCCAATTTTGTAAAAGGATAAGCAGATTGCCAGAGGTGGGGTGATTTGCCGATACTAACTTGCGGAGCCAGAGCTTATCACAGAAGTATCCTGAAATGCGCTACTGCATCTCGTGCGCTCAACATAATCCAGAAGGATAATATATTTATGTGCCGCAAGGTCTCCGCAGGCTGATGGCCGCAGACGCAATCGCCAACTATGACATGTACGGATGGGTAGCTATTGGGCTCTTTATCGTCGGCCTATTCGGAATAATGGTATATGAAAGATCAAATTCAAGGTCAAGACAAAGACAGGAACCGAGAGCGGCCACAGGCGCTGCCTCCTCAACAGGCCAAGCTGGCGATCGAAACAAGTAGCATAGAGCATTACGAAGCGCTTGCCCTTGAAAAGTTCAAGAAAGAAGGTTTTACCTCTCTAACCACCATACAGCAAAAGGCCCTGCCTGTTATCCTGCGGGGCGTAAACTCGCTTCTGGTCGCTCCGACCGGTTCTGGCAAGACAGAGGCAGCCGTGATGCCGATTTTCTCAATGCTGGCCGCAAGGCCGCTGAACTCTGAGCAGGGCAAGATCAGGGCCGTCTATGTGACTCCTCTCCGCGCACTTAACAACGATGTGTTGCGCAGGATTGTAAAATACGCCGAGTCAGACGGACTGAGGGTCGAGATCCGCCACGGCGACACCTCGACAAAAGCTCGGCGCAAGATAGTCGAAAACCCGCCTGATGTGCTTATCACAACTCCAGAGTCGCTTGCAGTGGTGCTTACTAGCGAAAAAATGCTTGCGGCACTAAGCGCGCTAGAGTGGGTTGTAATTGACGAGGTGCACGAGCTCGTCTCAAACGAAAGGGGCGCCCACCTGTCGATAGGGCTCGAGAGACTGGAGGCGGCATCGCAGAGCAGGGTGACGAGAGTCGGGCTGTCCGCGACGGTCGGCAACCTTGAAGAGGCGGCCAGGTTTGTTTCAGGGTCCACCCGCAGGCACGCGACACTGGTTGACACCAGCATGAGGAGGTACGACATCGACCTGAAATACGTCCAGGGCTCGCTCAACAATGTCGCCCACTATGTCACATCGTATGTCAAGGACAGCAAGATCGAAGGCTCGGTGCTTCTGTTTACCAACACCCGTGACGAGGCCGAGTACCTTGGCACGATACTGAAGAACAATTCCGAGATACGAGTCGACGTCCATCATGGTTCTCTTTCAAGGGAAATGCGTGAAGAGACAGAGGACACTCTGCGATCCGGCGGCGCGGGGATTGTCGTGTGCACGAGTTCTCTCGAACTGGGGCTTGACATCGGTTCAGTCGACCTTGTCATTCATTACGGCTCGCCGAGGCAGGTCTCCAAACTTATGCAGCGAATCGGCCGGAGCAGGCACAAGCAGCGCAGTTTTGCAAAGGGACTCGTGGTTACCAATAATCCGGATGACGAAGTAGAGGCCATCGCGATAACGCGGCGGATGAAGAAAGGATCCATAGAGGAGCAAAAGATGCACGAAGGCGCGCTCGATGTCGTCGCCCACCACCTTGTGGGGCTTGCCATGCAGACGAGGGAGCCGGTAGACGTTGAAAGCGCGCACGAGCTGGTGACGCGCGCCTACCCCTTTCGGCGAATAACGCTGTTTGACGTGCAGAGCTGCATCGAACTTCTTTCAAGCCACAACGTAGTCAGATACGATCGCGAGGCAGGCAAGTATTCCCGGAGGATAAAGGCGTACAAGTATTACTTTGAGAATTTATCCATGATACCCCACGTGCTCAAGTTCGAGGTGATAGACTCGATTAGCAAGCGCAGGATAGGCACGCTGGACCAGCAGTTCGTGGGCGACTACGGCGAGCGGGGAAACGTCTTTGTGCTCAAGGGCTCGCAGTGGAGGGTTCTCGCCGTCGACGAGGGGAGGCTCGTGGTAAACGTGGAGCCGCTAAGAGGCGCAGCGATAAATGTCCCTTACTGGGTCGGCGAAATGATTCCCGTCGATGTCAAGACCGCTGACGAGGTCGGCAGGATCCGAAACGAGGCCGCAAACGGCCAGCTGAAACTGTCAACAGATGTCGCGCAGGCTGCTGCAAAAGAGCTTGGCGTCGTGCCGGACTCGCAGAACATTGTGGTCGAGAGCCTGGCTGCAAGAAATACTATAGTCATTCATTCAGCGTTTGGGAGCAAGATAAACAACACAATTTCCTCGCTGCTCTCGACGATACTTTCATCGCAGCTGGGCTACGTGGTCGAGTCGAGGTCTGACCCCTACAGGATAATGCTCACTTCGAGTGCCAGAATGAGCCAAGGCAAAATCGAGGCCGCGCTTACGGACACGTATGACCTGGAGCCCGTGATAATTGCCGCGCTCACAGGGACCCATAACATCAACTGGAAGGTCTGGACGGTAGCCAAGAGGTTTGGCATGATTAGCCGCGAGGCAGTCTATGACAAAAAGGTGGCCCGCATGATATACGACAGGTATGCCAAGACCCCGCTAAGCGCCGAGTCGATACGCGAGCTGGTTCACGACAAGTACGACATGGCTCAGACTCAGAGGGTTCTTGACGCCATCAAGGCTGGAGAAGTCAGGATGCACTGGCGAGAAGTCTCTGACTTTACAGTCCTTGCCAAGACAATAATCGAGCACTCCAACAAGTCGGCTGCTGCAAGCCCGCTTTCCATCGAAAAGGGTGTCATTGAACTTGTCAAGGAAAGGCTTGAAAAGACAAAGCACAGGCTCATTTGCATCAGGTGTGCGGAATGGGAGCGCGTCATGGAGACAAGGGAGATTCCTGACGAGCTTGTGTGTCCGAAATGCCATTCAAGGCTGGTCACGGTGACTTTCTGGTCCGACGGCGAGCTTCCAAGGATTATCAAGACCAGGCTTGCAGGCGGCAAAATGAAGGAAGATGAGAACCACAGGTTTGAGCGCGCCTGGAAGGTCGCGTCGCTCGTAAACAATTTTGGCAAGAAGGCGATAATCGTGCTTTCAGGCCACGGCGTCGGCGCGGACACCGCCGCAAGGATACTGCGAAACTACGTTGACGACGAGCAGGTCTTTAGGAGCATTTACGAGGCCGAGAGGCAATATGTCATGACCCGGGGATTCTGGGGCGACTGAACCGAAGCAGGACAGCAACTATTTTGAATTTCGACCCGGATGGCCGGGATAACATGATTTTTACAAAAACAGGACAGGTCGGGAAGTCGGAAACCGGCCAAGTGAGCTCATCTAAAGATGGCAAACTATGTCCTTGAAACAGTGAAACTGTCCGCTGACAGCGGACCCGGAGACGCCAGCATTTTTCCAGTTGATGTTCCGGTGCTTGTAATAGACATCCTGTAAACGCTCTGCAATTTCGAAAGGCCTCCGTGATCTGTGATGCAGTTTGAAAACGTTATCGGTTTGAAATCAGCTAGCGGAAGCAGTTCGCTCTGGCGGCCGGATACCGCAGAGGGGGCCTCTACAATAAACTCTGCTGAGCTTCTCGAAGATGCACTGGCCCTTACCTGGACATCACCGCTGAAAAGAACCGAGGAAATACCTTGGGACGACTTTGAGAGGCTGACGTGCCATGTCGAGGCAGAGTTCTGCAACTTGCTGATGCTTACGCTTATCGAATCGCCGGGCGCTACCGTGCCAAGGTTTACCGGAGGCCTCGGAAGCGCTTCAAACCATGCATAATATTGCGTAGAGCCGTCGCTCTGGATATCCTGCTCGGTTCCGGCCTGGATAAGCCTGTTGCTGCTGCCAATACCTCCGATGCCAACCCAAACTGAGGAATAACCGGCGCCGGACAGCTGGGAGACAGAGGGAACGGTCCATCTGGATGAAACAAAGCTAAACGGCGAGTCTGACGTCGCCAGATATCCGCTCCAGTTGTTTGAGTAAAGGTCTCCAGACCCGCCGGAAGACCGCCAGGATAACAAGCCGAACGATGAAACCGCGAGGTAGCCCGCCACCGCGATAACAACAACTATGATGAAAGCTATCGCGATTTTGCTAGCCACTGCCGGTACCGCAACAAAAAGTCAGGTTAATAGTTTTGGCATGAGAAAAAAAGGCCGAACATACAGGAAGGATAATCAGAAATACTTGAGTCAGGGCGAAGAAGGTACTTGCCAATGATATATACAGAGCTTTGCAAGTAAATTAATCCAAGCCTGAGCCTATGAACCATCTGAACTATTTTGCCCTCATCGGAGGCATGATAGTAACGATTCTTGTCTTTGCCTACTACATTGTACCGGAGGTAATATGCACTCCAGTAGTGGAGAGGTATAACGGAACAGGCAGTGCTTCGCAGGCCGACCCAGTCCTGCAGGTCTGCTTGGTCGAGAAGGGGCGCTAAAGCATCAATCCGGATCCGCAGATTTTGCAGTGCTCTATTCCAGGTGCATGATGGAGGAATACGGCCTGAAAGTTAGCTCTGGCTTGCCTTCCCGGCCAAGGCCGGTGGTAGTTCCAACAAGCTTTATCCGCTCGCCGACTGCGAGCTTGGCAAGGCTTGGGCTCTGAGCGCGCCATCCGACCAGGCGGATTTCGCCGGTATCGTCGCCCACGAGCACTGAGGTCACGCTGACCGTCTCGCCCGACTTTGTCCCCACTTCGGATGTCTCGGGTAGCTGGAGCACAATAACTTCAACAATCATTGGGTTCTGCTCGGCAGAGACCTTGATGTCCTTGACCTTGACCTCGAATTTTGACAAAAGTGGAAAGCTTGAATCTTCTTCCGTGACCTTGATGTAGGCGTCGTCCTTGCCCAGGATTATCGAGCTTCCAAAAAGGCGGCTTGGCACGCACTCGATAAGCGATCCCGAATCAAGCTGTTCCGGGCTGACAAGTGACTTGTCAATGGTTAGCGTAAATGACCTGCCGGCCCTGTCCGCCGCAAGACAGACGAAGCTGCCCCTGCCCGTTTCGCTTCCCACGGAAATTATCCGCAGCGGCATGACCTCGACATCCTCAAATGGGCCAGGGAATTCAAGCACTGTCCCTTCGTCGCCATGGATTTCCAGGTCGCCGTTTCCGTACTGCGGGTTGCCCTGCTTTATGCGGACGCCTATGAGCCGAACCCTGCTTCCGGTACGGAACACTTTGGGAATTTTCGATTCGTCAATGTTCCAGATAACAGCGCGCAGCGAGCGCAGTGAAGACGCGGCCGCCGTGACTGAGCTCGCGTCAGAAACAATGTCCTTTTCCGATGATATCTGCAGTTGAAGCGACCGGCTTGCCTCCCCGCGCTGGTTGACAAAATCAGAGATGCGCGGGTTCGCGTTGATAACGCCGGCGACTACGGCGTTATCGACAGGACTGCTCACCTGCCCGACATCAAGCTCAAGCGAGCCGATTGACGGGATAGAGCCGTCGTCCTGCGCGTGCTCCAGGGCAGAGTAGCTGCCAAGGTTGATAATCGGCTTGCCGTCGAGTCCTGCCTTGGCGTAGCCCTTGCTTATCCTCACAACGTCGCCTGGGCGCAGTCCAAGCTCGTCGGGAATCATTACGTGCTTGTCCCAGAGTTTTACCTTTATTCGCGACTCCCTGTCGTAGAGCGTCAGCGTCCTTGTGGAGCTCTGCTCGTTGCTGTCGCGCTTTGTAAACGTGTGAACAGGATATACAGTCATGATTCTCGCGGTTATGTTGACGTCCTTGGCGCCGACGTAGACGTCCTTTATCGACGACTGCACCTGCGGGGCTGCGTCAAATGATACTCCGATATCCGCGGCAACAAGATACAGCGCCCCCTGGTCAGTCAAATACCCCGCGCCGACCTTGCGCTTTTTCTCGTCAATCATGTCCCGCACCGTCTCCGCGGTCAGTTCCGGTCGCTGGCGAAGAATGCTCTCAATCATGGTCTTGAAATCCTGAGGCAACGCTCTGAAAACCCCTCTTGGCATGTAAGATTAACAGGTTTATATCTTGAGCTGAAAAACCCGCCATAGCCTTATCAGAACCCTCCGTCAACATTACGCTGCTTGAACTACGACCTGGTCGTGATTGGCAGCGGCGCGGGGCTGGATGTTGCCAGCGCGGCAGCGCAGTACGGGATGAAAGTCGCAATCGTCGAAAAGGACAGGATGGGAGGCACCTGCCTGAACAGGGGCTGCATCCCGTCAAAACTGCTAATTCACAGCGCTGACGTGATGGACGTGATAAAGACCGCGTCGCAGTTTGGAATCAAGGTTGAAAAATACTCTGTCGACTTTGCCGCAATCGTCGGGCGCGTGTCGTCGATTACTGACTCCGACTCCGAGGGAATCCGCCGGGCGCTTGAGGATTCTGAAAATCCCAAGCTGTTTACCGGCGAGGCGAGATTTGTTTCGGAAAGGACGCTAAATGTTGAGGGACACGGGGCTGTCTCCGGCGACCGCATCCTGATTGCCACCGGGACACGGCCGTCCATTCCAAGCATCAGAGGCCTTGATGGCAGCGGGTTTATCACAAGCGACCAGGCGCTTAGGCTTGACAGACTGCCAAGGGTGTTGACAATTCTGGGCGGCGGCTTTATCGCCGCAGAGCTGGCCCACTTTTTCGGCTCACTTGGCAGCAGCATAAACATCATACAACGCTCGGCAAGGCTCGTGCCCCAAGAGGACGAGGAAGTATCGCAAAAATTCACCGAGATAATGTCGTCCAAGTACTCCGTCTACCTGTCGACCGAGCCGGAGCTGGTTGAAAAGTCAGGCGAGACCTTTCGGGTTTCGGTAAAGGACCGCACAGGCTCCAGAGTAATAGAATCTGACCAGCTGCTAATAGCAACAGGCCGCATCCCAAATTCGGACATCCTTGACGTATCGAAAGCCGGCGTAAAAACCGACGAGCGCGGCTTTGTTGTGACAAACGGGTATCTGGAGACAAACGTGGAGGGCATCTACGCGCTTGGCGACGCAGTCGGGCGCTATCAATACAGGCACAGCGCCAACCACGAGGCAAGGTACGCATTTTACAATATTGCAAATTCGTTTGGTGCAAAGAACGGTCGAGCGGAAAAGGTTGCTGTCGACTATGCTGCAATGCCCCATGCGATTTTCAGCTCGCCCCAGGTGGCCGGCGCAGGCAGCACAGAGCAGGAGCTCAGGTCCAAGGAAATTCCATACAGAAAAAGCGTCTACAGATACCTGCACACTGCTATGGGCCATGCGCTTGAAGACAAGGACGGCTTTGTCAAGTTGCTGGTCCAGGACGGGCAGGGCCGCGGAAAGATACTGGGCTGCCACATCCTTGGCTCAGATGCCTCAACTCTCATTCACGAGGTCCTAGTTGCGATGAGGTCCGGACTCGGCGTAGAGGCACTGCGCGATACGGTCCACATTCATCCTGCACTGTCAGAGGTAGTTGCAAGGGCCGCCGGCCAGCTATAGCGCGCATAGCTGAAATACCGCCCTCCGAATCGACAAGTACCTCCCTTGTCCGACGAATGCATCATTGTTTCTGACCTTCGAAAAAGCTACGGCAGGACGGAAGCAGTTGCAGGCGTATCGTTTGAAGTCGGCTACAAGAGCATTTTTGGCTTCCTGGGCCCCAACGGGGCAGGCAAGACAACCACCATCAAGGTGTTAACGACGCTCGTGCCCCCGACGTCTGGAAGTGTCCAGATTTTCGGCCTTGACAGCGTGAGGCATTCCAAGGAAATCAGAAGACGAATAGGGGCCGTTCTGCAGGAGCCAAGCTATGAAGCCAACCTTACCGTCGAGCGCGCGCTGGACCTCTACGGCAGGCTGTGGAAGATGCCGGCGGAGCGGCGCAAAGACCGCGCAAGGGAGCTTATCGAAAGATTTGACCTTTCAGAAATCAGGGGGACAAAAAACGACGAGCTTTCCATAGGCCAGCGAAGGCGAGTGCAGGTGGCCAGGGAGTTCATGCACGAAATGGACTTGCTGTTCTTGGACGAGCCGACGGTGGGCCTTGATCCTGCAGCAAGGAGAACACTCCTTGACTATGTCAAAAAGCGCGTCGCCGCAGGTCTCACGGTGTTTTTCACCACGCACATCATGGAGGAAGCCGAATACATCTGCGACGAGATTGCAATCATTAACCAGGGCAGGATTATCGCCACGGACACTCCTGCGGGGCTGAAGCAAAAGTATGGCGGCCTCAACACGATTGAGATAAGGATTAAGGAAGGCTATGTTGAGCGGGCGCCCAAGGTGCTTGACGGAATACTTGCAGGGCAAAAGATGGAAATAGATAACAACACTATCGTCATCCATTCTGCCGGCGCTCAGGAGCTTTTGGTGCGAGCAATTGACGTGCTGTCCGCTAACTCTATTCCCATCGAAAGCGCCACTGTAAATCCGCCCAGTCTCGAAGATGTCTTTATCAGAATAGTGCAAAACAAGTAATCAGATTTTCAGCTTCAGCATCGACAGCGTCGCGATTGCAAATGCAACGGCGCTTGCCACCACGATAAGTCCGGCCTCAATTATCGTAAAGGGCTGGATCTGGTCGAACATTCCCGCCCGTGTAATGTCGACGATGTAGGTGAGCGGGTTGAGGTAAAAGGCGATGTTTAACGGCGGCGGGACCCCCTGTGCAGGATAGAACGCAGTGCTTACAAAGGAGAAAAAAAGAAACACGCTGTTGACAATGACGTTAAAACCCTCGCTGCTCTTCAGGCGGGTTGAAATGATTATGGTTATGGAGCCGAAGAATATCGCCCCTGCAATAAGGGCAAGCAGGACAAAGAGCGCGCTCAGAACTGAAGGATGAGCTGCTCCCAGTAAAGTCGGGCTGCCCGCGACAAGGATCAGGCCGGCGCTTGCAAGTCCCATCAGCATTATCGTGACGGTATTTCCGAAAATGTATTCCACCCTTGCAAAAGGCATGACGAGCAGCTGCTGAAACATGCCGTTTCGCTTGTCGTTCCAGATTATGCTGCCTGCCACGGTGCTGCTGTTCATGACGTTAAAGCCGATCATACCTGCGGCAAGAAACGCGGGGTAGGGAACCGATATGCTTCCTATCTCGACTCCCTTGCCCTGAAGAAGCGAGGAGTACGAGTAGCCGGCGATAAAGATGTAGATTAGCGGAAAAACCACCTGCCAGATGAGGTAAACCTTGTCGATGGAAGCAACAAGGTTGCGGTATACTAGCAGCGTTACAGAGTTCATGCAACCTGAGGATGGCCATGACGTATTAATCAATCTAATTTTGAGGGCCTCCTCGCATGATTCCCGGCCAGTACTGCAGGATTACTCCAAGTGCGGGGTTTTATCAGGCCCTGACTTTTGAGCATGCAACGAGCGCTGTCGAACGGGGTAGCTTCGATTCGTTTTGCGCCCCTCTTAAAATTCCCGCCAGACGGATTACTAAAATAGTACGGTCATGCTGAACAAAGTGTGCTGAGCCTTGATTGGCTTTTCCTGCAGCAGCATGTGTTAAGATACGTTGCAATAGGCGTTGGAATTGCGGCTGCGGCAGGTATTGGAGGATATCTTGCTTATAGGAACAAGAAGACAAAGAAGGCAGTAAAATCAAAGTAGGTTGTACTGACATCCATTCAACGGCAATTTGGCAGCTGTTCTTGAAACCTGCATCGATGCAAGCGCATGGATGCAACTTGCAGACAAGAGCTGAGTTTTAGCGCATCAGAATCTTGTGACTCGGCAGACGCGCGATATCCTATAGAGACTAAGCCTAGTTCCTTGTTACGGTAAAGCGTACGAGAAAATAACACCATCATAGACTATGTCATACTGGGCAACTTGCCAGCATGCAATCGTAGAAGCACGTAGTGGGAGAACATGTATCAGTAATTATCTGTCACTGCATTATTTCGTATTGGCTACCCATTTATTTTTCCGCAGCACGTGTTCGGGCGTGACAAACCCTCAGAAGCTAAAGAACAAGGGATTGGCCATACTTTTGTCCACGCTCATTGTTGCCGTCGTCTTCTCTGGCACGGTGACGAGGGCTGGGGTATTGCCGTCCGCATTTGCGGCTGATTCCAGCTGCAACCTGCATTCCGCAAAGGATGCAATCAAGCACGTAATTTACATCCAGTTTGATAACACGCACTTCGTGCGGGACAATCCAAACTTCCCCTCGGACCTCGAACAGATGCCTCACCTTCTCAACTTTATTACTGGCCAGGGCACTCTTGACAGCAACCACCACACCCCGCTTATCTCGCACACAGCCACCGACATTCTGACTTCGCTCACCGGCCTTTATGGCGACAGGATGGGCGTCCCTGTTGCAAACAGCTTCCGCTACTTCAACCCAGACGGCACTTCTAACGTTGGGGTTTCGTTTGCATACTGGACCGACCCTCTCTACGACCCGACTACAACGACTCCTACTGACACCAAGTACAACATGATAACCCCAGAGGGCAAGAATACGCCAGCTCCATGGGTGGCCTACACCCGTGCAGGCTGCAATTTTGGCGCAGTAGCTACAGCCAACACGGTTCTTGAAAACATTGCAACCGACATCCCGACTGTATTTGGGGCAAACTCCACCCAGGCAGCCGAGGTCAAGACGAACTCGAGCCAGGCATTCGCGGACTTTGTTGGAATCGCTGTTCACTGCGCGCAGAACAGCACCATGTGCTCAAGCGCAAACGGAGGTAGACCTGACATTCTCCCTGACGAGCAGGGCGGGTATTCCGGCTTTAACGGCCTCTTCGGCCACAAGTACGTGGCTCCGCAGATAAACAATGGAAGCACGGCCATGCGCGACCTTAATGGAAGCGTAATCAAAGACTCGACGGGCCACATCGGCTTCCCGGGATTTGACGGCATGTCTGCATACGTGTCGCTTTCATATGTAGCGGCATTGCAGGAGAATGGCGTCCCGGTGACTTATGCATACATATCCGATGCTCACGACGCTCATCCCAGTGGCCCGGCATTCGGACCGGGGCAGGCTGGATACGTCGCCGCGCTCAGGTCGTATGACGACGCCTTTGCCAAGTTCTTTGCCCGGCTTGAAAGCGATGGGATAAACAAGAGCAACACGCTGTTTGTGTTCACGGCTGACGAAGGAGACCATTTTGTCGGAGGCAAGCCCACGCCTGCCAACTGTGACGGGGTGAATATTGCCTGCACTTACAGCCAGATCGGAGAAATAAACACCAACTTTGCGGGACTGCTTGCGACACAACAGAACGTGACAACACCATTCAAGGTTCACTCTGATGACGCACCGACTGTCTATATCACAGGAAACCCCGCTAGAGGCAACACAACAGCGCGCACATTTGAGAAGGCCACGGCTCAGCTGGACGCATACAACCCGATTACAAACAGGACTGAAACCATCACAAGAGCCCTTGCAGACCCCGTCGAGATGAAATTGCTCCACATGGTCACTTCCGACGCTGCAAGAACGCCGACGTTTACCCTGTTTGCAGACCCGGACTACTATCTGTATGCGGGAAGCGATAACTGCTCGTCTCCATGCGTTGTTGAAAACCCGTCGTTCGCGTGGAATCACGGAAACTTCCAGAAGCAGATTACGACCACCTGGCTCGGAATGGTCGGACCCGGAGTCGCGCACAAGGGCGTCAACGGCAGTACATGGTCTGACCACACAGACATCAGGCCTACAATGATGCTACTGCTCGGTCTCAGGGACGATTACGGCTACGACGGCCGCGCGCTTGTCGAGTTCCTCGACCCGTCCGCGCTCCCAAGCTCAATAAGCTCGCACATGCCGGAATTTGTTGCAGTAGCAAAGGCATACAAGGAGGTCAACGCTCCTGTCGGCGTCTTTTCTCTATTGAGCCTCAAGGCCTCCACACACGCGCTTGCAAGCAACAGCCAGAATGACACGACATACAACCAAATTGAAAACTCGCTTTCCAGCCTTACCTCGCAGCGAAATGACCTCAAGACAACCATGATCGGCCTGCTGCAGGACTCGGAACGGGGGGCAAGCTCAATCAATCCGGCCCAGGCAGCGGCCCTTACGAACAATGCAAACGACCTGATCGCAGACATGGCAGAACTCGCATACTCGTAGAATAATGCGCGCATGTTGCGCATTCCCTTTTTTTTAATCACAGGATTTTGCCCGATGGTTCGCCAGATTTAAATAACTTTGTCGGAAAAACAAGCCGGATCGGGCATTGATGGCGGAGGACATGGCGGAAAAGAAGCTGCGGGGCTCCGGAGGCTATGCTATCGCAAAGATAACCGACGATGAGCAAAAGCGTGGAAACCTGGGCGGTCCGGAACTTTTTCTTGCAGGAATAGGGAGGCTTGACGAGGACAGGTTCCAGAAATACTATTGCAACAAGTGTGAAAAAGAGTACGAGGGCGCCCCTTCACTATCATACGAGAATCCCAACGAAGAGCTAGGCGAGGGAGTTACTCTCGCTGAAAAGGGCGAGTACAAGTGCCCAGCATGCAGCTCCACAATCGCGCAGTACCGCAAGTTCGAGACTTCTGCCGTCCAGGAGGTCAAGCCGCAGCCGGCACCGCGCGCCGCCGAACAGGTTCAGGCAGCGCCGGCGACAATGCAGGCACGACCCAAACAGGACGAATGGGTGCCCATGTCCGTTGAAAGCACGCCGGCTTCGCCAAGTGCCGGCTTCATTTCATTGCAGTCGCTGGTAGGCATGACTGCATATGACAGCGAGGCGATGCACATCGGCAAGATAGAGGACGCAGGTATCAGAAAGACCGCTGACGGAATGCAGGTGACATTCAAGGTCGGCGGAAAAGAAGTGGGCTGGGACAAGGTCTCAAAGATAGGCGACATCATACTGCTCAGGTCCGCTTCGTTTTCCGAGGTGCCAGCCTCGCCGGCCGCGGCGGCAAAGTGTCCCTCGTGCGGATTTCAGAATGATGCGGGAGCTGTCTTTTGCGCCGACTGCGGCTCGAAACTCTAGTGATTTTTCCTTTCCCCGCGGAGCACTATTCTTGCGTCGACGAGCCTGGCGCCCTTGCCTTCCTCTAGCACCAATAGCGGGTTGATGTCGACTTCGGCTATTTCGGGAAAGTCTACTATCAATTGCGACAGGCGCTGGAGGCACTCAACTATCGCGGCCTCGTCTGCAGGCTTTTCGCCCCTTACCCCCTTTAGCAGCTTCGCAGTCTTGATTGAATTTACCATCCTAGAAGCCTGGCGCGCATCAACTGGGGCCACTCTGAACACCACGTCCTTTAGAACCTCGACGTAAATTCCGCCAAGCCCGAACATGAGCACGGGTCCAAATGTCGGGTCCTGCGTGGCTCCGAGAATCGTCTCCTTTGCTCCCTTGACCATCTCCTGGACAAGCACGCCCTTTATCGCCGCGTCGGGCTTGTACCTTTTCGCGCTATCTATTATCGCTGAAAATCCGGCGCGTAGTTCGTCGTCGCTCTTGATGCCGACCTTTACTCCTCCGGCATCCGACTTGTGAAGAATGTCACGAGACGCTATCTTCATTACGACAGGATAGCCGATGGTTTTTGCAGCCGAAAGGCACTCCTCGACGGTGGCTCCCAGAATGCTCTTTGGAGTCGGAAAGCCGTATGCCTTGAAGACCTCGTAGCCTTCCTCTTCCAGCAGGTTTGCCCTGCCCTGGCCCCTGACATCGGCAAAAATTGAACTGACTTTTTGAGTGTCCTTTGCAAAATGGAGTTTCTTTTCCGGCTGGGAAAGCTCCGAAATAGAATCCCTGAAATCATACATCGCCTTGAGTGTCCTGATAGCCGGCTCTGCGTACAGGTAGTAGGGGATTCCGCCTTCTGACATTATCGCCCTGTTTTCTACGCCCTCTGCAAGGCCCATCAAAGATGCGAGGATCGTCTTGTTTGGAAACTTCTCCGACATCCTTACAAGGACGCGGGCAAGGTCGTCGTAGTTAAGCGTAGCAGACGGCGTGCACATCGTAACGACGGAGCCGACATTTGGGTGTGAAAGCACCTCAAGAAGCACCTTTTCAAAGCGCACATAGTCTGCATCGCCTACAATGTCGACAGGGTTTCTTGGCGAGCCGTAGGGGGGTATGACTGCCGCAATCGCGTCGCGAATCGAAGAGATATCGGCCATTTTGAGCCCGTACCTGGAGCATGCGTCGGTGGAAATTATCGCTGGGCCCCCGGCGTTTGACACAATGACCACTCCCCCTTCAGGCAGCGGCTGCTTGGAGAAGGCCGTTGCGAGATCAAACAGCTCGCCCATGGTGTCGACGCGGATAACACCGGACTGGCTAAAAGCAGCCTCGTAATTGGCGTCAGAGCCCCCAAGGGCTCCCGTGTGTGAGGCGGCTGCCTTGGCGCCCTCGGCAGTCCTGCCCGACTTTAGCACAATAACGGGTTTTTTCTTTTCGGCCGTTATCCTGCGGGCAATGTCCATGAACCGGCGAGCATTGCGAATGTCCTCAAGGTACATGACGATTACGCGTGTGTCCTCGTCGTCTGCAAGGAGTTCAAGCACGTCGCTCTCGTCCATGTCAACCTTATTGCCCATGCTTATGACTTTGGAAAAGCCAATGTTCTGAGCCTCGGCGTCCTCGACAGTCGCGGCGCAAATGGCGCCGCTCTGCGACACCAGCGCGATTCCGCCGTACTTGGGAGTCACCTTCAGAAACGTCGAGTTCATCATGTTATCCTTTGAAAGGCTCATGATGCCAAGGCAGTTTGGGCCTATGACCTTGATGCCGTACTTTTTGGCAATCTCGCCTACCTCGAATTCCAGTTTGGCGCCGGCCTCGTCCACCTCGCGAAAGCCCGCAGAAACAATGATCGCTCCCTTGATGCCCTTTTTTCCCACTTCCTCCATCACGGCAGGGGTGAACCTGCTCGGAGCCGCCACGACCGCCAAATCTACGTTGCCGGGAATATCCAGCACGCTCTTGTATGCAGTAAGGCCTCCGACAGTCGGGTTTGAAGGAGTAACGGGATATATCTTGCCCCTGAAGTGCTTGGCAATGTTGGTAAATATGGTCTTGCCGACGCCGGGCTTTTCCGATGCGCCGACCACCGCTATCGACTCGGGTGAGAAGAAGATAGATGACGAGCTGGACACGATTGGACAGCGTATAATGGTGGTTTTGAACCTTACTGTCGTTCGCACATGACTTTTATGGCCTAGGATAGCACTGGGTTAACCATGGCAGGAGGGCTATGGATTATCATCGTTATCCCGGCGGTACTGGCCTTTCTATTCGCCTTATGGGTGACTGCCAGCATGGTAAACGACGTCTCGCACAGGGACGAGTCAGGATTTACCATTATCGGCCCCGACGGCGTCAGGCAGCAGGTTGTTCCGGGTTAGCAAAATTTAATTCTAGTCGCGGCTCTGCGTTAGCCGTTTGAGCCGAATAGCCGACCTCGTCGATTCTGAAATGCCGCAAATGATTTCCGACCTCCAGACGCTTATCAGGCAAAAGAGCGTCTCTGCAAAAAAGCAGGGCCTAACAGAATGCGCAAACCTAGTCTCGGCCATGATGCAGAGGGCAGGCATAACCTCCGAGGTCCTGGGCCTTGAGGACGCTAGCGTTCCTCCGGTCGTTTATGGCGAGGTGAAATCCAGGTCAAACCCGGACAGAACGATTCTGTTTTACAACCATTATGATGTACAGCCTGAAGAGCCACTGGAGCTGTGGAACGACGACCCGTTTAGTGGCAGAGTGGAAGGCAACAATATTTTCGGCAGGGGCGCGGCCGACGACAAGGGCGAGCTCATTACACGCATCAAGGCAGTGGAGTATTTCCTGAAAAAGACCGGCGACGTGCCTTGCAACGTCAAGTTTCTGGTTGAAGGCGAAGAGGAGGTCGGGAGCGTCCATGTTGAGCAGTACCTGAAGAAATACAGAGAGAAGCTGAGGTGTGACGGGGTGATATGGGAATTCGGATATGTCGACTCCCGGGGCACGCCCATTATCAGCCTTGGAATGAAGGGCCTGCTGTATGTCGAATTGATTGCAAGGGGACCTTCGAGGGACGCGCACTCTAGCCTTGCGGTTCTGATAGAAAATCCGGCATGGAGGCTTGTCCGCGCGCTTGGTAGCATGCGCGATGAAAAGACTGGCAAGGTGCTAATAAAGGACTGGTACAAGGAAGTGCGCGGTTATACAAAGCAAGAGCTAGCGGTTATTGCCAGGGAGCCTTTTGACGAACGCGGCTTCAAGGCAGAGTACGGGATAAAGAAATTTGTCAACAACGCCAAGGGCAACGAAGTCAAAAAGGCCCTCGTGGGCATGCCCACGTGCAACATTGCTGGTTTTGATTCCGGCTACATCGGCGAAGGCGCCAAGACTGTGCTGCCTTCAAGCGCGAGGGTAAAGATCGACTTTAGACTCGTTCCGGAGATGGACCCTGACATCCAGCTTGGCCGTCTCAGAAGGCACCTCAAAGCCAAGGGCTTTGGCGACGTTGAGGTTGTCCACATTCATGGTGAAGCGGCTGCAAGGACGCCAGTCTCCTCACCATTTGTCAGAGTCGTCGACAGGGCCGCAAAGGAAGCATTTGGAAGCGCCATCCTGAGCGTCTCTTCAGCCGGCACGGGTCCGATGTACTCTTTTGTCAAGGTTCTAAAAGCCCCGTGCATCTCCGTCGGAAGCACGTTCATGTTTGCGCGCATCCACTCGCCAAACGAGTTTGCCCGGATTGACCTCCTCAACAAGGCTACCAAGTGCATCGGGGGTATCATGGAGGGCTTTTCCGCAAGTGAGAGAGCTGAAAAAGAGACTTAATGTATAAGGTTGTTCGTAGTCTGGCTCAAGGATAGCTAGCCTGTTTGGTTCACGAGTACCGTGATAGGGTCTACATCAGAAAAGACATTATACTGAAATTATCAGAGTACGGCGAACTCAACCAGAGCAAGCTAATGAGCTACTGCGGCCTGAATAACTCGAAGCATAAAGGAATTCTAGACGACATGGTCGGCAAGGGATTCGTCACCAAAATAGAGGAGCCGTGGGGCACCAAGACCATTATCAAGTACAGGGTGTCGGAGAAGGGAAGGTTGGTCCTAAAAGAGATACTCGAGCCGTACGAGGCCTTGTTTCCAAGGGGAGAAAAGGAAAGCGAATGAGTTCCAAAGTGTTAAAATCGGGTGACGGCATAACAAAGTTACTACATTTCTTAATAAAAGGAGAGGTGAATAAAGAAGCATAACTGCATCGGGGGGAGACGGCACGGACAAGGACCGGGCGGGAGCACGCGAGAACCCGTTTCAGATAATGGACGGGATCATACTGCAGCTTAACCGGACAAAGAAACTGTTCATCATAATGGTACTGACTACGATGGTAATTTCGCCACTCTCCGCGTTTATCACTTTCCTGCTTTTCCAGCCGCCCTTTGAAGGCGGTCCGGGATTCCACGAGCGCGGACCGATGTTCTTTTATGCCCGCCTAATCCCGCTTGGCGCAACAATCGTGTGGCTTGGAATCGGCATCCGACAATGGTTCGTGCTTTCCAAATGGACTAAAAAGTACGAGACATACAAGGAACTGCAGAGGAAAATCGACGAAAAGCTGGATTTTGAGGGTGGCGCCTAGTAAACTCAGATATAGCATTTAGGATAGCGACGTGATGTGGCCGAGGCCCTGAACAGATACCGGTTTCCACTGCCAAAGGAGGCAGTTTCTCGTGTTACGACAGATTCGCCGGCGCATGTCGGCAGGCTCAGATATGCCGTAGACCTGATCGCGCCGGAAGAAACGCCCGTGCTCGCGGCTGCGGATGGCACAGTGACTTTTGTGAGAGACGACTCCGGCAGGGGCGGCCCGACGGTAGCCTACTGGAACGACACCAACTTTATCGTGATTGCCCATGCAAACAACGAATTTACGCGCTACGACCACCTGGCGAAATGGAGCTCAGAAGTAGTTGTCGGCCAGCCCGTCAGGGCGGGTGAGCAGATTGCCAGAGTTGGAATGACCGGCTTTACGCTCCTCGCACACCTTCACTTCCAAGTCTTTGTCTTTACGGGCATCAATGTCTGGACGGACTTTCAGACGCTCGAGCTGCCTAGTTTTGTGGCCTAGGTTCTCTGCATTGCGTCGATTGGCTGGAGCCTCGAACCCCTGTATGCGGGATAGATGGCAGCTGCAGTTCCAAGAAGTATCGACGTAAGCGAAGAGGTCAGCGTGAACATGGCATCGTAGCGGATGTCAAGCCTGAGACCTGCGCCAAACGAGATGTCAGTAGTCTGCAGATAAAGGCCTGCAAGGGTCCCAAGCGCAAAGCCGGCTACAGCGGAGACGCAGCCGATTATGACGCCCTGAAGAATAAAGATGTAGAGTATGTCTTTTTTCTTGGCGCCCATCGACTTCATTATGCCGATATCCCTTGTCTTTGACGACACAAAGAGCATCATTATGGTAACAATTGCAAACGAAGCCGAGAGGAGCCCGAAGTAGCCTACAAGGTTGATAAAGCCAATCCCGGAGCGGACACCGGCCAGTATGTCCCTGCCGGCCTCCTCTATGGTCTGGACCTTTATCTTGTGCTGCGCGTACGCCGAGACCAGGTGGTTCTTCATGTCCGTCTGGTACGAGCTGTCCGTGAGCTTGATTAGGATCTGGTCAATCTGGTTCGGCCTGCCTGTCATGGTACGCACGTCGTCGATGTTCATGATGGCCGAGTTGTCAAAGGCGAGGCCGCCTGCAGACTTGGAAATGCCTACAACCGTAAATTTCTTGATTGTGTCATTCCCGGTAGCTGAAACCGTTCTAACATCGATCCTATCGCCAAGGCCGGCCTTCAGATCCGACGCCTCCCCGGCCCCGAGGATTATCTGTCCGGACTGGACGTTGAAGGTGCCCTGCTTGACTGTATCAAAAAGCGTGGATGCCTCAGGGTCGCGCTTGGGGTCGATTCCTATTATTGGGATTTTGTATACCTGGTTTATCGCGCCATCCTTTGTAGAGTTCATCCAAGCTATAGTTGAGAGCCGCGGCGCAGCTCCCTTGACATAAGGATAGTGCTTTACATAGTCTATTATCTGGAGTCCGTCGGCGCCAAAGTTGCCCTCAGTCTTGGTCACTACAACGTCACCAAACCTGTAGTTGATAATGTCGCGCAGGATGCCCTGCGCGACGCCATTAAAGATAAGCGAGTTGAACAGGATTACCATCACTCCTATTACAAGCGCAGCTACCGACGCGACAAAGTTGCCTTTTCTTCTTGCCAAAAACCTGATGGCGAGGTACACTCTAAAGTCCATGAGTGGCCGCCTGCGCAAAGTGCCCCGCTATCATATACCCCTCTCGATCCGTTCTATCTTGCCGTCTTTTAGCGTAATTACTCTGTCGACGTCACCGAACATTTCCCGTGCATGTGTCACAATCACAAAAGTCTGATGAAGTTCCCTGTTCAGCTGCTTCATGAGAGCTACCACGTCCATCGAGTTCTTTGAGTCGAGGTTGCCCGTAGGCTCGTCTCCTAGAACCAGTGCGGGGTGGTTTACAAGCGCGCGTGCGACTGCCACACGCTGCATCTGGCCGCCCGAAAGGTGGTTTGCCAGCTTTTTATAGTGCGCCGCAATGCCGACTCTGTCGAGTATCTCAAGTGCTGCCTCTTCCCTTGGGATGCCTTGGTCGGCACCGGCCATCATGAGCGGGAGCATTACGTTATCTATCACTGTCAGGTCGGTCAGCAGGTTGTACGACTGGAAAATAAAGCCGATGCGGTACCTCCGCAGCTCCGCCTTTTCCGAGTCGGAAAGCCCCACGGTCTCTATGCCGTCGATCGCGATGCGGCCAGACGTGGGATGGTCCAGCAGCCCCAGCATGTTGAGAAGCGTCGACTTGCCGGAACCTGACTGACCGACTATTAGGACAAACTCGCCTTTTTTTATCTCAAAGGATATCGAGTCGAGGGCCACCGTCGAAGTCTCCTCGCGGCCGTAGACCTTGCCAAGGTCGTGGACCTCGACGATGTTTTCGCCGGAGCCAAAAGCCATGTCAGGTCCACCAGTCCTGCCGGTATCGCTAGTCAACCCGGGTCGCCTCCGACGGCTCCAGCTTGGTCGTGCGCCACGCGGGATAAAGCGAGGCGACGATCCCCATTACCATGCCTGTAATCGCGGTCTGGGCAACAAAAACCGGGTCATATTGTATTGCAAGCGCTATGCCGCCTCCGATGCTGAGTCTGGAGTATGAGGAGTAGAGCGTATAGCCCGAAGCAAGCACAAATCCGAGCAGCCCTCCCAGAGAACCAATGATGGTGCCCTGTATGAAGAACACGAGCATGATATCTGACTTGTTTGAGCCGATAGCCCTCAATATTCCGATTTCACGCGTCTTGCTTGAGACTATCATCATCATGATGGTGATGATCCCAAAGGCCGAAGAAAGCATGCCAAAGTACCCGACAAGATTGATAAAGGCGTTGACCGAGGCGATGCCCTCAAGGATATTTTTCGCGGCTTCTTGTACGGTCTGCACCTGAAAATGCTCATTTGGAAAATGAGCAAAAAACTGTCTCTCAAGTTCGCCGGCCTGATGAATATCATAAAGTCTCACAAGCACTTCGTCGCTCTGGTCCGCCCGGTCAGTCATGTCCCGTAACGTCTTGATGTCTACAAGCGCTGCCGAGTCAAATGCCAGGCCGCCGGGAGACTGAGTGATGCCGACGACAGAGAACCTCTTGACGACATCGTGTCCTGTGCGATCCGTGACCTTGACATCAAGCGGGTCGCCGAGCCTGGCTGACAGGTCGTTTGCTGCGTTGCTGCCAAGTACTATTGAATCGCGGGTCGTAAGAAACGTGCCAGCCACTACTGCGTCCTTTATCTTTGAAGCCTTGGCCTCACCTACAGGGTCCATGCCGATTAGCTCGACTCCGTATGTCCGCACAGGAACGGCCGTACGGGTGTTGTTGATGGAAGCAGAGGTGATGAGACGGACCGTGGCGCCCTTCACAAGGCCGGTGTTCTGAAGGTATCCGAGTATTTCAGAGTCAGGCTTGTTGATGTTGCCGTTCTTGTCGGTAATTAGCAGGTTGCCAAACTGGTAATCGGTCAGGTCTCTCACGATACCGTTTGAGGCTCCTTGAAACGTCACGTTGTTAACGACTATGACAAGGACTGCGATCGCGACTGCAATCGTGGCAGCAAGCATGCTTCCTTTTCTCTTGAAAAGCATGCTAGTCGCGACCTTGACTCTGTAATCCAACGGTTATCTCCCGATTACAGTACGGATGACGCAATCTCACTATAATAAGGATCTCTGCGAGAGTTTCAAAAGTGGGCGGCGAGTGATTTGAACACTCGACCACCGCTGTGTAAGAGCGGTATCATAACCAGTCTAGACCAGCCGCCCAGTGTGCGATGAGGGTACGCGTTGCCCTATAAATTCCTGCAGGACGCAAACCCGGCGGCCAATCAACAAAGCGTATTAAGGCGCGGCGGCCATAATTTTTGCACACATGCACGAGGATCAATCCGGCGACGACAGCTACCGCAAGCTGGATCAAAGCGAGATTTCTGAGCAGGTTGCGCTGCTGGACGGCTGGAGGGTTATCAGCGGCAAGATTACCAAGACATTTGAATTTGAAGACTTTGTTCAAGCTTTTGGGTTCATGACGCGCGTTGCGCTAGAGGCTGAAAAAATGAACCATCACCCCGAATGGTTCAACGTCTACGGCACCGTCAAGATTGAACTTGTAACCCATGATGTGTCCGGCATCAGCAATTATGACATCAAGCTGGCGCAGGTTATCGACAGGCTGGCCGGCGGGAAATAAACACCGCGTGATGGTTACGCGGTGGTCTGGCGAATTCTTCTACGCTGTGATTCTCCTACAACCATTAAGAGTGCGGAGTGCGGAAAATTGGTTGCAATGCTCGAAATCCACATGCTAGAGTTAGCTCAGGGCATCAGGGACTACCTGATAAGCTCAGGTCTGACGGTGGAATCAATACTAAATTCAACTCCCTCAGAGCTTGCCTCGATACTTGGCATAGAGCTGTACGTTGCCAAATTGATTTTTGGCTCGGCGAAAAAAGCCGCGGGCCAGTCGGAGATTAGCGAGCGAACGCTGCAGATGCTCTCCGAGTGAGCTAGCGAATAGTTTTTGCAAACGCAAACAGGGCCGCTATGGTCTTGCAGTCTATTATTTCCCCTGACATGCACATCCTGAGCGCCGACTTGAAAGAAAGCCTCTTGATTGAAATGTTTTCATCCTCGTCCAGCTGACCCCTTGGAACCTTGCCTAGCGAGCGCGCGACAAAAATGGTCATAAACTCAGTGTCATATCCCGGCGCCAGATAGCAACGCAGGAGCGGCCTGAGAATTGAGGGTTTGCAGCCGACCTCCTCTGCGAGTTCCCTGACGGCGGCCTGCCTTGGAGTCTCTCCCGGCTCGATTTTGCCTGCTGGAATCTCAAGAAGCATGGCATCAGCCGCACGCCGGTACTGGCTGACAAGGGTCACCACAAGCCCGCCGCTTCGCTGCTCAATAGGCAGAATGCCTACCGAGTCGCGGTGTACCACAATCTCTTTTTTTATTTGCTTGCCGGCAAGCACAAAGCGGTCTATGCGAAGAGATACCTCGCCGGAATACCTGCTGGAACTCTCGATTGTCTTGATTCCTCGCATTTTTGTTCCTTAGGGGCTTGCTGTGCAATTAAGGCTGCGGTAATTTTATATTGATTTTAGCGCGTTTGGAGTTTGTTGGATTTTGTTAATCCCGACGGGAGCATCACTGTCCCCAAGTCGGTAAGGCCGCTGGTTGACTTGCCAGAGTCGCTTCTTGGAAACAAGAAAGGGGCCCTTAGGCAATTCAGGCAGGGAAGGCTGCATATTTTAGAGTATGAAGACAGGTATTCTGTACACATGGACAGAGTGAACCCCGAGCAAAGCCCTCTGGGGCACCTTGCCCTTGACGCGCCTGAATACCTTGCCGGCGCGTACTTTGGATGGGAGGTTGGCAAGCGAGTGGGGGCTTCGGTCTACGATCACCAAAAGCGTCGCGGCAAGTCAGCCGCAGATGCTCTCATTTCTGGAGTAGTCGCGGGCTGTCTCACTGGTGCCTGCGCAGGCGGCGTTGCACACGCCGTCGCCAATCGCCTGAAGAAGGATGTCGTCAGGTAGTGGAAACCCCGGCAAAGGCAGGAAGGTGGGACAAAAATAGCGCAAATATCGAGGGCAGGCTCCAGGTGCCTGCCGAAGACTATTCAAGAACAACCCAGCATCCCAAGGAGAATGCGAGCAATAAGAGGCCGTCAAATGTCCACGTTGCGCGAGTTCTTTTCAAGCTATTGCCGGTAGTCCTGAATTTTCGACGCGACAGGCGCGAATGGGTAAAGCGGGAGGGGCGAAACGTTGATGAAAGAAAATACGGTAGGCATGCAGAAAAGGCCCTGAATGCGTTCATAGAACTCGGTCCCTCATACATAAAGCTCGGACAGTGGCTTTCCACCAGGGCAGACATCCTGCCGCAGCCTTACCTTGAAGTGCTGGCCCGCCTGCAGGACGATGTCCCCCCTGCGCCCTTTTCCCAGGTAAAGCCGATAATTGAATCGGAACTTGGAAGGCTGGAAGATGCGTTTGAGCAGTTCAACCAGGAAGCGCTGTCCGGCGCGAGTCTTGGCCAAGTTTACCTTGCGACCTATCTCGGCAGGCAAGTAATAGTAAAAGTCAGCCGGCCCAACATCGAGCAGATAATCGATAAGGACGTTCATGTGCTCGGCAAGATCTTGCCGCTTGCCACCCGATTTATCGATCCGAATTTGCGTTTCTCAGCTGAAGGAATGTTTGCCCAGTTTGTAGAGTCGATTCACGAAGAAATGGACTACAGGATAGAGGCCGAAAACCTGCGAACGATAAAGCAGAACCTGAAGGACGATGATGCCATAGTGATCCCGTCCCTTGTACCTGAAAGATCTACAAGACACGTGCTCACCATGGAATACATTCCTGGAATCAAGATTACCGATGTCAAGGCGCTCGACGCGGCAGGAATTAACAGGGAAATGCTTGTCGTGACGGTGCACAGGCTTTTTTTCAAGATGCTCCTCCGGCATAGCATCTTTCATGCGGACCCGCATCCCGGCAATATATCGGTCGACCCGACCGGACGTATCGTCCTCTATGACTTTGGCATGGTAGGCAGGCTTGACAACGAGACGCGCATCAGGCTAATACGGCTCTATCTCGGGCTGCTGGACAAAGACCCGGAAAGGACTGTCAACGTCCTTATCGAGCTTGGCACACTTGAGCCAACCGTCAATCGCTACATAGTCGAACGCGGAATTGCGATGAGCATCGAGAGCCTATACGGAAAAAAGGTTGACAGGATGGAAGTAAGGGCTCTGATGGACCTGGCAAACAAGACACTGAGTAGGTTTCCGTTCAGGCTGCCAAAAAACCTCGCCCTTTACATGCGCATGGCGTCAATATTGGAGGGAATCTACCAGCACCATAAGGTGAGGTTCATGTTCGTAAAGGTCCTCGCCGACCTGCTCGAGGAGGAGGGGCTGGTAAAGGAAGCGTACATTGAGGAGCTGAAGGTAACGGCAAAAAGGTTTGCAAAGGGTATTGAGGCGTCAATCACGCTCGCACCGGTGCTGAGGACTTATCTTGAAAGCAGGTGGCCTTCGGAGCAAAAGAACCAGGGTTATTCGGTCATATCTGCAAGCGTCCTTGCCGCGGCCTTTTTTGTAGGTTCGTCATTCGTGCTTTCATCATTCCCGGTGATTGCCTACGGGGGCTTTGCGGCGGCTGCCGCCGCGGCGTTCGTGGCGATAAAAAAAGCGATGTAGGTTGTTGAAGTGCGGTCAGCTGATAGGTATGCTTGTAGACTGGGGAATCGGAATTCTCAGCCGAACTACTCCGTGCTCATAGGTTGCATTTCCAACCACAGTTTCGTCGTCTCGTACAGAGATTGGAAGCTCGATTCTTTTTGATATCCTCGTCGGCCTGTGCCTGTAGTAAACTGTGCCCACCTTCTCAGGCTCTTCCCTGCGAGCGTTAATTGAGAGAATCCGTCCGGTCACTTTTAGATTGATGTCCTGTTTGGCAAAGCCCGGCAAGTCAATTACCACCACAAGGTCGTTCTTTTCCTCGTACATGTCAATCGCTGGTAGCACAAACTCGTAAAACTCGCGAGCTCTGTAGTCGAGTTCCTTGATCATGCCCTTTGCGACGATTCCTGCTAAACCCATGTACATTAGTACAGCAAAAAATGGTATAAATCCTTTGTTTCGTCGCGGCGCTCTGCCCCGACTAATCAACTTTCAGCCAACAAAGCTACAAATACTCGGCGAAGGAACCTGAAACAAAAATGTACTCCGGTTCGTACGACATGCCCAAGTGCAACGCCTGCGGCAAGGACGTAAGGCCCGGCGAGCTTTCGGAAAGCTTTTCCTGCCCAAAATGTAAGAACGCAAGGATATGGCGCTGCGAGGGCTGCAAAGGCAAGTCGAAAAAGTACAAATGCTCTTCATGCGGCTACGAGGGGCGTTAGGACAGGACCTTGAAAAACCCCCTTACGGTCTCCTGCTGATCTTGGGACATTTTGACGAACGCCTCGATTAATTCCCTCTCAACCGATATTTCCTCCGAGACGACCTGCCGCAGCCTGGCAAGGTCTATCGGCTCTATCCGGTCGATAATCCCCGTGCTGTAGGCGTGGATGTACTCGCTGATAATCTTGGTGACAAAGTGAGGAGCGCTTGAGATTAGAATCAGCATTCCCTTCTTTACGGTCCCGGCATTAGGGTCTGTTGAGGGGATAGAATCGATATAAGTTCTCAGCATCTTCATGCGCCTGTCTCCTAGTTCTTCTATAGCAGAGGCGACGAGCTTGCCGGAATCGGTGAGCTCGTAATAAGGCACCCCCTCAAGCTGCAGTGCCTTTGGACCCCTGCGGAGAGGAAGCCTGCCGCCCTCCCGAACGACGCCTGCAGGAATCAGCACCTCGTCTAGATCCCTGAAGATGCCCGAGTAGATGTTCTGCCACAGGATTCCATGCTGCTTAGCGATGGCGTGTGCGATGGATGTCCTGGTCCGGAGCTCTGGCGATTCCTCAACTGCGAGATGCGCCATTATGCCCCGCTGACGTTTGGCTTCGCCTGTAAACTTGTTATTTCTAGTCTTGAAAGTATCGAAAATTGCGATTTTTGACTTGTCATCCTTCAAAGCCCTCGCTCCCGCCCCATCCTTACAACGGCGGATAATATTTTAATTTGTTGGTGATTCGCATAAAATTCTAACTTTACCCACAGGGTTATTTGTCATAAACTTGCTCTCGATGCAAATACTCAACATCTTTTTATCGATCTGCCCTTGAAGTCTAGTCGGTGGCGAGGGGAAAGATAATTGTGCTTGAGGGCACAGACAAGGCGGGCAAGACTACACAATCACGCATGTTGCAAGAGTCGCTAAAGATAGCAGGAAAGGTGAGCGTGGTTCTCGACTTTCCGGACTACCTTACGCCGATAGGCGGCGAAATAAGGGCATTTCTTGACGGAAAGCGTGACTATCAGAATCAGGTAAAGCACCTTCTCTTTTCAGCCAACAGGTGGGAGAAAAAGGAGGAGATTGAGAGCATGGTTGAGAACGGAACGCTCGTCATCATGAACAGGTACTGGCAGTCGAACTTGGTGTATGGGGTGTCAAATGGGCTGGACGAAAAGTGGCTCCTCGCACTCGACAAGGGTCTGCCCAAGGAGGACATTGTTCTTGCGCTGCTCGTGAGTCCGACGATCTCGAGCTCTCGCGCAGAGACGCAGGACGTATTTGAGAAAGATCCAAAGCTGACAGCGTTGGCCCACAAGAACTACATGAAATATGCAAAGCAATTTGGCTGGAAAGTCATAGATGGGTCCAAAGGGAAGGAACAGGTCCACCAGGAAATACTTAAGACCGTTAAAAAGAACCTGAAGATCTAGGCAATTGTCATTGGCGTATTTTTCTTGCTTTTGGGGCAGGGGGAACCGGATTGGACTTTGTAGGTGAAATCGCAGACCCCATCCACCGCTACGTAAAGTTCTCCGAAACCGAGAGGCACATCATTGATTCAAGAGTCTTTCAGCGCCTGCGGAGGATACGGCAGTTGGCTGGGGCCCATCTGGTTTATCCCGGAGCGCAGCATTCGCGCTTTGAGCACTCGCTTGGGGCAATGCACGTCGCGGGAATGGCAGGCGAGGCGCTGCTGGCCAAGGGGCATATTGACGATGCCGAAATTGTGGAAGAGCTGAGGCTTGGTGCGCTGCTCCACGACGTTGGGCATGGCCCTTTCTCGCACCTCTTTGAGGAAGTGCTTGAACTGCATTGCAAGACGACGCACGAGGAGATTGGCCGCAAAATAATTCTCCAGACTGAGATTTCTGATGTATTGAAGCGTGACGGCAGGTCGCCGGAAAGGATTTGCAGGCTGTCGTTCGGGCAGACCGGCGAGACCTTCCTAAACGAAATTATCTCGGGCAGCCTCTCGGCCGACATAATGGACTATCTGCCCCGTGACGCATACTTCACAGGCGCAGAGTACGGCAAAATTGACCTGGCAAGGCTAGTTGGTTCCCTTGAGGTCAACAGAGGCAAGCTTGCCATAGACCAGTCTTCATACAATTCACTCGAGTCGATGCTAATTTCGAGGTACGAGATGTTCAAGGCAGTCTATTTTCACAAAACCGTAAGATCCGCCGAGGTCATGCTGCTTCATTCAATGATCGGTGCAGATCCCGAGCTGGGACTGACCGATACCTCGCTTGATAACTATCTTTCTCTGACAGACGAAGCTACCCTTGAGAGGCTATGCAGCGTACAAAATAACCTTGCTTCCAAGCTTGCGTCAGATTACCGCGATAGGCGGCTGCTCAAGTGCGTTTATGAGAAGATGCTCCTCAAACGCGATAGGTACAAGAAAATGGATAGAAAATCCCTGCTCAATCTTGCAGGATCGATTGCGTCGGCTGCGGGGGTAGACCCGGCGCTAGTTTTTGTTGACGCATCTAAGGCTCCTTCGATGCCTCTTACTCCAAGCAAGGAGGAAATGCGCTCCATAAGGCTGGCAGGCAAGAACGAAGCTGCGAAAGAGATCCCGGTTGCATCTATGCCTCTTATCGATTCTCTGTCAGGATTCCTCGACATGCTTCGGGTCTACACGACGGCTGAAAACCGTCAGGCTGTTGAGCGATCTGTTAAAAAAGTGCTTGGTGAGCAGAGACCATTGTACATTGGTGCGAACAACTAGCAGAGGGTCAAATTCAATGAGAAGCGCAGCAAGACAACATGATGCCGGCGTGGGGCAGTCAAAAACCAAGCGCAGAATTGTCGTGAAACTTAGCGGAAGGATCTTTTCTGAAGAAGAACCGACTGAGCTGGCCAAGTTCGCGGATCTGCTTTTTGAGCTGAGTGAAAATGACGTCCAGCCCATTGCTATTGCTGGCGGAGGCAAGTTCGCACGCCACTACATCCAGCTGGCCCGAAAGTTTGGTCAGGACGAGGCAAGCCTCGACATGCTGGGCATCGAGGTTTCCCGGCTAAACGCAAAACTCCTTTCCGCCGCTATCGAGAGCCGCGATTTCGATAACCCTCGCGTTTACCATACGGTCCCCACTGACCTTGAGCAAGTTTTTGCAGCAGCATCAAGTGGGAAAATTGTTGTCACAGGCGGCCTTCATCCAGGTCAGAGCACCAATGCCACTGCCGCGCTTATTGCTGAAAAAGTCCGGGCCGCAGAGTTTCTAAACGCCACGGATGTTGATGGAATATACGATTCGGACCCCAGGAAAAACCGAAACGCCAAGATGTTTAAGGAGATTTCCGTCAGCAGGTGCATGGAGCTGCTTTCGTCTGAAAACGCCTCTGCAGGCTCGTACGATCTGATGGACATTGTGGCTCTCAAAGTTATTGAGAGAAGCAAGATCCCCACGCTGGTTCTAAAATCCGATACCAGCCTGTTAAGAAATGCCGTACTTTTGGGCAACAACCAGAGTTCAGGAACGCGGATAGTTCCCTAGGAAACGGTCTTTATCTGGCCGGAGAATTCCGGTATCCCATCAGAAAGCATTTTGCCGAATATCTCGTTCCCCTTTTCCAAGGGAAGCGGTCTTGACTGGGCCTTTGCGTATCCATCGCTGTCGCAGAGGAATAGCATAACTTCCTGTCCGCGGGCTAACCTTGCAGCAAAATCTTCCTCGCCAACCGGCTCAAAGCCCTGGCTCCCCTGCTTTATCGTAAAAGTCAGCATCGCAAACCCGGTATAATCGAAGAGGCGCATTTGAGACTTGGCTGCCCGTTCTTTTCCCATGTACGCGGCCTTGTGATACTGCATCAATCCTCAACCGGATCTCTGCTCACTGAAGGGTCGGCGTTTCCAAGAAGGACAGCGGATGTCAAAGTGAGCCAGCGCATGAGGCACCTGCGACACTAATATTTTTTCCTGAAAAACATGACTTTCAGATGCTTTCAAGTATTTTTGCAATTATATTCTGACAGTTGCTGACCGGTTCTATCGAGCAGCAGAGATACCGGTCGTTTCTGTCAGTAAGCGGTATCGTGACAAGTTTCAAGTTAGCATAGTCGGTAAGCTGGTAATTTAGCTGTCCAAAGACAGACTCGAAGTGACGCCTAAGAGAATTAAGCGACATAAAGCTGGCGCGGAAGGAATTGCGATCATCAGACTGCCTCAAAGGGCTTGAACTTAGCATAGGGGACTGGATATCGGTGCGGTATTCTCCCACAAGCAGCTTTCCTTCGCCGTCAATTACACCCGCAAACCGGATATCCCTGTCCACAGCCAGGACAGTAAAGCACAGCTGCTGAAGAAATACCCGTTCTTCCAAACTGGCGTTCGCTGTGAGAGCGCGGGGGCTGCACCATATAATAATCTACCAGAGTTCGTCATTCGCCTTTTGTTGAAATAGAACAAGAATGCAAAGCATTAAGATACTACCAGGCTGCTGTTTAGACGACGCATCATGGGGATAGTGACTTGGATCATAGTTGCAGTTGTCGTTCTAGCTATACTCGGTCTTGGGATTGGGACTTTTTTTAGCGGCGTCTTCAAAGGAGCACAGACGGTAGGCCAGAATCCAGTCGTCAAGAACGCCACACAGGAAGCAAAGCAGTTTGTCACCAACAATATCACCGGTTCTATCAGCAAACAAATAGCAAACAGGACACCATAATAGCATCATAAACGCCCCGGCTCTCGGTTGCGGCAGGTGTCCCATTAGGCTGGCTGGAGTACGGAATTTACATTCAGCGAGTACCACAATATTTTAGGCGGGCCTGACTTTTGTTTTTGCAACCTTTGGCCAAGATTGGCAATGTTGCTATAGATATGTCAGGCGCCGTAAAGGTTATGGGAATAATCAACGCAAGCCCCGAATCGTTTTACAAGCGGTCCGTGAAAAAAACTAAAGGTGAAATTGCAGAGGCTGCCCTTCAGATGGAATCCGCCGGCGCTGCTCTAATCGACATTGGCGGGATGTCTACTGCGCCCTATCTTGAAACTGTTGTTTCTGCCGCGGATGAGGCCAGCCGCATCAAGACCGCGGTGAGTGCGGCGATAGAGAGCGGATGTTCGCTTCCTATCAGCGCAGACACGCCTAGAGCTAGCGTAGCGCAGTCTGCCATAGACGCGGGGGCCTTGGCGATTAACGACGTTACTGGATTGAAATTTGACACCAAAATGGCGGACGTAGTCGCCAGCGCAGGCGTGTCCGTAATTGTTGGAGCATACGAGCCTCTTGGTTATACGTGCGGCGGAAAGTATTCTTCCACCCTGGCCGCAATTCGTAGAAGCATTACGATCGCAAAGGCAGCCGGTATCAGGCGGAGCAGGATAGTTGTAGATCCGTCAATCGGCTTTTTCAGAAGCGAAGGCAAGAACCCCTTCTTTACAAGAATGGTTGAGATGCCATGGTACCTGCGTGACATCGACGTACTTTCAAACCTTGAAAAACTCGCAGCCATCGCACCTGTCTGCGTTTCCGTCTCTGCCAAGTCATTCCTCGGTCACCTGCTTGGCATCGACAGGGCAGACGACAGACTGATTCCTTCGCTTGCTTGCGAATTTTATGCCGCGATGAAGGGCGCGAGAATAATCCGAACACACAATGTCAAAGAATCGGTACAAGCTCTCTCAATGTTTGAAGTTCTAGAGGGCTGATGTCTGGGCGCTGGAGCCGTGTGGCAAACGCTTATAATCCTTCATCCGACTATGCAGTGAGGGAATCGTTGGACATTCGCGAAGGTCTGACATTTGACGACGTTCTTTTGGTTCCCAAAAGATCGCCTATAGTCTCAAGGATGCAGACTGATCTGCGGACCAGGCTTTCTCGCAAGATTTCACTGAATATACCGATAGTTAGCGCGAACATGGACACCGTAACGGAATCTGGCATGGCAATTGCACTTGCCAGAGAGGGCGGGATAGGGATCATACATCGCTTCATGACCATCCAAGATCAGGTGGATGAAATTCTCAAGGTAAAGCGCTCTGAATCCGTAATCATCGAGCAGCCGTATACCATCAAGCCGGATGCAAGTGTTCAGGATGCGCGGAACATGATGCTTGAGCACGGCGTGTCAGGCCTTTTGGTGGAGGAAGGCGGAAGACTTGTAGGCATAATTACAAGGCGGGATATCACCTTTGAAAAGAACATGAAGCGCAGGACTTCCGACCTTATGACCAAGGACGTTGTGACAGCCAAGGCAGGAACGACAATAGAGCAGGCAAAGGAAATTCTCCATGAGAATAGGGTGGAGAAACTGCCGGTGATTGACGACAAGAGAAAGATCGTCGGGTTGATAACCAGCAAGGACATCCTGAAAATGGACCAATACCCTTATTCCTCAAAAGACAAGAAAGGGAGGCTGCTGGTCGGCGCTGCGGTCGGGGTGAAAGGCGATTATCTTGACAGGGCCGAAGCTCTCCTTGAAGCGGGGGCCGATGTCCTGGTGGTAGATATCGCGCACGGCCATAGCGAGAACGCGATAAACACCGTCAGGATGATAAAGAAGGCATTTCCCCAGTCAGAGCTAATCGCCGGAAACGTTGCGACAGGCGAAGGAGCGCAGGACTTGATTAGGGCGGGCGTAGACGCAGTCAAGGTTGGGGTCGGCTCGGGTTCGATTTGCATCACACGGGTTGTCACAGGTTCTGGAGTGCCCCAGCTTACTGCCGTGATAGACAGCGTCAAGGTGGCTCGCGACTCAGATGTTCCAGTTATTTCCGATGGCGGAGTAAGAACTTCAGGAGACATGACCAAGGCCCTTGCCGCAGGAGCATCCTCAGTGATGGTCGGAAGCCTATTTGGTGGCACTGACGAAAGCCCCGGCAAAACGCTTGTCAAGAACGGCAAGAAATTCAAGATGTACAGAGGCATGGCTTCGTTCTATGCCTCGCTTGGCAGGAGGTACCGCGAGGAGGGTGCGCAGGTAATCGATGCGGACGACCTCAACGACTATGTACCGGAGGGCGTAGAAGCGATGGTGCCATACAAGGGAAGCGTGGTGGAAATTGTCAGGCAGCTTGTCGGCGGACTGCGGTCTGGGCTGAGCTACTGCGGAGCAAAATCGATTCCCGAAATGCAGAAAAACGCCGAATTTATCAAGATGACATCCGCAGGGTACATCGAAAGTCAGCCTCATGATGTTGACTTGATGTAAGACTGTAAGCTGCCTCCGAGGAACCCGGTTGCCTATGTTTATTAGTACATGCGTTTCTTGCCTACTCTAGTCAGGCTTGGCATCGCGGCGTACGTTCTATGCAATGATAGCTGCTGGCGCCGCGTTTATCGTAATTGGTATCGCATCGGCTGTCAACGCAAACATTCCGGTGAGCGTTTCAGTCGATGGCCAGGTTTCCCCGGGAAAAATAGATTTGCTCAAGCCGGACATGAACGTGAAAAGTACTGCTAACGTGTCCTGGCAGGGGCAAGCATTCACGGTCAAGGTAACCGACCCCGACAACGTGGTAATCGAGTCGCGAAATGCAACCTCAAGCTATCACTACAACCTCGTGGCTCAAAAGCAGGGGGTATACCTCATAGAAACTCGCAATACGGGCAACGAAACGGTCAATATCTCCGGAACTGCCGAAACAAAGTCTAGTCCCCTTGGATTCGCCGCGCCACTACTGCTGGCCGTCACTGGGATCATAATGGTAGGGTTGAGCCTGAGGTTCAGGCAGTCCAGTTAAACTCTGCTTGCCTGTACGAGCCCACTACCTTCACAAATCTTGTCTTGCTCGAAATGGCCCGGAGTGATTCTGCAACAAGCTTGTCGTCGGGCTTTCCCTCGATATCCATGTAAAAGTTGTACTCCCACGGCGTTTCCTTCGTAGGACGCGACTCTATCTTGGTCAGGTTAATCCCCCTTGTGGAGAACTCGCCGAGAATCTCGTAGAGGGCTCCGGGAACGTGCGACACCGAGAAAACTATGGAAGTCTTGAACTTGCCCGAAGATTCCCCCGAGTGCTTGGGAACTGCGGATGCAGATCCCTTCTGTGCGTTTTCGCTCGTGCACATTACAAGAAAGCGCGTAAAGTTGTTTTGTCTGTCTTCAATGCCTTCCTCAAGAATCTGCATCCCGTACAATTCCGCTGCATTACGGCTCGCAATCGCGGCTGCATCCACGAGGTTCCTCTCTTTTACAAATTTCACAGCTCCTGCGGTGTCGTATGCAGCAACCGGCTCGATTTTCATTCTTTGAAGATATCCTCTGCATTGCGCGAGAGCTTGTGGATGAGAGTGGGCAAACTTGACATCAGAGAACGACACGCCGCTGTTTGCAATCAGGCAATGATGAATTCGCTGGTACACTTCACCCGTGGCCACGAGTTTGCGCGAATCTAGGATAAGATCGTATACTTCGTTCACGCTCCCCTCGATCGAATTTTCGACCGGGACAACGGCAAAAGCGACCTTCCCATCCTCCACGGATGCAAAAACGTCATGAAAGGACTTGAGTGGAACAAGCTCGGGGTTTGCAAAGTAGCTGAGCGCAGCCATTTCCCCGTATGCACCCCGTTCACCCTGAAAAGCAACGCGGGTTTTCATTGGAGCAGTCTTCACCGGCGCGTCCAAGGGCGCAATATCAGGTGCTAGGTGCCCGCCTTGTGGATGAGCCTGAAAGTTTCCTTTCCGTAGTCATGCGTGAGCTTGCGCTCCTCGTATGCACCACATTCTATGCACTTGATAGAGTCGTTAATCCTGACAGTGTCACCGCCGCATAGGAAGCAGAGCGCATAAAGGACTCCAAACTCTCTTTCAGAAATTGTCAGGTGTATCGTAGAATTCAGGAGGCTCACAACGCGGCCTCTCACAATATCGCCAGTCCTAAAGATAATCCTGCCGCGTCTGTCTCGTCCGCCGCCCACTCGGGTGGAGGCTATCGCGGAAAATCCGGCCTCGGACTTTTTGTCGTTGACGTAGAGCACTTTGACAGAAATCATGCTGCTAAACAGCATTTCTATGTAACCGACGATTACATCGCCCACCTTTGGAAGCATTGGTGAATTTTTTTGCTCTACCTTGACGATCCTCCTTTTCAGATCGTAGACCTTTGTTCCAATAGCTGCAGACCTGACAATGCCATCGCGGGCCAAATAGGTGCCCTTGCCGCCCTCAAATTCCTCAATCGAAGCGACTTGCTCGCCAGGAAGTATTGGCTTTTGCTCTTCCATGCTGACCAATAGAGAACAGCTCTGTAAGCAAGTTATAACTGTTCTCTGAAATTCGTGCAGCAGCAAAATCGGGTGTTGCAGCTTTAACAGCATAGATTTGATATATCCAGGCAACCAGAGCGTTACTGGAAGAGGGCACAGAAGCTATAGGGAAGATGATTAAGCTATCAGACTTTTCCAGTCATGATTTGTCTTTTTGAAAATGCTAACGTGTAGAATTTGTGTATAAGCGAAGGATAATAAAGGTATAAAGACAAGTTATGCCAAGGTGTTAACGTGAGCCAGAATACCCTGTCCTTAAAGGTACTTGAAGCATATACCAGAGATGTTGGCCGCGGCGTTGCTCGTATAGATTATGATTCCATGGATTCACTTGGCGCATCAACCGGCGACGTTATTGAAATCAGAGGAAAACGCAGGACAGTCGCAAAATGTTTACCGCTTTATCCGTCAGACGAAGGAAAGGGGATTATCAGGGTTGACGGCCTTGTCAGAAACAATGCAGGAATTGCCATCGGCGATACCGTCATTGTCAAGAAGATAAAAGCCGTTCCTGCCGAGAAAGTAATAGTTGCCCCGCTTGAAGCAATTCCACCTATTGACGAGCGTTACCTTGCCGATGCGCTTGAAAGCGTGCCGCTAATCAAAGGTGACAACGTAATGGTGCCTTACTTTGGTGGCAGGCTGACTTTTCAGGTAATAGGAGTCACACCGGCAGCCGATGCAGTACTTGTCACTCAAAAGACCATATTCCATATCGCAGAAAAAGGCGAGACCCTAAGAGGAGTACCGCAGGTCACGTACGAAGACATTGGCGGACTGAAGGAAGAAATCCAAAAAGTCCGAGAAATGATAGAGCTTCCTTTAAGGCATCCTGAAATTTTCGAAAAGCTGGGCATCGAAGCTCCGAAGGGTGTTCTTCTCTACGGTCCACCAGGAACCGGCAAGACACTGTTGGCCAAGGCGGTTGCAAACGAGAGCAACGCACACTTTATCAGCATATCAGGGCCGGAAATCATGAGCAAGTTTTACGGAGAATCCGAGGCAAGGCTCAGGGAAATCTTCAAGGAAGCGAAGGAAAAGGCTCCATCAATTATATTCATTGACGAAATTGACTCCATTGCACCAAAGAGGGAAGAAGTTACCGGCGAGGTAGAGCGAAGGGTCGTCTCCCAGTTGCTATCGCTCATGGATGGCCTTGAGGCAAGGGGCAAGGTAATCGTAATTGCCGCCACCAACAGGCCTAATGCCATAGACCCGGCGCTCAGAAGGCCCGGCAGGTTTGACAGGGAAATAGAGATCAAGGTGCCAGACAAGCGCGGTAGGCTTGAAATCTTGCAGATTCACACGCGCAACATGCCTCTTGACACAGACGTTGATCAGGACAAGGTTGCGGCTGTGACTCACGGCTTTGTCGGCGCAGATTTGGAGTACCTTTGCAAGGAGGCAGCAATGAAATGCCTCCGCAGACTGCTCCCAGAGCTCAACTTGGAAGACGAAAAGCTTTCGCCAGAGGTGTTAAACAAACTGATCGTAACAATGTCAGACTTTGAGAATGCTGTCAAGGAAGTAATGCCATCGGCGATGCGTGAGGTTTACCTCGAGTCTCCAGACATTCCATGGTCAGCTATCGGCGGACTGGAAGAAGTAAAGCGCGAATTGCAGGAGGCAGTCGAGTGGCCACTCAGGTACCCCGACCTTTACACAAAGCTGGGTCACACCATGCCAAAGGGCTTGCTCATGCACGGTCCGTCAGGCACTGGCAAGACCCTGCTTGCAAAGGCAGTCGCCACGGAGTCTGAAGCGAACTTTATCAGTGTGAGGGGACCGGAGCTTTTGAGCAAGTGGGTAGGCGAATCCGAGCGCGGTATTAGGGAAATATTCAGGCGTGCAAGGCAGGCTGCTCCCTGCGTCGTGTTCTTTGACGAGATTGACTCTATCGCTCCGACAAGAGGCATGGGAGGCGACAGCATGGTTACAGAGCGCGTCGTGTCTCAGCTTCTCACAGAGCTGGACGGCATCCAAGCACTGTCTGGCGTCGTGGTAATCGCAGCGACTAACAGGGCTGATATGATAGACCCGGCGCTTCTCAGGCCAGGAAGATTTGACAAGATAGTGTTTGTTCCAATGCCAGACAAGGCTGCAAGGCAAAAGATCCTCGAAATCCACGCAAAGGGCAAGCCTGTCGGTCCGGACGTGGACTTGGCCAAGATTGCAGAAATGACAGAGGGCTTTAGCGGTGCAGACACCAGTTCTGTCGCAAACACTGCTGTCTCACTGGTCCTTCATGAGTACCTTGCGAAATATCCAACTCCAGAAGAGGCTGCAAAACACGCGTCCGAAGCCCGCGTCTCACTGCGCCACTTTGAAGAGGCCGTCAGGAAGATAAAGACGCAGCGTGAAGGCAAGCCTGCAGAAAAGGCTGTTCCGTACTACAGATAGAAGCCAGAGCTTCGTCTGCACTCCTTTCTTTTTGATTATTCTTTTTTTGCAACAACATTCGTCGTCTGAATTTTTCAAGCTAAAGAAATTGTCATCATCCATTCCAGTACTGACTTGTATGTAACAAAAAATTTCCTACAGCTTCCAGTTTTTCCGGCGTGCGAAAAATTTTCGCGCGCGTAAAAGAATTCCGGGAGGGCAATGTTTTTAAGTTATATGTTTTATGATAAAACCAACAAAAAGAAATTGGTGGAAAATTCACAAGTCCAGTGCGTCCAAAAAACAAATGTTTCCCTGAACCGTTTTGCAACAGCTCTTGAAATCAGCAGCCTAGTTGAAAAGCACGGCTCGCCGTTATATCTTATTGACGAAGAAACTCTCCACGCCAAGGCGCGCGAGCTTCACCGAGCATACGCTTCTGGCTTCAAGGGACCGGTGAAGGTCGCATATTCTATCAAGGCCAACTTTACTCCGGCAGTGCTGCGCGCATTTATGAAAGACGGCCTGACGTTTGACCTGACATCGCTTGGAGAGCTTTACTTTGTCAAGCAATGCAAGGCTGACCCTGAAAATGTAATTTACACGAGCGTCACAGAGGAACCTGAGGAATATCTCGAGGTTCTAAACTCCGGGGTGCGCAGAGTAGTCGTAAGCTCATTTAATGGCATGACGAACCTGGCAAAGGCCGCTGCAAGGACGGGGACAAGACCTCTCACTATGATTCGCGTCAACCCGGAGGTTGGAGTCAAGGCTGAGGTTCGCGCGTCGTACCGCAATGGCAAGTTTGGTGTGCCGTTCAACGGAGGCACCCTTGACAGCGCCACAAAAATGGTAAAGCACCTGATGGGCAATGACCTTCTGAAGTTCGAGGGATTCCACTTCCACCTAGGTTCGCAGATAACGGACTTTTCATGCTACATACACGCCCTTGACAAGATGGACGCGTTTATCACCAAAATGAAGAAGGAGCACCCTTCATTTCAGGTAAACACGTTTGATATCGGCGGTGGCACTCCGGTGTTCTACAATGACCCTGTGCCCAGCCCGGCCCAAATGGCCCAGAACCATGTCGGGAAGCTTAACCAGCTGGCGGAGACCCACGGTCAGTTCACCCTCATGATAGAAAGCGGCAGGTTCTTGGTTGCCGAGTCGTCGATACTTGTCTCTCGCATCGTAAACACCAAAGAGTACAACGATCACAAGATCGTGATCGTCGACGCCGGTTACCACATCCTTCTTGATGCTGCTCTTCTGAAGCAAGAGTATCCTCAGGAAGTTGTGCCGGTGATTGACGCTGAAGGCAAGACGACCGCTGTTGGCCATGTTCCAAGAAACACGCATCTGGCAGGCAGGCTGTGCGACACATACGACGTGTTCCCCCTCTCAAAGGCATCAGACCTCACGGACTCGCAGGTCGGCCGCCACGTGGCTTTCTACAATGTCGGAGCGTACTCAGTCGTCTTTAACATGCCATTTCACTGCCAGACAAAGCCTGCTATCGTCATGAAAGAGAGCAATGGCAGGTTCGGTATGGTGCGAAAGGCAACCTCTTATGAGCAGCTCTTCAGCGAAGAAGGCGGCCACCTCTAGCCCGCCATCTGGCAAGCTCTGGCTGCTGTCGTGCATGAAAGGCATGCACGACGCAAAGGATTTATTGTATTTTCTGTAACCTGTCAAGCGCAAAGATGGCCTCAACCGACGGCAAAGCACGCCCAAATGCCAAGATGCGCGCGCACGTCTATGTCATGGGAACTGTGCAAGGGGTGTACTTTAGGCAAAACACAAAGGAGGTCGCGACGAGGCACGGCGTGAGAGGCTGGGTTCGCAATCTCGACGACGGGAGGGTTGAAGCCGTATTTGAGGGCGACGAAGCCAGCGTCAACGAGGTCATAGAGTGGTGTCGCGTCGGCCCGCAAAAAGCAAAGGTCGAAGACGTAAGTGTCGCATTTGAAAAATACGTCGGCGAGTTTTCCCAGTTTGATGTGAGCTATTGACCTATAGCCGGATGGCTACGCCACTTCGCTTCAGATAGCGCTTGACCTTGGCCACCGTAGACTTGTCATAGTGAAAGATTGATGCCGCAAGGGCCGCGTCCACGTCAGCCTCTCTAAAGACATCGAGCATGTGCTTTGCCCTGCCGCAGCCACCTGATGCAATGACGGGAATGCGCACGGACTGGCAGATGGCCTTTGTAAGCATTATGTCGTAGCCGTTCTCAGTCCCGTCAGCGTCAATGCTTGTCAAGAGTATCTCGCCGGCGCCTAGCCTTTCGCATTCTTTGGCCCAGTTGACCGCGTCTATACCTGTTGCCTTGCCTCCGCCAAATATACGCACCTCAAACCAGAACCGGCGGCCATCGCTTTCGGCAAAATAATGTCTTTTCTTTCTTGCAAGTTCAAAGTCGATGGCGTCGGACTTGCCCGTATCATAATTTCTTTTCACGTCCATCGCAACGACGGTGCATTGCCTGCCGAAAATTTCCATTATGCTGGTTATCAACGACGGATTGCTCACCGCCGAGGTGTTTATCGATACCTTGTCAGCGCCGGAAAGCAAGATTTCCCGGGCGTCCTCAAGCTTCCTGATTCCCCCTCCAACTGTAAAGGGTATGTCAATGACCTTGGCGACATTGCTCACCACTTCCTTCATGGTGCCGCGGCCTTGGTTTGAAGCGGTGATATCCAGAAAGACAAGTTCGTCTGCACCCTGCTGGCTGTAGCGCTGGGCCAGGGCCACGGGGTCTCCGGCGTCGTGGATTCCCTCAAACTTTACCCCCTTTACCACTCTGCCGTTATCCACGTCAAGACAGGGAATCACCCGTTTTGCCAGGGCCATCAGGCTACCGCCTTTGCCCCTTGAATGGTTAGCTTGCCGTCGTAGAGGGCCTTGCCAAGGATTACGGATGCGCAGCCGACGCACCTCACCCTCAAAACATCCTCAATGCTCGATATGCCGCCCGAAGCTATTATCTTTGCTGATCCACTGCATGCTTTGGAGAGCCAGGTAAGGTCAGGCCCGGCGAGTGTGCCGTCGCGGTCAATGCTTGTAATCAGAAATTCGCTGGCTCCAGCGGATGAAAGCATGGAAATCGCCTCTTCAACGCCGGTGCCTGTCGACTCTTGCCAGCCCTTTACCATTACTACTCCCTCTCTGTGGTCAATTGAGACGACAATCTTGCCGGGATATTTCTTGCCCAGCTTTCTAAGCGCTGTTACGTCGGTGAACGCCAGAGTGCCAATGACAACCTTTGACGCCCCGCCCTCAAGCCATTTTTCGGCCGCCTCGATGCTCCTAATCCCGCCGGCCACCTGAACGGGAATGTTTCCGGCCTCTCTCGCTTTTGAGATAATGGACATGATTGCAGACGAGTTGTAATCGCCTGCTTGGGCGGAGCCCAGGGTAGCATCGAGATCCACAACGTGTAGCATGTCTGCCCCCTCGCTTGCCCACCTGGCTGCGGTCTTGACCGGGTCGTCGCTGTAAATCGTCTTGTCTTCAGCCTTACCCTTGACCAGGCGGACAACGTTACCTGCCATCAGGTCTATGGCAACAATGACGATCACTTTCTCGGCTTCTCACACATCCGGATAAAATTGCGCAGCATTATGCCGCCCACCTCGCCCGATTTCTCAGGGTGAAACTGAACTCCGATAAGGTTTTCCTTTTCAATGACCGCTGGAACCTTGGTGCCATAGTCTGAGGTGGCAACCACTACATCCCTTTTGTGGGGAGACGCCATGTATGAGTGAACGAAATATACCCAGGATCCGTCGTCCACGCCATCCAGGAATTCGCTGCGCGCTTTTTTGCTAATGTCAAGGGTGTTCCAGCCCATGTGGGGGATCTTGACCTTTCGCTTGGGAAGAAGGATCACCTCGCCGTCGAGGAACTTGAGTCCCTCTGATTTTCCTTCCTCGCTTCTGTCAAAAAGCATTTCCATCCCAAGACATATCCCCAGAACCGGCATCCCTGCCTTTACTGCAGACTTTAGCTCGGAAGAATTTTTCGACACTGACGACATTGCAGGATCAAAGTTACCGACTCCAGGCAGTACGAGCCCATCGTATTTTTTTTCCAGGTCCTTCATGGTGGTTATTACCTCAACCTGCTTTGCCCCGTGGCGCTCAAGAGCAGACTTTAGGCTGAACAGGTTCCCTGCGCCATAGTCGAAAATGGCTATTTTGGCCAGTTACATCGACCCCTTGGTGCTTGGTATCCCTTTCTGCCTTGGGTCTATCCCGGCGGCCGCTCGAAGGGCAACTGCAAATGCTTTGAGTGCTGCCTCTACCTTGTGGTGATCGTTTTCGCCGTAGAGAACTGTAATGTGCACGCATGCGTTGACGTTTTCTGCAAGCGACCTGACGAAATGTTCAATGTCCTCCCTTGGCACCCCCTCTATGCTATCCCGTTTCAGCAAAAGCTGCACATTATCAAACGGGCGCTTTACAAGATCAATTGAGGCGGCTGCAAGCGACTCGTCCATTGGGACAGAAGCACTACCGAACCTGAAAATTCTCGCCCTGTCCCCGAGCGCCTTGTCTATCGACTGCGCAAGAGCTATTGCGACGTCTTCAGCAAGGTGGTGCAGTATGCCATCATTAGATTTTGCCGCCAGCGTCACGTCAAAGAGGGCATGCTTGCATATCGAGGTGACAAGGTGATCGATAAATGAAATGCCAGTGTCTATCCTGGCCTTTCCAGAACCGTCGATATCAATATCTACCGAGATGCTTGTTTCTTTTGTCACCCTCTCATAGCGCGTTCGCCTTTTAGCAGAGCGCGACTGACGAGTGTGGCTGGAAACAACCAACAAGTTAGACAATCAAACGACTTTATTTAAAAGTGGCGCATGCGTATTTTTTGGCCAGCAACACATCTTCTGACCGTTTCAGAGGACTTTCAGCTTCCGGATAATTGAAGGCAGGCTGTTGACGCTCCGCGCAGTCAAGACACCGCCATTTCTGAATTTGACTGCGGTGGTCTTTGGCTGGGGGCTCAGCCCGTAAATGCCGACAAACGAAATCAGGAACCCCGACTGCATCTCGGCCCTCCGTGCCATCAGCAGGTCCTCCTGGGAATCGCCGGCATAGACTGCTCTTTTGGCCTTCATCCTTTTCATTGCGCGCAATGCGCCGTAGGGGTTTGGCTTCGAGTATTCGCGCGGCTCGTCCTCAAGAAAGGCACAGGCATCGATATCAAAATAATTGATCAGCCTGCCGAGCGAATGTTCAGCAGCAAGCCGGCTCCTTCCGGTTACCATTGCGAGGTTTCCGCCGACGAGGCTCGTCAGCTCCTTTAGGGTTTTTTCCGTTATTACCGTCCTATCATTTTCTATCATCGGTTTTGGTGCGGGCCGCCTTGCACCATTGTCTTTCACATATTCAGGCTCGATCCCGTTCTGCTTTTGAAACAGCTTTGCGCCGTAAAACAACTCGTCGAAGAGGCGCGCAATTGGGCTGTCGGCCACCTTCTTTGGAGGGTATGAAAGCATCTCCTTTATCTTGTCAGTATCCGCATTGCGGGTTCTGAGGAATGATTCTGCTGATTCTATTCCTGTCTCGTCGAGGCATCTTACCATCTCGCTGAGGCGCCTGGTGATCGCGCCGTCCGTGCCGGCGGGGTTGGTCAAAAGCGCTAGCGTGATCGCATAGGCCGTGTCCGTGTCATTGTTAAAACCGCCGGTCTGGCGGAACCTCAGAATCAGCCTGTCCGTGACAATGCCATAGACGCCCTTCCTGCGGACAAGCGGAGCAAGCGCGTCTGCTCTTGTTCGGGACAGGCCGGCCAGTTTGCCGGACGCAATGAGCTCGATTATGCCGTGTACTGTTGCCCTGATTGCCTCGTTGTACGACTTTCTGATATCCACAAGAACGCCATCTACGTCAAATAGCGCGCAGTCAACCGGGGGCATATTGCTTATTAGGCTCGCAGTATGCATCGGAGAACGCTGTCGTTGATGTCAGGAGTAGCTATTGTTATTCTAAGGCAGCCCCGATAGCCTGCAACATCGCCAAGCGACTTGACCACGATGTTTTCGGATGTAAGATCGCTTATGATGGCGCCAGCGTTCCTGCCGGCAGCAATGAACAGAAAGTTAGAGTCCGATGCGAACAATTTGACTCTAGAGGCGCCGGAAAGCCTTTCAAGCATTCTTGCCCTTTCGCTCTTGACCAACCTGACGGAATCAAGAACCTTGTCTGCCTTGGCAAGCACTGCAGTCGCCGTCAAAAGCGATATGGTGCTAATTGGGTATGGAGACTGGATAGTCGACCTAAAGATTTCGGCCGCGCGCGAGTTTGTCAGCATGTACCCGACTCTTGCGCCTGCCAGGCCAAAGGCCTTTGACAGCGTTCTGAGGACAAAGAGGTTGCCGCGCTTCACTGCCTCCGAGGAAAGCGAGTAATCGGCAAACTCCACGTATGCCTCGTCCAAAAGCACGATAGTGTTCACTGGGACGGAATCGAGAACGGAGAGAACGTCCTGGCGGTCGATTTGGTTGCCTGTAGGGTTGTTAGGCGAGCAGATGTAAACAAGGTCAGAGTTCTTGGCGCTTGACACGAATTTTTTGGTCTCAAGGGCAAAATCGTCCTTCTTCAGCGGTACGCTCTCTATCTTGATGTCATGCAGCCTGCACCTGCTGACGAAGTAAGAAAACGTGGGCGAAAAGACGGTCGCCTTGCTGCCGCGGCCGCCAAGCGACGACAGCACGAGTTCGATTATCTGGTCTGACCCGCTGCCAGCACAGATGTACTTTCTGTCAAGCCCGGTATAGCGCTCAAGGCCGGCGTAAAGGCTGTCAAGCTCTTCAAGAGGGTATTCCCTCAGATCTGCCGCCCGGGCTGCCTCGGCAAGCGCGCCGGCTACGATGCTTCTTTCAAGAGCCATGTTTTCATTGGAATCAAGTTTAATCGCGTTTGCCACCTTTGCCGGCCGCACGTACGCCTCGATTCCCTTGACTCGTGCAAAGCTGTCTGGCAGGACAGGGCCGGATTGTTTAGTTGGCATGCCTAACCCTCCGTCGCTGCACTTCGACGCGGGTTTTTCCGCCTGGCCTTTCCCCTCTGGACCAGCCGCTCTCTTACTGCCGAGTAGTGGTTGGGAAGACCCTCCGCGCTGGTCAGCTCTGCAATCGCCCCCTCAACGGAGAGCAGGCCTGCCCTTGTAGCGGTTGCGACATTAATTATTTTCAAAAAGTCAAGGACCGACAGGGATCCGCGCGACCGGGCAAAGCCCAGCGTAGGCAGCACATGGTTTGAGCCCAGGCAATAGTCGCTTGCAGAAGACGCCGAGTCCGGCCCGACAAGAATGAGTCCTGCCGAATCGACCTTCGACGCTAGCGGACCGGGTTTTGACGAAAGGATCTCCAAGTGTTCGGGGGCAAACTCGTTGATAAATTCAGCAGCGGCCTTCACGTCCTTGCACACGGCCGCAAAACCGTTTTCTGAAATGCTCTTGCTAACAATGTCTGGCCGCTCTATGCCGCTTGACGTGATTGAGGTCAGCTGATCGATAACATTTCTCGCAACACCTTCTGATGTAGTGACGATTCCGCATACGGTGTCCGGGCTGTGCTCGGCCTGCGAGATTAGGTCAAGCGACGCAATACGGGGGTCAGTGGTCTTGTCGCAGTATACCAGGAGTTCCGTTGGTCCGGCCACCAGGTCCGTCGACACGCGGCTAGACGCTAAAAGTTTGGCGGCAGTGACAAACAGTCCTCCGGGGCCGACTATTTTACTGACAGGTCTTATCGACTCTGTCCCGGCTGCGACGGCGGCTATGCCTTGTGCTCCGCCGACCTTGTAAAACTCGTCGACGCCGCAAATGTCGGCTGCAACCATAGTGAGGGGATCTATCGAGCCGCTTTTCATAGGCGGAGAAATGGCTACCACTCTTTTTACGCCGGCAATCTTGGCCGGTACCGCGCACATGACAAGGGTGCTTGGATATCTCGCCCTGCCGCCGGGGACATAGCATGCGACGCTCTGTACCGGTCTTACTGTGCGGCTTATCCTTATCCCATCATGGCTGACGCTGATGCCTTGAAGCCTCTTGTAAAGGGCCAGCTCGACCCGCGAGAGGCGATCTTTCATGAGCCTTATCGCCTTTACCTGCGAAGGCTTTACCTGATCGTAGCTTTGTCGAATTTCCTCCGGCGAGACGGACAGCCTTTCAAGGACAGGTCCGTCGAACTTGGCGGTGAATTCGCGGACGGCAGAGTCACCTCGCGCGACCACATCGTCATAGATTTCTCGCGCCCTCTGCATAACAGAGTCGACTGCCAAAAATGAGGCCCTGCGGAGCTGCATGGCATCCTGGGCGGGGTTTTCTACTCGTAAAAGCTTCACGAAAATCCGTCCAAGTTTATCTCTTCAAGCGGCAGGATCTGCCTCGGCTCAAGGACGACAAGTCCCTGCGCCAGCTTTCTAAGCTTTGGCACTATTCTGATAAACTCGGTCTTGTCGATTACGGTATTTACGCCGAACCATCCCTCCTCGCTAAGCGGGCTTACAGTCGGGCGCTTTAGTGCAGGAAGGGCTTCCAGCAGCTTTGAGAGGTTCTCCTTCTTTACATTGACAAACACGTGGAGCTTTTTTCTGCCCTCGACAACGCCTCTGAGCAGGGCAATCATGTCGGCTATTTTTTCGCGTTTTGTCGGGTCCTTGAGGGATTTTTTGTTTGCGACAAGAACGGCCGTCGACTCTGCGACGGTTTCTATTATCTTCAGGTTGTTCTGGAAAAGGGTCGTCCCGGTCTCGGTGATGTCAAATATCGCGTCAACGTCTTCTGGCGGCTTGGCTTCTGTTGCGCCAAATGACAGGAAAACCTCGACCTTGCTGTTGCTGCCGACGCGCAGCCATGGGGTGATTATCATCGGGTCGGCATTTCCAAAGTGCTTCTTGTAGGCAGGGTTTGACTTGAAATATGACGACGTCGTAGTCAGGTACTCTGAGGAAACGCGGAGTGTTCTCTTGTCCTTGGCAAAGTCTGAAATCATCTCGCTCAGGTTGCTGTAGGGAAAGCTGTTTGGCACGGCGATGACCTGTTTGACGCGGCCTATCTCAAGGTCGAGCAATATCTGGACGTCAGCTTTTGCCTCCAAAATCCAGTCCCTGCCCGTAATACCAACGTCATAAAAGCCCTCTTGCACATAAGTCGGGATCTCCTGAGGGCGAAGAATCTTGACCTCGATTTCCGGGTCGCCGAGTTTTACTCGATAAGTACGGCCCCTTCCGCTCACGCTCTGCCACGCCTGTTCTAGCAGCTTGAACGTTACCTCTTCAATGCTTCCTTTAGGAACGGCGAATTTCAGCGTCGGCATTTGCCAGTATTGCTCTGCAATGCTTTTACTGGATATATACCTACTACTGCGATGTCTGGCCAGACCTACGCCGAGCGAAGCGATTCCAATGCCTTCTTTGCAGCATCAAGTGTAATGTTGCCCGCGTCAGAAATCCTGTCCGCTACGGCCTCAACCTCCTTGCCCTTTGCGCCAGCGGCCATCGCAATGTTTCTCGCATGTAGTCTCATGTGGCCCTTCTGGATGCCCTCGGAAGCAAGGGCGCGGATGGCAGCCAGGTTTTGCGCAAGCCCTGCGCAGGCCATGCAAACCGCTAGGTCCTTTGAGGACTTTGCACCTGTTACTTTAATCGCAGCCCTTGCAGTAGCGCTGACCGCGGTAACGCCGCCCGTTATGCCGACCGCAAGAGGAAGCTCGAGTTCGCCCTGCAAATCTCCGTCGCCTGTCTTTGACCAGTGGGTGAGCGAGCGGTAGCTTCCGTCCTTGCACGCAAATGCGTGTGCTGCAGCCTCGATGGCTCTAAAGTCCTGGCCCGTCGCCAGCGCAACGGCATCTATCCCGTTCATTATGCCCTTGTTATGCGTCACTGCCCTGTAGATGTCAGAATATGCCAGGGCGTATGCGTAGAGTATCCTCTCCACCACGTCCGGGCCTCCCAGCTCGTCCTTGTCGAAAATGGCGCTGCACTTTACCATACGCTTTGTAGAATAGTTTGAAAGAATTCTGAGAACAACATGCCCGCCCGATATTTCAGCGATGGCTTCAGCGGCCGACTCGCACATGGTGTTGACGGCGTTGGCGCCCATGGCGTCCCGGGCGTCTGCCGTGATTTCCACCACCAGCATGTTTCCCATATCATTTGGGCTCTCGTCTTGAACCTGCCTTATCAGCAGATCATGAGCCTTAATGGAGCGGGTCTTGGAGTTTGAGGCATCGAGTATCTGCTGCCTGTTGCTTTCAAGGTCTTGCCTTGCCCGTTCGATGTCACCAAGCGAGACCACCTGTATCTGCCCTATCATGTGCGACTCGGTCGCGCTGGCGGTAAACCCGCCCTTGGCCCGGGCGATTTTAGCTGCCTTGCTAGCAGCCGCGATTACGGACGGTTCCTCTATCGCCATAGGGATAAGGCGCTCCTGGCCGTTGATGAGAAAATTCATCGCGATTCCCACGGGTATTGAAATTGCCCCTACGGCGTTTTCTATCATTCTGTCTGCAATTTCAAATGGCAAGAGATGCCCAAATGCCGCCTTTTCTTCGTCAGTCAGGCCCGCCTGCTCCTGCAGAAACTTGAGCCTCTCGCCCAGGTTCATTTCATAAAATTTCTTTTTTTCACTCAATTGCCTTTCGCCTGCGGGGCTGGAATGACTACGGCCGGGTCAACCTTATAATCTTGTCATCACCGGGGCTGGGAATTGCCCTGCCGTCGCGGTCGCTTGTCAGCACATAGAGAGAACCGTCCGGCGCTTCGGCGACGTCGCGCAGCCTGCCAAAGCCGGTAAGGATGTTGCTCTGGACGCCGCTTGCCAGGTCGATCTGCCGCAGGTGCTCTCCTCTGAGTGTCGCAAGTATGATGCTGCCTTTGTAGCCAAGGGCGTTTGACGAGGGTATGACCATGCCCGCAGGGGCGATGGCAGGGTTGAAGCAGAGTATCGGTTTTTCAAAACGCGTTGCGTCGCACTGCTCAATTGGCCAGCCATAGTTCTTGCCGGGTTTGATTACGTTTATCTCGTCGTTGTCAACATCTCCGTGCTCGCTTGCATACATGGCCTTGGTGACTGGATCCCATGCCATTCCTTCGATGTTCCTGTGGCCGTACGAATATACCGGCGAACCCTCAAACGGGTTGTCTGGAGGTATGCTCCCGTCAGAGTTAATCCTGAGAATCTTGCCTGCAAGCGACTTGGCGTTTTGTGCAAGCTCTGGTTGCCGTGCGTCGCCGGTGGAAATGTAAAGCTTGCCGTCAGGACCGAACTTTAAGATCCCGCCGTCATTTCTGTCCGCGGCAGGAATCTTGTCTATGAGGACCTTTGACGAGATAATCTTGTTGTCCTGCTCTTTTAGGGCAAGAACCTTGTTGAAAACGGCGGTGCCGTTAGAATAGGTGTGGTAAACGTACATCATGTGGTTTGAGGTGAAATTAGGATCCAGTGCAAGTCCGAGCAGACCGGCCTCGCCGTTTGCCTCGGCGTTTATGTAAGCGACAGGCTCTTTGACAAGAGTGCCATTTGGCTCTATCATCCTGATTCTGCCAGGGCGCTCGGTAAAGTAGGCTGTCCCATCCGCTGCAAAGTCGATTGCCCATGGGACTTCAAGGTTTTGCGCGACAATCTGCACGCCAGACCCGGTCCCGTTGGTGCTTCGGCTGCTGGGGGCCGGGAGTGGAACGGATGTTTCTGTAGGCTGCCAGACGACTGTCGCAACCGCCGCGGCAATTACAACCGCTGTAACTAGAAGAACCATCCTCCGTTCCTTTTTCATAAAGGAATCCTTTGGCCAAATCCATCACGTTGGATCATTATAACGTAACTTGAAACAACAACATTTTAATTGATAGCAAGGGGTGGTTTAGCCAATTTGCAAGTTTCGGAGGCAATGTCGCGAAATGTTGTTTCGCTGTCCGAGGACGACACCGTTGCAAGAGCATTCAATCTAATGAACGACAAGTCGATAAACCAGATTCCTGTCTTAGACGCAAAGAGCGAATATGTCGGCATGATATTTGCCAAGAGCCTTCTTTCATCGTCTGCGCAGCCTTCGTCAAAACTCAAGGGTTACGTGACAAACACGGCGACGCTGAGCCCAGGCGAGGACGTGGAAAAGGCTGCCCAGATGATCATAAGCTCCGGCAACAGGGCGCTTCCGGTGGTTGAGAACCGCAAGCTGGTCGGCATCGTCAGCGAAACGGACCTCACGCTGACTTCGGATTTTGGCCACGCAACGGTTGACCAGATAATGTCGGGGGCCATTGTAATAGACGAAAAGACCACGCTTTCAGACGCGGTTTCCAAGCTGAGGAGGTACAACATTTCCCGGCTTCCTGTGATAAATTCAAAAGGTATACTGGTAGGAACCGTCGGCATCTTGGATATCGGTGCCATCATGATGACAACTCCCCGCGAGCGCACCAGCAAATCCGCGGCAATCTCCGGTGGAACCGCGTCGATTAGCAGTGTCAAGGCAAGGGACATCATGAGAAGAGCCGCGTCAGCCGAACGCGGAACCCAGCTGAACAGCCTGGTGGAGCACTTTAGGAAAAACGAGGAGGTCATAATAGTCGGCGAAGGCGGCAGACCTATGGGCATCGTGACTCCCAAGGATGCTCTGGAATACGTGCTTCCGAAAAAAGGCGGGCCGACGATACACATAGCGCACCTTCCAGACGAGGCCGACCGCGCCGAGATTAACGACCAGATGACCAAGTTTATCAAAAAGATTCAGGGCAGGCTTGGAGACATAACCTCGGTCATTGTTTATGCCGACAAGCACAAGACGCGGAAGTACTCTCTTCGCACCCGCGTAATCACATCGCGCGGTGTCATTGATGCAAAGGCCGTCGGCTATGATCCCATAAGCGCCTCAAAGGAGCTAGTGACGAGGCTCGACCGTCGCATCAAACAGCAGCACGGTCAGAAGGTTGACGATAGAAAGCACCGCGAGACCGCGCGTCGGGCTGTGGGAAGTCCAGGCGAGGCGTCTCAGGACGTAGCGGCCGGCTCTGAGGAAGAATAGATGGCGCGGATGAGGAGATTCGAACTCCTGATCGCCCGAAGGCGAATCGGCTTACCGGCCGGCTTGACTCAAGGCCGACGCATTATTGTGTTCAGAGGCTGAACGCCAGAGAAGACCACTCTGCCACATCCGCCCAGTTGATGCTCTCGGCAACCTACTTTTATACGTTATAGCGTTTCCGGCTCAGGCTTTATCTGCAGAATTCCCTGCCAGCAGGCAGCGCGCAGAACATAATCGAGAGCCGGCAACCGATTTTTATATCTGAAAAACCAAAGATTGTTGTTGCAACAGGACAGGCAGCAACTAAAATCTATATCGGTGCTCATCTCGCTTGAAACCGTACAGAGCAGCCTGTTAGATATCGGCTTTGCCCTGCAGGATTCAGCGACCGTGGTCGCCGACGGCAAGTTCTGGAAGAAACTCCTGTACACCAAGGGAGAGGAGTCGATTTCCGTTTCCGAGGAGCTTGGCGAAAGCTATCCCAGGGACCCCGTGATTACAATCTGCGGCTCAAAGGATACCATAACCCACGTTGTTTCGGATCTGGGCGGCTAGCGCGAACCGAGAGGCGTGAATCGAATGCCGCTTTACGAGTGCAACGAGCACCAGTTCGTGGAAAACGTGCGCAGGCTGTTAGAGTCCGGCGAGAGATTCATCGTAAACCGGCGGGTGAGCGCTCATGATGACGCCAGGTACGGCCCTGCCACTCTGCCTGACGATGAGTTCCTCCGTTTCGAGTCGCTCTGCCAGAGAAAGGCTGCCAAATCGACCGTGTATGCCCGCGTACCGTTCCTCGACCTGTACCATGGAGGAAGGCTTTACGACGCGGGCGAAAACCTGCATTCGTCCGGGGGTCTCTTGTTCCCGAGGATGTCAATTCCATACTACAGGGTGGAGTATTCGATGAATATCTGGGGCGGAACATACCTCCATACCTTCGACGCGCTGTTCGATCCCGAGATAAAAATAGAAAAGAGATCCACAAGCCGGCTTGGCCGGGGCGCACTTGTGCACGTTCTCCAGTACGGCCCGCCGAATGAGAGAATGCTCACCCTTAACCTTCCAAAACAGGTAATCGTGCTTGACGTCAAGCAGATGGTCCGTGTTGTTGACAATACGTCGATCTTTTGACCGGCAAAAATTACGGTCTTGACCGTGCCAGCCAGCGCACGAAAGGCTCAAGCGGGCTGCCTGAACTGACGGCAGACCGGTCCCGGACATTATATCCCAAGAGCACCATTCTCCGGTCGAGACTCTGCCTTCCTGCGCCTGCAAGGCCGCCGGACTTTATTGGTCCAAAGAGTTCAAAGAAAAACTCCTGCTTGTGGTAAGAAACGTGCTGTGCAAAGCAGTCTGCAAGTATTGCCGGATCTCCTGAAACGCGCCTGTCCACTTCGGAAAAGTCGCCCGCGTTATCCACGACAATCTGGAGGGATCTCTTTGTGTAGTTTTGTCGTGTAAATCCTGAATCAAGTTTGCCTGGTCTGGACCTGTATAGGCGTATGTCGGTGGCAATACGCTCCACGGCTGTCCGAGCTAGGCTGGACGCCTGCTCCACTTCCGACTCGGCCACTCCATGATCCTTTCCAAACAGGTAAAAGCACCCGACAAGTTCGTCGGCCTGGATAAATGGAAAGTCGCGTTTTGCGGCCATGAATTCCATTATTCTCTGCTGTATATCAGCGGGTGAAAAAACACCCATGTAGGAATCCGAAACGACCGGCATTGCTGCAGTGCGGTTGAGCGCTATGGGTATTTATATGAAGTCGGGAAAATATCCAAAAAGGTAAGGCGGACGCCTAGTGGGCGTGTGGCGGTGCCTGGCTGCTCTTTGAGAGCGATTCGTTAAACGTGCCAGAAGCTTTTTCGTGGAACTCTAGGTTTGACTGGTCGACCTTAATCGCCTGAGGTGGGCATACCGATACACAGGCCATGCACCAGATGCAATCGTGCTCCCTTATGGGGTCAGCCTTGTCAGTGTAGTCAGCCCTCTCTTCCTTGACATTCTTGCCTGTACCCTCCCAAGTCTGGTTAGTGGCATCTGCCGCAGGAACGTCATGCTCGGTTCTAAACCACTGGAATACTTGAACCGGGCATGCTTCAATGCAAGCTCCGTCTGCAACGCAGGAATCCCAGTCGACGGCTACCATTGTACCGCTCACACCGAGCGGGACCTGTTTTTCGCCCCTGTGCTCGTAAGCAGATTTTACCTCTTCATTTGAAAACGCTTCGCCGTCAGATCGGCCTGGACCCCATCTATAGTGAAAGTGTTCGCCGTCTGCAAGGGCTATCTTGCCGATTACTTTATGATTCCTTGGGAAGTCTGGATCGATTGGCATTTTACTCCGAGGGTATGAGAAATCTCAATATTATATAAACTCTTTTTTCAGTCGCATCCGCTGGCGGAAGCGGCCTGCAAGTCTTGAAGCGCTCTCTGTCTATGAGTTGGAAAAACTGCTGCCTGGGTGCGGAAAAATAAGGGCGAGTTGTGCTACCCAGGTATCAGACCGTCGTTCTTGAAAAGGTCCCTTGCTTCTTCCAGGGTGGTATCAGGAAAGGGCAGGATAACGTCAGACGCGACCAGCTCGCTTTCGCCAAGTTGTTCGCCACGGGATCGTACGATGGTTATCATTTCGTTGAGCCTCTTCTGGAACTCCTGCTGGGTTTGATGCGAATTGTCCGAGTGGTCTTCAACGTATTTTACTATCGAGTTGTCCACCCTGTTCAGTTCCGACAGGTCCGAAGCCGCAAGCCGGTACTGCCCTTCGCCCATTATGCGCACGATGGATTGAGCTCGGGCGATGCTCGGTTTACTTAGGGCGCGGGACTTTGTCGGTGTTTTCTTGCGGGCTGCCGTTTTCTTGCGCGACCGCGAGGCCGAGCGAGATTTTGCTGGCGTTGACTTTTTGCGGGCTTTGGCTTTTGAAGCCGAACTGGTCTTTTTCTTGCCTGCTGTTTTCTTTACCAATATGATTATTGCACCTGCGCTTCCTGCTCCGTCTGGGCGGAAGTATCAGTCGAACTGTCGCTAGCGTCGCTATTTTTCTTTTTGCCCTTCTTGGCCTGTTCAGCTTTTATCTTTGCCAGCTCTTCGTCGACCGAACTCTGAACTGACACCTTTTCAAGCTCTCGTTCTATCTCGTCCTTGTTTGAAGTATAATCTGTAAGGACTCCAGAATCAATCATATCGTCAAGTGCCTGAGACCTTGCCTTCATTTTCTCCGTCTTATCCTCGGCTCGGTTCATTGCCATCCCGACATCGTTCATCTGCTCGGATATGCCGGTAACGCTTTCCTTTATCTTGACCGAGGCTTCTGCGGCAGAGTACTGAGCCTTTATGACCTCTTTTTTCGTCCTAAATTCCTCGACTTTGAGGGCGGTCTGCTTCTCGGAGTTTTCCAGCTTTTGCTGCTCTGCCTGCATGTCAGTTATTTGCTTGTCCAGGCTCTGCATTTGGACCAGATTTGCATTCTTTCTTTCAAGCGCAAGCCTTGCCAGGTCCTCGCGGTTTGCATCCACCGCCCGCCTTGCCTGCTCGTCAAGGGTCCGGATATTATCAACAAGCTTGAGTTTCTGCATCTCGAGCCTCTTTTTTGCAGTGACAACCTCGGCAATGCTTCTTCGCAACTTGTTGAGCATTTCAAGCTGCTGAGTGTATGAATAGTCAAGCGCCTCGCGCGGATCTTCGTATTTATCAAGCAGGGCATTTACCTTTTGCTTTATGACAGAAGAGATTCTGTTTCCAAGGCCCAATCTTTTGATTCCCGGACTAGACTTAACTTAATCACTATATAAATAAATCAGACCAGCCTGATTCACGTGATTTTTTCAAAAAGAACGTCAAGGTTATGCTCGTGAAGTTTTGCCCGGGAGAGCTTCATGGCGGCAGTAGCCACCGGAAGCGGGACGATATTTACGATTTTTCCGGTTGCAGTCTTGACTGAGATGGTGAGGCGGTCGCCAAAGCGCTCAATGTCAAAATCGTCCTTTTCGCTGAACGGAACTTGTACGCTCATGTGAAGGGAAGAACCCTCGGTGGCAAACGTGTAGGGCTTGCCCCGGAAAAAGATCTGGTCGGGCGCGTCGTTTCCAAAGACTACCTCAGCATGCTTCACTAACATTTCGACGCCACGGAGTTCAGTGCCGTAAAGCTGGGCTTCTCTTATCGGAAGCGGGTAAAAGTTTGCCTTGGCCTCGTCCACCTTGCCTCTCTGAAAAGTGGCCCACTTTTCGTAATATTCGTCCGTGGATTCTGCCATGACCTTGTTGATGATTGCCATGTCCACGTTTATCCCGTAAAGGCTGGCGGACATCAGGGCCCTCTTGGCGTTCTCTATGCTAAACGTATCAGGATTTGTCACCAACCTGACGCTGGTAACGTCGTTGTCCCTGATTATGTCCGAAAGGAGGTCAAGCCTGTCGAGAAGTTCCATTTCGCTCTGGATGACGCTTTTTGACGGGGCTGGGATTTTGGAAACTGGCTGGAATACCTTTGCAAAGCCGGAGAAAAGGCCGGCAAGTCCGGTAAGCTTGCGGCCGATGCTACCGACGAGCTTTGGGAAATAGAGATAGCGTAGCGCCTCGCCAGAAGCCGGCATGTCGAGCACTATGGTGTCAAAAGACTTGTCTCTGTTAACCTCCTCGATTTTCAAAAGCGAGAACAGCTGCGTCATGCCGGGGAGCATGGCTATTTCATAAGCAAGCGTCTCGTCGATTCCCTTTGCAGAAAAGATGGCCGCCATGTAGGACAGGATGGTGTTGTACTGGCGGCTCATTTCCGAGACTGGGTCTATCTGAAGCGCAGTGAGGTTCGGGGCGACCTGCCTCGGCTCATTTGCGATTTCAGTCATCATGAACGCGTCACTGAGAGTATGAGCAGGATCCGCAGACATTACCATTGTATTGCGGCCTTTGCTGGCAATACGCAGGGCCGTCGCGCATGACGTTACAGTTTTGCCGGTGCCTCCCTTGCCAGTGTAGATAATGAGCCTCAACAGGGAAAAATCGACGCGCTGTCAATAAAAGAGTTTAGTCCTCCACCCGCACCGCCGCAACAGATTGATACATTACTGTTGGATGTGTGATTCGCAATCAAGGTTGGTTTTTCGGCAAAATGAAAAGCGCGGCAGCTGCGGCTCATGCGGCAGAACTGTCGCTCGCAGGCGTCCTTCCCCGCGGCGCAATTACCGCCTTGGCCATGTCGATAGACTTGAAGACAAGTAGGCGGAATGTGGAGTCGAGCGCGAACAAGATCCCAAAGTACACGGCCGAGCCCAGGGCAAGATATGCGGTAAGTTTGAGAACTAGGTCAATCGTTGACGAGTGCCTGATATTGGTCGCGCCCGTCGCTACAAGTGCCGCCACCATCACCGCAGAGGCGCCGCCGTAGATTGCGATGTTCTTCCAGGGGATGCTAAACGTTGTTTTTGAGCGCTTCATCATCCTCCACTTGATTATCAACCCGGGAGAGGAGATGCAGATTACGATTGCAGACCAGGCAACCGCCATGGTAACCGGAGAGGCGTGAAGTGAGTTCAGCCAGTATGTCACGACCGCAAGAGCGGCAAGGGAGATTATACTTCCAAAGAGCGTAATGCTGGGTACGGTGATAAGACGGCTCTTAGAGTAATCTCGAAATGATGACTTTTGAGAAACGTCGACCTTCTCATGCCCCATTAAAACTGCCTCGAAAATCTGGTGTGCAGAGCCAATCGCTGTGATTGGAATACCAATCCACAGGACCATGTATGCGCTGCCGTAGCTTGGGCCAAGAATAGAGAGCAAGGGTATCGAAAGCACGAAAATGCCTGCAGACATTGGAATGGTAAACATCATTGTCAGGGTCATCACGTACCGGGAAACCTCCGTCGCCGCGCCTCCGATTAGCTTTGGATATAGCGCAACTGCAAAGGCGCTAGCGTGTGAGACCATCGCCGCGATTACATTTGCCGCCCGATAGTTTGCAAGCACAAGCGTCGAAGCGGTGATTGCGGTGACAAGCAGGCTGTCCACCGTTCCTATGTAGCCGGCAAAGGTTGCAAATGCCGGCAGCCATGACATCTTGAGCCACCGGCTTACCGCCTCGCGGCTAAACGAGCGCTTGTACAAGTACCTCGGCTGCATTGCCAGGAGCACTATACACTGGGCGACAAGGGCCAGGAGTACAGCAGTGATTGCGACGTTCAGGTTGATTCCGAATACAAAAAACGAGAGAGCAGCTACCGCAACCTTGACAGACTCAAAGACCATGAACGCGACTCCGACAGACTGGGGCCTTGCAGCCTGGGAGACTGTCTGAAGGGTGATTGACAGGTACGAGAGCGGGACCTGCGCCATGGCTACGACAAAGAACAGGAACTGGCCGCCGACCCTTGGTGCCGAGAAAGTCGAGATAAGGATGTACATCGCAAGGCCCCCGGATGCTATTATGAGCGAAAACAGGAGTGCAGTTGTTGCCTCCCTCTGGCCCCGGGCAATATCGCGCAGGATCCAATAGTCAACAACGACGTTGGGCAGGACTGCATACGACACTATGGAAAGAATCAGCTGCCAGAGACCAAAATCATACTGGGTCAGGTTACGGGTGACAAGCGTGATAAAGATAAGCCCGGTAAACAGACTGAGGATCCGTGAGCCAAATGAGATAAAGCCCGAGTAGCCGATCCTGATGTTCTTGCTCATGGATCTACATCATACCAGGGGCCCGAGTAGGAAAAACTGCAAAAGGCGACAATACACTGGAAACGGTACTGACAATTTTTTTATGCCTTCGAGTTGATTCTTCTATCAGAGACAGCTGTTACTTTTGTCACAGGCCATGCAGCCGTTAATACGAATCACCCTGATTTGTACGATAGATGCTGCTTGGAGGTTGCCTGGACCTAGGAATATCCAAGCCTGAGTCCTACCGCGAGACTGCAGAAATGCTCTCCGGGTGCGGGATGGATTTTGTGGTAATGATGGAAGACAGGCAGCCTGACTTTTTTCTAAGTTATGACGGCTATAGGAGTGACGCCTATGTCCGGCTGAACAGGCACGGCCCCCATGACTCGTCAAGCTACCACCCCACGCAGTCAGATCTGCGGCGGTTTGTCCGGCTGCTAAACGACTCAGGCATAGAGGTCATGTACGGATTCTGGGTTCACGAAAACAGGTGGGTGGCCACGAGGCATCCCGAGCTACTATTAACAGACACGGGGGGGCACAAGTGGCACAGCTCAAATTTTTCTTATGACTTCAACCCGCTTCTGGAGTTCGGGCAGGACGACGAGTACTATGGTGTAAAGAGGGGGGATCCGTTCGACCACTATGTATGCAGGCAGTACAGGCGGTTGTCAGACGACTTTGGTTTCACCGGCCTGTTCGTCGGCGATGGCGGGATGGGCTTTAGGGTATTTGCAAATGAGACAGCCGGCGTCAATACCTTCGACTATTCCTCAGCCTCAATTTCCAAGTTCATAGGATCAAGGTTCTGCCAGACTGGAACGCACCGCAAGGGCGACGTCTGCCTGCTGGAAGAAGGACGGCGTGAACCGATGACTGACTGGACAGAGTCATTAGGTCAAAAGCTTGCTATGGAAATTGCAAATTCCCACATAGACGAGTTCGCTGAATGGAACTGCTCTGAGTGGGCAAGATTTTACCGAACCCTGTCCGTCGAAGTGCGACGAGAAGAGAGCAAGGGCCGCCTTGGCGCGTACACCTGCATGAACTACGGCCCCGCGATGGCCAGGCTGCACGGCGTCGACTATAAGGCAATAGCAGCGGCCGGACTTGATTACCTGGTGTTTCAGTCTTACAGCTATGCATGGGGAAAGCATTTCGGCCTGGCTGGCAAGGATACCAGAACGAATCTGGAGCAGCTGAGACTGCTAAGAGCCGATCTTGATGGTGAGACGAGAGCGAGTGCGACAAGCCTGTTAGTTACCGCCGAAACCGGCGACTCGGTCGAAAACTGGAGCTGCCCTGCAGAGCACACCCTCAGCGAGCTGAGGACGTATGTGGGCTCAGGACACGGCCACCGGCGAAGAGCCGACGGCGCATTCATCGTCTGGCTAAACGAGACGCCGGCAGGCTTAATCCGCGACATCGGAAATACAATGAAGTCTGGCTGAGTGCGCCGGAATGTTGCACAACCACCCTTCACTATGATTCTAAGGTGAAAAACAAACCGAACAAGATTAGATATTGTATTTAGCCTCTTAGGATCATTTTCGAGTGCGCGAGGCAATGGCAACGACTACAATACCGCCCGACTCTTCTGGCAGGGTTCCAGATTCAGATTCAACGGGCGCTGGCGGCGGGCTGGTGAAAAAGGGCGAAAGCACCTTACCGCATAGACCTGACGCAAAAGGACAGCAACACGAGCTTATAGACGTGGTCATGAGGACGCTAAATTCCGAGGAGTTTCTAAAGGAATGCATTGAATCGATTCTCCGGGAAATACCTGTGCGCCGGATAATTGTAGTGGATTCCGGATCCAAGGACAGAACGCTAGAGATCGCGTCCTCTTTTGACAAGGTAGAGACTTACGTCAAGCCGGAACTAAACCTCGGGCAGGCCACAAAATTTGGCTTTGAAAAGGCGATGACCAGATGGGTCGCCGTGATTGATTCAGACGTCATACTGCGCAGGGGATGGTTTGAGGAGATAAAGTCAAACATGCAGGATTCAGACGCGGTCGAAGGCTGCAGGATAGACCATTACCGGATCGATGTGCCGGTCGAGTGCGGCAGGCTGCGATACGGTGTTTTTGGCCAGACGCTTGTTAAGAGGGAGCCGGTCCTGGGCATCGACCTGAATCTGCCGCACGGAGAGGACGCGGCTATCAAGTACACATTTGAAAAGAACGGGCTGGTGTGGAAAAAGGTGGCAAACTATTCGGCCGACCACTACCCCAAGATCCAGAGCACGACGTACCGAAGAACCGGCGCGGTGTTCAGACCATACGCGATATACGTTCCAAAAAAGCAGCAGATCGAGGAAGGCCACATCTACAGGCAGTATAACATGATAACCAAGAAGCAGGCTATTGCAAGGCTCGTCATTCCGCCGTTTCGGGATGGAATCAGGGCGTTTCGTGCCAGGTTCTGGTTCTGCATGGCATATTTTCGACTCGTGTAAGAATGGCGGCAAACGGGATATTTGATAAGCCTAATGCTAGATTTTGCGGAACCCGTTATAAGGATTGTTTGAGGAAGCAGTGATCGGAATGAAAATCCTTGTGACTGGCGGCGCCGGCTTTATCGGCTCAAATATTGCTAATACTCTGAGAAGGGAGGGCAACGAGATAGTCGTGCTTGACGACCTGTCGCTCGGCACGACCTCAAACCTCGAAAAAGGGATAGAGTTTGTGCGCGGGAGCGTGATGGACTATGAAGCGGTAAAGAAGGCATCGTCTGGCTGCGACTATATCTTTCACGACGCGGCAAAGAGCTCCTCGCCAATGTTTGCAGAAGACCCCAGGGAAGGGATCGACGTGAACATCATGGGATTTATGAACGTCATGGAAGCAGCGCGGAGGTCGGGCAAGGTACGCAAGGTCATTTACGCTTCTTCGAGCTCCATCTACAATGGACTCCCGATGCCTTTTAACGAGGGACAGGTAATCTCGCCCAAGACCTTTTACGAGACTTCTTTTTACTGCAGGGAGATAGCCGCGCGGTCGTACTATCTGGAGTATGGGGTGCCATGCATCGGCCTGCGGTACTTTAGCGTTTACGGCCCAAACGAGCGGCACAAGGGCAAGTTTGCCAACAACATCTCCCAGTTTCTATGGGACATGGCGGAGGGCATCTCGCCGGTGATTTACGGCGACGGGAGCCAGTCGCGGGACTTTACATACGTGCAGGACGTGGTCAGCGCAAACCTGCTTGCAATGCGCTCGGGTAAAGAATTCGGGATATACAACGTCGGAACAGGAGTCGAGACGACCTTCAACCAGGTAATTGAGCTAATCAACGATAACCTCGGCACCGACATCACGCCAAAGTATGTCAACAACCCCATAAAGAACTACGTCCAGGACACCCTGGCAGACATTGCCCTGATAAAATCGGAGCTTGGGTATTCTCCCGCGCGCAGCGTGCGAGAGGGAGTAAAATCGCTTGTAGCAGTGCTTGATAAGGTATCTAAAACAAAGCTTTCTCAGGCGACTACGAGCGCCTGAGCTATTTCTCAGCCGATTTCAGAATTCGGCCTTTTTCATTTTCGAGCCGCAGCGAGGACATGATCCGCCGTTGTATTTCTGGCCACAGGCGAGGCAATAGTAGCTGACGCCCCTTGACTGGCCGCCGATGCCACCGCCAAGGAACGAGCCTCCCAGTCCGCCTCCCCCCATCCTCTGGAACATGCGCCTTCTGATATAGTAGTTGATTCCCAGAAATACCCCGATTATCACCACGATCGAAACCGGAAACGGCAGGAGGATTGAAATCGCAAAGCTGATGCCAAGCGATATGCCTATCCACATCAATTGGTTCGAAAGGAATGCTTTCGTGCTAGGGTTCAAGGCTGGTAGTCTATTGACATTCTAGGCGTAAAAACATTGTGTATGTTTTTAGACTGTCAACAATTACAGTTGAGACGCGGCGGCCCCCAAACCCGCCGCTCATGACAGACGACTCGAGAATTGAGAGCGTGAATTATCACATAACATAGCTCCTGGGTCTCTCAATGCCAGACCAATCCGAGAATGCTTCAGGCCGTCTCAACAGAGTATGCAAGACTGGCTTGAATTGCTTAACATAATGCTCTAGCAGCCGGGCAACGCTTCAAGGGAAGTTTGCAGGTGATGCAGGCCCAGCTCAATCATCCATCCTTACCCTGAAAACGATTGTGTTGTCCAGTATCTCAAACTCTGTCCCGCCGCGGCCGAGTTCTTCAAACTCCATCTTGAATAGCGCCGCCAGATACATTGACCATTTGCGACCAAGGTCATGCTGTATGACATAAGACTGAGTATTGCCCTTGAGTTCGCGCCTGTACTTGTAGCCGGAAATTTTGATCTTGTGCTCGATGACTTTGAGCGCAGAGGCGAGTGTGTATTCGTTTGTCAGAATCAGGTTTATGTCCCTTGATTCTTTGGCGGTAATTCTTGCGTACTCGAGAATCTGCTGCTCGGTAGAATTTTTCAGAATCTCTTCCAAAAGCGATCGCCTTACAGTCACGTAGCCGGCCTTGGGAGCGTTTGCATACCACTCAATGTACTCTCGAAAAATCTGGTTTGCAAGAGTGTTCAGGCTAATCTCTTTCTGCGCGGCCTCCTGCTGAAGTTCTTCAAGCAAGGTGTTGTCTATTCGAAAACTAGCCGTTTTCGATCCTGATTTGCCATCGTGAGAAGCAGGCATCGCTGTGCTGCCCTTTGGGAATTGACCACCTTTTAGCCTTTTTGCTTTGTACGAATTTTCGTACAGTGCACATAACCTGCCATGAACAGGGGATTTTCGGGCATATGCTTACTGCGTAAACCGGACTCCTTTATACTGCGCTCGAGCCTCAAGTATTGTGAATGTAGGAACCGCAAAGCAGGTGACTCGCGTTGAAAATCACCACGGGTTTTCAGTCCTTGTTATTGACGATGAGCGAGACACCGCAGCGACCCTGAAAAGGGGTCTCGAAAGCAAAGGCCCTTTCACTGTTAGCGCCTTTACCGAACCGCTCGACGCCCTGAAGAGCATTGAGCATGACAGCTATCATATACTGCTAATTGACGTCCTCATGCCCAAAATGAACGGCTTAGAGTTTTGCCAGAAGGCACTCGAGTCAGCGCAGGATGCCCTAGTCGTCTTCATTACCGCATCCGAGAACTATATTGACGAATACAGAAGAAGTTATCCGAAACTAAATGGACATACTTTTATCATCAAGCCCGTCTCCATTGCAAGACTGTCAAAATTTCTCTTGTCCGAGCTCGGGGTATTGCTCGAGAAAAATTCCGACTGATCGCTTTATCGGCCGGGCTTTCGCTCTGCCTTCAGAAATGCAAAAAGCTCGCGGTTTAGCTGATCAGCATGAGTCCAGTTCAGGCCGTGTGGGCCGCCCTCGATAACTGCTAGCCGGCTGCCCGTGACGAGCTCATGCGTCCTTTTGCCTGTGGCGCTAATTGGCAGGATTCTGTCTGCATCGCCATGCACAACCAGTGCTGGGACATTTATCTTTGATAGATCCTTTCTGAAGTCGCTCAGCCACGCAGACACACACTCCAGGCTTCCGATGGGCGATGCGCCCGCGCCAATTATCCAGCTCTGCCGAACCACCTCTTCGCTGACCAGCTTGCCGCCAAGGACATCCGTGTTGTAAAAGTTGGCAAAAAAGGCTGTGAGAAATGCGAGCCTGTCAGCTACTATCCCCGACTTTATTCCGTCAAAAACCTTGCCATCTATGCCCTCTGGATTGTCCGGCGCCTTTAGCAAGAATGGCGGGATTGCTGCAATAAAGGCCACCTTCTCGACGCGTTCGCCATATTTTCCCATATACCGTGCGACCTCTCCGCCCCCCATTGAAAAACCAACCAGTGCTGCCTGCTTGAGATCCAGTGTCTCTATCAGTTTGTCCAGATCGTCAGCTAGCGTGTCATAGTTGTAGCCGGAGGCCGGCCTGCTAGATTGACCAAAACCCCTCCTGTCGTATGTTATAACCCTAAAGCCTGACGACAAAAGAAATGAGACCTGTTTTTCCCATGAGCGGCCGCTGAGCGGCCATCCATGGATAAGGACTACAGGCTTGCCTGTGCCGTGGTCTTCATAGTACAGATCGATTGAACCAGAGTTCTCTTTGCCAACGCTAAAGAATGGCATCTGAATCCTCCCCGGTAAGTTGCCGGCCGATAATCGTGGCTGACACGCAGTACTACCTCTTTGCTCGCACTTAAGCATGTCTTTCTTGCAAAGCCCGCTACTGCCGCGGCGCGAGCTGAAGCTGGCTCAAAATCGGCAGCAACTTGGATGCGAATTCATGCTCTGGGTTGTTCAAGACAAAAACGCTTGAGCTCAGGGATCGGAGCACGTCATTGTAAAACGGAATCGCGGCAAACGGCGCTTCCGGAAACACAGTCTGAAGGCGTTCCTGCAATTTGTCGCTGTCAATTCCCGGAGGGATCATGTTTGCAACAAGGATTTCCGGCTTGTGCAGCGTCCTTGCAATCTCGCGGATAACGCTTGTCCCGAAAAGATCCTGAGAATCAAGCCTGGTGATCAGAAGGAGCACGTCGCACACTCCGATTGAAAGCAGTGTGGATTTTTCAATTCCCGGATGCGTGTCAACAATCAGATAGTCAAGGTTGTATGACTGCATTGCCGATTCCAGCATGGCTCTAAAGGAAGCGACTTCATAGCCCTCCGCCAGCACTTGGACAATGTCCTCGGCCTTGTAGCTGGCCGGGACGAAGAGCAGCTTGCCGTTTTTTATGCCGAGCTTTTTTGTCAGGTCAATTATCGGGTCAGTCGGCTTGCATCTCTTTAACAAAACGTCGTTTAGGGTGTATCGGATGTCGCGGTCGAGTTGGTAGATAACATGGAGACCTGGGCCGGCGAGATCAAGATCTACGACTCCGACGCTCCGGCCGGAAGAAGCGAGAAGCGCTGCGATGTTTGCAGTAATCGTGCTCTTGCCTGTCCCTCCCTTGAAAGAGTGCACGGCTATCTTGAAGGTCATTTTGCCTGCCCGCCACTGCTAACAAGAGTGGCATGTTCTTCCTGCTCTATGCCCAGCTGCTTTCGAAGAGACTTGAAAAACTCTGACTCGATTATCCGCTGCGCTTCAGCAGCAACAGTGTTTGAATAGGAAGTGTTCAGGACTAGCTTGTCCAAAGCCTCGTCGCCAGCCAGATCGCCTTTGAGGTTTTCAATGACCGTCGTGAGGCCTTCAAGTCCCCTCTCCACCCTTCTGTCAATTTCCCTGCGCATGGAATTGTAATTTATCTGCTCGTTCAAAAGCTCCTGTCTCACTCTTAGCAAGCCTCTTGATGCTTCCACTTTCTTCTGATATTCTTCAATTGCTGCGTCTCTTGTCTTGACCGCCCTGTCTCGTGCATCCATTAACTTGTCCTTCATGTCAGATATTTTTTGGAGTGCTGTGGTTCGAACTTGCGTGAGCGTGCTCCTCCTTTCCTCGATTTCCCTTTGGAGCATCGACAGCCGGTCTAGGCTTTCGGGCCTTTCAAAGCGAAGTACTGAAAACGGTGAAACTGGAATTGTGAAGGAAATTGTCGCCCCCCGACCGTCAATGTTGTTCTCCGCCGTGATGGTCCCACCGTGCGCCTCGACAATTCTCTTTGAAATGTAGAGGCCAAGGCCTGTCCCGCTCTCAGACTTGCTGGCAAAACGCTCAAAGATTCTGTCCATGATTGAAGCGTCGATGCCTGTTCCTCTGTCCTTGACTGAAATTCTGACCAGATTTCTGTCAACCATGTTTGCGGCGACAAAGATCTTGCCAGAGCCATTGAAATCAGTAAACTTTAGTGCGTTTGAAAAGAGGTTATGAAGAACCTGTTTTAGCTTCTTGTGGTCGCATCTTATCCAGAGTCCGCTGTCCTTGGTGCTGCTGAGACTTTCGTATCCGTTAGCTCTGCTTGGATAGCCAGAGCGCTGCGAGAAGATAATAATTTCATCTTTTGCAGGAGGGCTCGCTGCCCCACCGGTACCGATAATATCCATTATCATGGTGTAAAGGTTGCCGTTTGGACTTGCAGTTTGCGGCTGATTTTGAGCTCCACGGCTCGTATCGGAAATGGCTGTTTTCTTTTGCTCCGATTTTAGCTGCTGTCTTCGAGACCAATACGTGAAGCTGCCTTTTGCTTCTTGGATTGACTCTTCAATAATCGAGTAAATATCACATTCTGCAATTTCGAGTCTAAAGTTCCCGCTTTCTATCCTGCTTACGTTGAGTATATCCTCGGCCAGACCCTTCAACCTGTCGGCGTTTCTATAAATCACTTCGATGTCGTTGCGCAGGTCCTGCTGCGATGGATCGTTGAACCTGTCCATAAGAACTTCGACAATTCCGACGATCGGCATGATCGGAGTGCGGAGCTCATGTGCCGCGATATTGATGAATTCGTCTTTCAGCCTATCGGCTTGCTGCAACTTTTCGAAGGTGCCTGCATGAATCCAGTAGCTGTCAAAGAGCGAGGTATAAGATAAAACAGTAGACTTGACGGAAGAGAGGGTCGCATGACCGACGGCTTTGATAAAATCCTCCTCAAAGTCATCACGAATTTCAATTACCAGGGATAGTTTTCTGTCTACGACCAGAATTGTTGACCGCGTGTTAAGGTCGGTTTCGATAAAGTGAACCTTTACATTTTTCGAACCAGAAAATTGTTGCAACTGCTTGCGTACCCCGTCCCCGGAAGGAAGGAGTATCTTGACTTGGACGCCTTTAGAGCTCAGCCGCTTTAGCTGATCCAGCAAACCTATCGCGTGCTGTCGTTGGAACGCGCGTATCGATGGAAGCATCAACAGCACCTGAGAGTTTGCAGATTCGAGGCTCTTGGTGTAGGCGTCTTGAACCGAAACCGGATTTTGGATGAGCTCGTGCCTCCCTTTTGTTGTCCCGCTTTCTACCTCCTTCACGCGGACTGGAGCAGGAATTGCAATGTTCCACAGCTCGTTGAAAACTTTGTGCTGATGTGAGAGCACTTTTTCTGACTTGCTGACAATTAGCTGCCTGGCAGTGGTCAGGTCCTCAAACGCGACCGTTCCTACAAAGGTTTGAGCTCCTGCAATCATCAATCCTGCGACATCGCTTAGGTGTCGAAGTTGAACAGTGGGAAGCAGAGTTTTGCAATATTCGATATTGTGCACGTCTATCTCCGTAATCAGCCTAATCGATTTTCCCGCGGAAGCCGCCTCGGAGGCAAGCGCCTTGAAAAGACGCAGATCGATCGAGCTGAGAGGATTCTTCATGTCTACGCAGATTTCAAGGGAAGATTCGGTATCAAAGACGGTCCTGAGGGCATGGATAATCTCCTCTTCACTGCTGATTATGGCAGCGACACGATCAGAAAGCCCTGAGGATTCTTGACCCATAACGTTACGTCTGTTCGGAATGGAACTGCTCTATATAATCATGTAAGCAATAATGTTCTAGAACACGGCTCCGTAGAGCCTTTACGGAGAAAGGTTGAGCTCTTCGGTCGAAGAGCCGTCCCCGATTTCTTGCATTATCAGTGTTTTGAGGTCTGATGCGCTTATGGGTTTTTTCGCAAAGCATCTTATGTGCAACTTTGGAAAAACCCTCCTAAACTCGTCAAAGTAAACTTCAAACGCCGTCAAAAAGCATGCCTTGACGCGCGGATCAAGCTCCCTGATTTTCCTGAATAATTCAAATCCAGTCATTTTTGGCATGCGAATGTCAAGTAGTATTAGGTCATACTGGCCGGGCCTGTAACTTTCAAGGGCGTCTAACGGATCGTTGAAGGTTGTGACCTCAAATCCATGATATTCCAACCCCCTCTTGAGAACAAGCGTGATGTCGCGCTCGTCATCGACTACCATGAGTCGAGGTTTTCTGTGAGCGGGAGAAGCACTGCTATCATTTTGAACGCTATCCATTTTATGTAAGGCAGATTGAGAGGCGCGAATTCCATCCTATAACCTTTTTCAACCTAAGATTTGCGCCATGTCAGTATCTTTGTTGCACTCCACGTAGGACTAGAATTAACAAAGGAATAGTGAAAGTAAGTTCTAGAACTATATTTCAACAGGTTTATCTAGTAGCTTTCAGTCACGAATCTATTCATGTCTCAACAACAGGTATACAGACCAGTTCTTAGCTTGTTCGACCTTCTTGATCGAGTTCTGGACAAGGGACTTGTCATAGATGCCAACATTGCCATTTCGCTCGTAGGTATCGAAATTCTGGTAATCAGGGCGAGAATCGTCGTCTCTGGTGTAGACACCTTCTTGCGCTATGCATCTGCATTGGGTCTCGCAGGCCTGCCCGCAAGTACACCCCCATCCCCCACTACCAGATAAACTTGGTAGTGGAGCGGAATTGCCCCCGGCATTCTTTTATCTCGAGAGCGGAAATTTCAAAAGGCAGGTCAATCTTGCTCAGGAAAGGCAGGTAGTTTAGAGATGGCGGTTTGTCTAGTCTGCGGCAGATTTGAGAATCTTCCGATTAACGGTGCTATGGAGAGAGGCTGGGTGTTTCTCAGGTGCCCGGAGTGCCAGCGAGGAACCCCCTTTGATATTGTCGTTATCCACCTTCTAAAGACAATCCCCGAGCACTATATGGAGGGATTTTGTCCTGAGCACTGGTTCAAGGACAGCGGCGTTTGCTCGTATTGCAAAATGAAGCGCTCGGCTCTTGGCATCGTAAACCCGGGAGAAGACCTTGCCTAGGCCCTCATACATCCCGGCGCACTCGCTCGAACCTGGTCCGGCTCCTGCTTCCAGACAGCTGACGCTCCTCGACATTTTGGACAGGATTCTCGACAAAGGAGTTGTGATTAACGGCGACATCACTCTGTCGTTTGCAAGCATTGACCTCCTCTCACTGAAGATAAACCTGGTCATAGCGTCGCTTGAAACGGCAAAGCGCTATGGCATCGAGCTCCCCTGGGAAAAGTGGGAACGCGAGAAAAAGGAGATCAGGGAGAGGTCAGAGAGAAAGGAGCTGCCGTCAGGTGACATCAATGCTAAAGATGCAAAGGGTGGCGAGGCATAGTGAGCGCCGCAGACTCAAATGTCCTGACGCTTCTTGCAGGTAGGCGCGGACAGTCAGGCTCAGACGACATTACCAAGCAGGCAGATAACCTGCAGCACGGACTGGCTTCACTCGTCCTCAACCTAGTGGAGACCATCATAGAGGTACTCGAACGGCAGGCTTTTCGAAGGTTTAGTTCCGGCACGCTTACAGAAGGTGAAATCGAGCGTCTTGGAATCGCTTTCGCCCGCATGCGGGAGCGAATGGCAGAGATGGCCGCAAAATTCGATTACCAGCCAAAGGCGCTGGAGCTTTCACTTAATACCGGACATCAGGAAATACTCGGCTCGCAGGAAACGACTGGCATGCAATCAACGGCGATTTCACTGGCGGACATTGTGGACAAGCTCATCGACAAGGAAGCAGTGCTCGCAGGAGACATCAGGCTTGCCGTTGCAGGCGTTGACCTTGTCACGCTGAATCTGGTCGCTTCGATAAGCAGCGCTTTTGGCTCGGATGCCAAGTCGGAGGACAATCAAATTGTCAGATAGTGCTGCGTCCAAATCCTCCAGCGCGAGTTTTTCTCAGGTCGCGCCTGCTTCGACGGGCGGCGGCAGGTATGTCTACTGCATCCTTGAGGGACAAACAGCAGTGCAGCTTGGCAACATAGGAATCAACAGCAGCGCCGTCCGAACCGTAAGCGATTCTGGCGTAACGGCGGTTATCAGTGAAATCCCCTACAAGCAGATGGACTCGACAATCGATCATGTGATGGCCCACCAGCGCGTGGTCGAGGAGGCAAGGAAACTTGACGCGGTGGTACTGCCTGTACGGTTCGGCGTGATAATCAACGGAGAAGCTGGAGTAAGAAAGCTCCTGCAGACATCTGCTGAAAGGTACAAGCAAAAGATGCGCCAACTATACCAGAAGGACGAATTTGGAATAAAGGTGATCCTCAACAAGGAAGACGCTGCTAAATTCCGAAGCAGCGTCGAAGTAGAGTCGCCTGCCGTTCAAAAACTAAAGGACGAGATCTCGTCATCGGCAAACAAAGGCCGTGCATATTTTCTCAGCATGAAGCTTCAGGACGCAATAAAGACGGAGACGCTCAGAAAACTCGAAGACGTGTCAAATACCATCCACAGGGAATTGGCCTCAGTAGCCGAGGAAACTGCCAAGCTCAAGTCGGACGTCAGCCAGGTAATCCTCAACGCATCGTACCTTGTAAACAGGAACGAAATCCCATCTTTTGAGCAAAAAGCAGCCGAGCTATCGCACAGGTTTGCTGGTCGCGGTCTAACAATCCACAAGAGCGGGCCTTGGGCTCCCTATTCATTTTGCTAGGAAAAATCATGCCAGTTTCTTTCAAGGTGCAATGAAATGATAATAGAGTTCCTGACAATGAAAATCACCTTTGACGCCATCCTTGACCACGTGAACAGCATTGCTTATCAACAGGAACTGCAGGAGCGCGTCAGGATTCTCAAGAGCCGTCTGTTGAAATTGACCTCTGAATACAGCACGGGCGCGATTTCGAAAAAGGAGTTTGACACGCGTGAAGCAGAGATAATGAGTGAAATCAACTCCATGATGAAGCAGATTACAAGCGCGGGAGATGCGAGCAGAACCCAGACGTCGTCAGACCTTGGCGGCCTCGGTGGCCTGCTCTAACACCTCGTGACAGCCGCTTCAGCCATGTCAAACGCTTATTCAGCAAATCCAGAGTGAGTCGTTCAGGGGAAGGCAGTCTCGGCCATCACATTTTCAGTGCATCAGACTGCCCTGTTTGCCTGCTACTTTGTTCCCACCACGCAGACTGACTCGCCGTCCATGCTGACCCTTCCGTGGGAGTCAGCGTATGCGCTTGCCGCGTCCGTCACCGCATCCCAGACCTGTTTCTTTTTCTCGTCCGGGTAGCTTGCCAGCATCAGCTGTACCGGGGCGGCTATTTGCTGATGAAAGGCAGTAAAGGCAGAGGGCGATTCGAAGTTAAACGTGCAGATGACTGGATGGAGTTGTACGTCTTTGAACCCCGCATTGACAAATGACATCTTGAGCGCATCAGTATTAGCAAGCGAAAATGGACCGGGTGTCGAGGGCGGTGGACCCTTTGCACCAATCTGCTTGTTAACGGTGGAAAAGACAACGTCAAGCACTGGAACCTTGGGTGGAGCGGCCCATACTGCTGCAGCCAGCCTGCCTTGAGGAACAAGAATCTTCCTTATCCTAGCAAGAGCCGCCGGGAGGTTTGGCAGAAACATCAGTCCCCACCTTGAGAGAACTGCGTTAAAAGACGCTTCAGGAAAGTCCAGGTGTTCAGCATCGATTTCAACGAATTCTATAATGCCATCAAGCCCGACAGATTTTGCCCGGGACTTTGCAGTGGCAATCATTTGCGCCGAGAGGTCTGTGGCAACCACTTTGCCCTTCTGACCCACGCGCCTCGCAGCAGTTACGGCCGGCTCGCCTATTCCCGTAGCGACATCAAGCACCCGGTCGCCGGGCATTATGCCGGCAATTTCTACCAGTTTGTTGCTTACTACCTGTGCCCCGTGCTCGAACGTTTGCCACCATTCCTGCCAGCCCTTTGCTGCGTTGTCCCACATCTTGCGCTGCGAAATCTTGAATTGTTCCGGGTTAAACGACGGAGGACTACTCATCCTACAACCCGCTGTGCTCTGCGGATTATTGTATTTTTCCTCAGGTGATTGCCTCGAATCGACGGCGGGTTTCAATTCTCAGTATTGATTGGCGCCGGTCTGACTATAGGCCAAGTTGAACACGTTGCCAAGTTCCATTGACTTGCATCAACTAATATGTCGCACAAAACTCTGAGACTCGCTTGCAAGAATTCGTTGCGATGGCAGTCTTTGCTGTCGTTTATGCCCTCATAATTGGCCGGCGAATTTTTAGGGTTCCAATCTGGGCCGCCATGCTGATAGGTGCCGGGCTGATGATTGGGCTGCAGGTGGTCGGGGCGACTGCTGCCGTCAGGTCCATCAACCTCGACGTCATTGCGTTTCTCTTTGGCATGTTTAGCATAGTTGCTGCCATGGACAGAGCCGGCATTCTGCAGCGTGTCGCAGTAAAGATGCTCTCCGTGGCAAAAACCCCGGGCAGGCTTCTTTTTGTGTTCGTGGTCGGGATGGGGCTGCTGGCGGCATTTGCGGTAAATGATACGATAGCGCTGCTTGCGATACCGCTTGTAGTCTACATCGCCCGTCATTCAGGCATACGTCCCGCAGTCTTGTTCATCGCACTTGCCTTTGGCATCACCGTCGGGAGCACCATGACTCCCATAGGCAATCCGCAAAACCTCCTGGTTGCGGTCCAGAGTGGCATCAGGTCGCCTTTTGTCACTTTTTTGCAGTACCTTGCGATACCTACGCTCATCAACCTGCTTGTCACTTACGGCATACTGCGCCTGCTATACCGGAAGGAAATTCCGTCGAGCTTTGAGCTCAGCTCGCTGGAACTTCAGGAGAAGATGGATGCAAACTATGACCCGCGGCTTGCAAGAATTTCCGTCGGAGTGCTGATTGCAACCGTGGCAGGCTTTGTCGTATCGGAATTTTTCGAAATCCAAGGCGTCGCCTCGCTCAGCTTGAGCGCCATAGCCATGATAGGCGCTGCGGCAGTTTACGCGCTGAGCGGCAGACGGATCGAGATTATGAAGCGGGTTGACTACTCGGTGCTGATATTTTTTGCGGCAATGTTCGTGGTCACCGGCGCAATGTGGCAGTCAGGGGCGGTCTCAATTCTACTTGGATACCTGCCTCAGCCAGAACCCGGCGACCTTAGCCAGAGTGCCGCAGTTATATCGGCAGCCAGCATCGGCGTGAGCCAGATCCTGAGCAACGTGCCTTTTGTTGCGCTTTATAATCTAGTCCTGATTAACGCGGGTTTTGATGCGGGCCATGTATCCCAGTGGATGATGCTTGCCGCTGCAAGCACCATAGCCGGAAACCTCACCATACTTGGAGCGGCGAGCAACATCATTATCATCGAAGCCGCCGAATCCAGGGGCACAACCGCGTTCACCTTTGGCGAGTTTACCAAGGCGGGATGTCTCGTCACAGCTGCAAACATAGCAGTCTATTACGCATTCATTGTTTTTCGAGTTGCAGGCTAGAATAACGTAAGCGTCTTTGAAAGTTCGAGCAAAAGCTCCGACATATGAGGTGGTTTCAAAAAGAAATGAAGGCAACCCTCCGAGGGGCTACTTTCTGTAACTGAGGTCCTGCCAGCACTGAACGCAGTAGTCGCCGTTTATGCTAAAAATTTCGGCGTCGGAAACCTTGCACTTTGAACATGTAATGTGGGTTTGAGTAATGGCCGTAGACATCGTTACACCATTGAGCCGTATGCTTGATAACTTTTTTTTCATAATTTGATGGGTAGCCTGAAAGTATCATAAACGGTAAATCCTCTGATGAAATGGCTAGCCCCCGTCACGTGCGGTCCGGCCATGCAAGAATATCGGAACGATTGCACTTGAAGATCTGCAAGTTATTCTAGCAGTTTACCCTGAGGACAGCATTGTACTTTCGGCCAAGAAAAAAAGACTGGATAACCGGAATGTAAATACGAATGGAATATTCTGCCGGTTAATCTGTAATCTAGGGGGAGAAATTTACAGTACCGTCCTTCTACAGAGCCGGGCTCTAAAGTGGATAAAAGAAATACCGCCATCGAATCGGCATGAAACACCAAAACGGAGGGCCACCGAGCCCAAAAGAAGGCAAGAGTCAAGGCAGGTCGCACGGCAAAATATACTTTCTAGCTCTGTCGGCACTGCTTATTGCAGGCATTGCAATTCCCGCGCTGACTGCCAAATCATTTGCACAGTCTGAAAGCCAGTTTCCGCCGCAGTTTCAGAAACTCTTTGGATTAAACCAAACAACGCCTCAGGATTCGATAACCACGCCTCAAAGTCAGGATAATGCGTCTGGCACTAACCAAACGATAACCCAGATCGCAGACCAGGTATCCACAGCCAGTGGAGTACAAACAGGTGAGATTAGGCAGACCATATTTCAGCTGGCCAACCAGGTCGCTGCTAATGGCGGAGACCAGGTCCAAGTGGTAAACCAGATTGCAAATCAGGTGGCACTAGACAACCAGGGCGCTGTGTCACAATCAATCGTTCAGCTGGCAAAGCAAACGGCGTTTTCGACCGGTGGAAGCTCGGACCAGGCAATTACGCAGCTTGCCAGTCAATTGGCTAATTCCAATCCGTCAAATTCAACAGATATATCGCAAAAAATAGTCCAGGTCGCGATTCAGTCTGCCTCGGTAAAGCAGAACGTGGATGTCAACCAGCAGATAGATCAGATTTCTCAGCAGGCTGCGGGCAACAATCCTGTTGCGGGAATGCAAGTCAAGCAATTGATCCAGCAGCTGGCGCTCCAGACTGCAAATAACGGGGGTAACATCGAGCAGTTTGTGGGCATGATTTCAAAGATAGTACAGATATCATCACAGAACTGCATCACTGTACTCCAGCAAATGTCTCCGCCAAGTACGCAGACTTCAAGCTCGGCCAACGTCGCCTCTCAGGTCGAACCACAGGTTAACCAAGTTACAAAGCAAATTGCGCAGAGCACCAACGTTAACGAGGTTTTCATAAAGCAGGTCATAATGCAGATCGCAATTCAGGTCGCAAACAACGGCGGAGACGCAAACCAGGCTGTATCGCAGATTGCCAAGCAGGTCGCGACAGAAAATGGGCACGGCAAAGCAAACGGGCATGTCAAGCAGTTTATCTCACAACTAGCCAGGCAAGAATCTGACGGCAATCCCACGCAGGCCAGCCAGACTATTAGCCAGATTGCCAAACAGACAGCCACCGGCAATGGCGACGTGACACAGACAATAACCCAGTATGCACAACAAGATGCCGGACAAAGCGACGTCCCCGTACCTGCACCGCATAACAATGACCACGGAAACGGCAAGTAGTACTGGCATGGGCAAGAGGGGAGTCTTGCCTCTCTCTATTTTTGTGATATCAAGAGGGCCCGGAACATCTGCGACACTTATGTTGCGAATCCGCTTTTGATTGGGAATTCGGATACGGCAGCTGATTTGAACTATTACAAGGATCGGGTCGGATAAATCAAGCTCAGAGTCCTCCGATATTGCATGCATCTTGACCATCAGGATTGTCCTAGGGCAACAATGGTAAGAGGGCCGAATGATCAGAATAAATGAGCCGGAAAAGCGACTGCCTGAGATCCGGTGAGTAGAGAGCCTAAAAGTGAACCTAGTCACAGAGGTAAAGACAATAGAGCAGGCAAAAACCAATTCACAATCTATGTACGCATTTGCACAATCGATCTAACGATTTACGTGCAAAATCAATTTCTTTTTATAGATAGCTCGCATGTCTGAATGGATGTCACTTTTGGTATTACTTGTCTGCAAGTGCGTGATACCGCTGACATGTCAGGCCGATGGCGATATGCATGCCTTGGCCAGTAGTGAGGCAGCGGACTGATTGGCTCGACGCGCAGGCTCTGAAGAAAGGGGCGCTTCATTGCTTGGCTTTACAGCTGGCGAAAAATCCAGAATAATTCTGCTGCTTGTTCCAATTGTTGCAGCAACTGTGCTTGGCTTTGGAGCGTCATACTTGATAGGCAACCTATCATTGCCACTTGCGGGGCTTGGCATAGCCGCCTTTGTTTTTGGACTACGTCACGGATTTGATGCGGACCATATAGCCGCTATCGATAATACGACAAGAAAGTTGATGCAAGAAGGCAAGAGGCCGCTGACAGTGGGAACGTGGTTCTCACTTGGTCACTCGACTATAGTCATCTTGTTGGTTATTGCCTTAATCGCATCGACAAGAGCAATTGCTGGGGAGATCCCAAGCCTACAAAACATTGGTAACACCATAGGAACTGGCATTTCAGGCGGGTTCCTCGCCGCCATCGGCATTATCAATATGGCAATTGCATTAGGGGCATATCGAGCATACAGACAGGTTCATGCAGGCAGCCTTGACGCCGTTTATCTCGAAGAACTGCTGAACAAGCGCGGGATTCTTGTCCGATATTTCGGCCCCTTGTTCAGACTCGTGAGTAAGCCCTGGCAGATCTACCCGGTAGGAATATTGTTCGGCCTTGGATTTGACACTGCAAGCGAAGTCGCACTTATTGCAATTAGTGTAGGAATTGGGGTCTCCTCAACTATCCCCATGTGGATGATCCTTGTTCTTCCATTCATGTTCACTTGCGGAATGGTGCTTGTTGATACTCTAGACTCGGTGACCATGCGACTGGCTTATGGATGGGCGTTTGTTAAGCCCATTCGCAAAGTCTACTACAACCTGACAATTACAGTAATCTCGGTGCTCGTTGCCCTTGTTATAGGCGGCATAGAGCTGTTGCAGGTTCTGTCTGGCCAGCTCGGGCTTGCCGGCGCGTTTTGGACCTGGCTTGGTAATCTCGACTTTGAGACCATAGGCTATGCATTAATTGGAATATTCGTCGTTTCTTGGCTGGTTTCAATTGCAATATACAAACTAAGAAGAATAGAAAATAAGGCCAGCGCCTAACCTGAAGTTTCAGTCGCCGCTATGGTCAAATCTGCGGCTGATGTACATTTACAGAGGCTGATCCATCAGAATTCAAGCCATTGTGGGGCTGGAACCATGATTTTTGGCAAGCTACTAGGCATAAATGCCGACCTTCTCAGGAGCTTCCAGGTAAAATCCACGGTAGCTGCGGGTGTGTGACTTGCTATTTTTGCACTGCAATAGTGCGGTTAAGAAAGTCTCTGCAGCAAATGTCGGAGCAGAAATTCAGCATTGTTCCAGTTGCGCGAGAATATTGTATTCCTTCATTGAACTCTTGGTACTCTTTGTTGCATGATTTGCAGTTTCTGTACATGATTATTGCTCGCCTTAATTTCGCCTTGCCCGCTTAAAGTTGTTTGGCGATGAGGCAGGTCTAGGCATCAATATATAGCGCTTTGACGTACGGAAGTGAGTCCTTACATTGGCAGTCATTCGAGTATACAAAAGGAACGCGACATACGTCGATTTGTCAAACCTTGTCGAAGAGCTTAGTACCGCAGGTCTATCTGATACACTGAAGAAATACTACAACAAGCCGTTTGAGCACGAGGCGAGAAGCATTGTGGCAGGACCCAGTTTTATTCAGTACCTAAACAAACTATTCAAGACGCAGATAGCAGCCGGCGATATCTTGCAGTTTGAAGCCAGTGGCAATGACAAGTACTTTATGTTCTCGATGTCCGGGACATGGGACGAAATTATCAAGCTGCAGTGAACAACTTTCTAACTTGTCTCGTCGCTTCAGCGAGCGACCGTCTGATTCCCACAGGCGTTATTTCTGGGGTTCCAGCGGCTGAACCACTGAATCCAGTACCGTTCGGCTTTGAGATCACGGGGTACTTCGGATCGCATCATTCCGAAGAAGAACAATTGACCTAGTTCTCAAGCTCGGATTGAAAGTGGAGATTGGCGCTGATCGTCGTGCAGTCCCCCTGGTCTGCACCGCAAATTTTCTTCATCGCCGAGTCGACATCCAGAACGCCAATTCCATTCTTCTCAAAGAACCTGTTGACATTGACAATGTCTCGAATAAGTAATTGCTTTGCATTTGGATGCTGAATGTCTACTGCCGAGCCAAAGTCAAACAGCACTATCTTTCCGGCCTTGGTTTTGAAGATGTTGTACTCAGACAGGTCGGCATGTACAAGGCCAGCTTTTTGGTAGAGGAGCTGCATCTGCTCGATAATCTCGTTATAATCGTCTATTGAAACGACCGGCGAGTGCGCGAGGATAACCGCGGCATTGCCTTCACTGTCACCGATGAATTTCATCAGTAGCAAGTTTCTCTTTACGAGCACAGGAGCCGGAACGCTGACCCCGCATCTATATGCAGATTGCAGGTTCTTGAACTCTTTATTTGCCCAGATTGACACCAGGCTTCGAACGTCTGATTTGGTCCTTGAAAATCGTCTGTCTCCCTGGATATACTGCCGGCGTTTCCTGAATTCCGCGCTAACTGTCAGGTAGATTTTTAGCGCAAGCAGAGACCCGTCGGGAGCTTCTGCAAGAAAGACTTGCGATTCTTTGCCTGAGCCAAACTGGCTCCTGACAGATTTTATTCTGCCATTGTTTATCAGCTTGGTAATCGCCATCAGAGTCGGCTTATCAAAAACATTGTTAAAGACTTGATAGTCCTCGGATTTCTTGTCCAGCAGTCTATTTTCTCGCTCAAGCTTTGCAAATTGCCTGTCGGCGTTGACCGCTTCGTTCGCCTCGCCCCGCTGGTCGTCCTCAGTAATTTCATATTCGTCGTCTTGTTCTATCATTGAATTATCTTACTACTATCGCCACGGGCAGACTCTATACACAGAGCCGCCTAATTAAGAAGTTGATAGTGTCCTGAATTGACATCTTTAAGGCAATCGCCACTCCTCAATGCAGTCCACATTCTCAACCCAGTCACTTACCGGGGGAATTATTACTGGACAGCAGAGGCCCAAGAGCGTGATCAAGTTGATAAAGTGGAGGCAGATGATAGAATCCTTAGAGAAGAGAACTTGGAGCATTGCAACTGCGGACATCAAAGAAGACAACACGGCTCAAATCTAGAATGCAAAAAGTGTGGCTGCCTGAAATTCAAAGCCGTCGGGGACACGAGAAAAGACAAGGAGCCAATAAGACAATAGTCTGGGTTGTATTCGACGCACCGGTTTAGTTCCTCTTTCGGTAAGAAAAGTATGAAATGTGCTAGTGTGGAATTACCGCTTGCACATCTGTTGGACCAATACCGCAAGATTCAGTTTAATCACCCAATCGTCAACCCTCGCAAGAACGGATCAGGTCAGTAGCGAATCGCTTTAATCAGCGAACCGGCCAAAGGTAATTGGGCGCAGTTAGGATGGAGATGCAACGGACAAAGAGACTATCGACAGTCGATAAGAAAATGCTAAAGCTCCTGCTTGATCCCTCTGCCCGGCTTTCGTCGCGTGCGCTTGCCGAGAAGCTCGGACTTCCAAGAACCACTATCCAGAGACGGAGGAATTTTCTTGAAAAGCAATACCTCGAATTCTCGTATGCGCTAAAGCTAGATGAGCTGGGATACAGACGCGTGGACCTTCTGATCTACACCGGAGGCGGCCAGACTGTCAAGGTCGCAGAAAAGCTGTTGCTTAGAGAGGAAGTGGTTTACGTTGGAAGAAGCATTGGAGAGCACACGATTGACCTTAGGGCTGAGGTCATTGTCAGAAATAACTCGCAATTGCTCGACCTGCTTGAAGAAATTAAGGCCATGCCAAGCGTCAGGGACGTGGTGTGGAGCGAAATCGTAAAGATAATAGGCAAAAAAAGATCCGTGCCTAGTTCAATTATCGACGCCATGTGAGGAGACGGGAATAATCCGCCGCTATATCGTTATCAGCAAAAAATAAGGGCAGGGGGCCTTGGTGTCCAATAGTTCTAGCCTAGAAACAACCATCCTGGAAGTCTTTCTCGTCTCAGAATACTTCTGCTATCAATTCGACTGTCGTTGCGGCCAGTAGGACAGCGAACACCTTGCGTGAACTCAATAACAGCCTGATTCTCTTATCCAAAATGTGGGACAGGAGCATCTGCAGAGCTGGGTAGCCATGAGAGCTCAGCGAATTTACCACTGATGTGGCTAGCGTCGAAAAATACAGCAACCTTCATCTCCACAACTTCAGGAGAGTTTCCGGGGCATATAATGTCAGCGACAGTCGGGATTACATCAAATCATCTGTTTTGAGCTAGATTGCACGTAAAGAGAGCACAAGTATGAATTTCCCGTAGTTTCATGCCGCAGGGAACGAAAATATACCGACAATTCTCCGGAGCACCTGCCACCTTTGGAGACAGAGCGTTTTAGGAGTTGCCCGAGCAAGCTGCACCCCAGATTCCATCGTCATACTTGATAATCCAACGGCCCAAGCGAGGTTGTTTGAGAGATAGAACTTGCTTGTGCTGCAAGCGCATTGAGACTTAGAGCAAAGAAGAACAAGGCATGACTAGGTCTTTCGGTCCATTCGGAAAGCATTTGTGAGCGTTACGACATGAATATCGCAATTGCAGAGCGCATGATAATTCTATAGCGATTGACTAGATATTTCAGACAACATGTCATCATCATTATCCATAGTGGGAACAACAAGAGATGGAACGCAAATACTTCTCTTGAAGGAAGGGGCTTCCCAAACGAGGGGAAGGGAAGCACTAAACAACAATATTTCAGCGGCCAAAATCGTCGCGTCTATGCTGCGGAGCGTTCTGGGCCCACGAGGGATGGACAAGATGCTTGTTGATTCTACGGGCGGCGTAACTATCACAAATGACGGCGCAACCATCCTGAAGGAGATGGACGTGCAGCATCCGGCAGCAAAAATGATGGTCGAAATCGCAAAGGCCGTGGATAATGAAGCAGGCGACGGAACTACTTCGTCCGTAATAATAGCGGGAGCGCTGCTGGAAAAGGCAGCGGATCTGGTCAAGCAGGGCATTCATCCCACGGTAGTGGTGGATGGATATAGGAAGGCTTTGGCACAGGCTTTGGATATTTTGAATAAAGTAGCAGAAGACGTAAAGCTGGATGGCGACCATTCAATCCTTGAAAACATTGCAAGGACCAGTATGGAATCCAAGATTGTATCAGTAGACAGCGATGTGCTGTCAAAGCTGGCAGTCGGAGCCGTGCTTGCAGTAGCTGAGGCCCCCTCTTCACAGTCGGAGGAAATCACCGATGATAGCAGCTACGCCAAAATCGATCTTGACAATGTAAAGATTCAAAAAAAGTCCGGAGGTTCGATGCGCGATTCGAGATTGGTAAAAGGCATCATTATTGACAAAGAGATTGCCCACCCTGCAATGCCTCGATTTGCCAAAGACGCCAAGATTCTACTCCTAAACACTCCTCTGGAAATAGAAAAGACAGAGTTCGACGCCAAAATCACGATAAGCCAGCCAGGCCAAATGAAGATGTTCATAGACGAGGAAATCAGAATGCTGAAATCGATGGCTGACAAGGTATCCCAAACAAAGGCAAACGTTTTGTTTTGTCAAAAAGGAATAGATGACACAGTTCTAGAGTATCTCGCAAAGGCAGGCATCCTGGCAATAAAAAGGGTAAAGGAATCAGATATGGGAGCCCTGGCAAAAGCGACAGGCGCAAGCGTCGTGTCAAATCCAGAGAATGCGTCATCAAAGGACCTTGGTTCTGCACAGTATGTCGAAGAGCGAAAGGTGGAGAACGACAAATGGGTGTTTGTTGAGAAATGCAAGAACCCAAAGGCCGTGTCGATTTTGATAAGAGGCGGCTCGGAGAAGGTTGTCGACGAGGTCGATCGCTCGATGCATGATGCCCTGATGGTTGTAAAAGACGTCATGCAAAAGCCGGGAATCGTCGCAGGTGGAGGCGCGCCGGAAGCATTCGTATCAAGAAAGCTGAGGGCATGGGCTTCTAGCGTTTCTGGCAGGCAGCACTATGCCATTCTGGCATATGCCGACGCACTGGAATCGATTCCAATTGCACTTGCAGAGAACGCAGGCATGGACATAATTGATAGTATTGCAGGGTTGCACTCAAGACAATCGGAAGAGAACAATCCATGGATAGGGATAGATGTAAGAGGCCTGAAGGTTGCGGATATGCGCAAAAAGAATGTCATTGAGCCATTGTCGGTCAAGGAGCAGATTCTAAAATCAGCTACCGAAACGACTGCAATGCTACTGAGGATCGACGATATACTTTCCGCAACATCGCGATAAGTATGCAGTACGAGGGGTAATCAGCCGTCCCCCTTTTGCGTTTATTTGACACACACCATGGCTGCGATAGCGTCACAACATTGAACGATGATGCCTTCTCACAAGAAAAGTCGGATTTCAGAACTGTAGATTGAAATCTATTTCGGGTTTCTTAGTTGAATTGCCTTGCGGATAACGACTCAGTAGACGACGATAAAGTTTTCCGCACGTTTCCGGAGCTAAGGCCCCTCGTCTACTACCTGCTGGTTCTGTTGGTTCTCTGCTCGCAGTTCAATAATTCTGTCATCAGGCTGGGTCACGCCGCTCTCGACAAGTTCTGCCAGTTCTTTCTTTCCGGATGCAAGTTTTGCGTGAGCTCTATCAATTGCATTGTCTTGTTGTTTACGCGGGAATTCTTGGCCGTCAGTATTTGATTCTGCCACTACAAAACTATGCGCTTGTCATACTTTAACCATCTGGTTAGATGGCACACATTTTGTAAATGAAGACAATTATCGATAGCAAGGCTTGTCATTTTACAGAATTGGCTATTGGCGGGTTAGCCAAGTACGGATTTGGCCTTGGAGGTCAATAAGTGAGATGACGCAATATCAACCGCTGGTCAATGCATTTATCAGCGGAAAAATGAGATGGACATATTCAAAATCTGCTAGCCAGTCTGAATTCCATGCTCATCAAGCCTTTATTGCAGTAACGTGTATAGCTTGTCATATGCCAAAACACCCGATTTCATGTACATGCGGAAACGTTATGGAATGCGTCGAGGAGGATGAGGCGACAAAACCAAAATACAGGAGCGTGTCTGGCAAAATCCGGCTTAGATGTAACGACTGCGGAAAGGACCACGAGGTATTTCTTAGACATAGAATTGCCAAGTTCATTGGAGGCTCACCTTCATTCAAAGAGGTTTCCCCACATTAAGTCATAGAGATCAGTTGGCGAACCCAATCCGGCATACAGATGGCATAGACAAGTCAGGGAAGGATTCCCGCGGAGTAATGAACGCGCGTTAACATCGAGCGTTCTATCCAGGGTTCCGCACCGTTATAGATGCGGGCCCGGGGGATACGTACTGATAAGGGTGGGGGTCAGTGGTCAGGTAACTGGACTATTGGGGCAGGACAACCCTAAACTGCCCCGTCTTTACGCTGTACTAACATCAGCGGGTTTGTTTACCGTGGCACTTTAACTTGTTTGGGCTAACTACTCTTGAAAGTTCACGGCAATTGATGCTTTCTCTGTCATTAGATTGTTTTCTACCTCGCATGTCCATTTTGCGCCTTTGTATTCAGATAGGTTTGGTGAATCCGCCCATGAAGTTCCTTCGCTTCTCTCCTTGGGGATTCATCTTGCACTTGGCCGCACACTAGTTCCTTGACCAATACCAAATACCATACCTTTACTTGTCATTTGAATAAACTTTACACTTAACTTTGAGGTACCGTCTCTGTTCATTTGCAATTCTACTGTATCCCAACGCTTTCCCGAGTACTTGCCAGCAACTGTCCCTTCGTTTGTTTGCTCTGCTTCGATGCCGTCTTGACTCATCTCTAGTATCTTCATTGCAGTAGTGCTCACTATGATTAGCAAGTCAGATTTTGGCTTTGATTTAGCCATATTCGCAATGTGAACTAGATCGGAAATAGATAATCTCTGCGGATTCACGTTTTGTCAAGTTTGCGGCGGATCGTTAGTATCGAAAAATGAGGCGTCCCGAGCAGCTTGATCTCGCCCTTTTCTTAATAGTAGACAGGCACATGCGCTACTATGAAACCCCACAGGAATTGCATTGCCTTTGTGATCAGATTCCTGTACGCTCATCGCAGTTTGTAGGCTGCATCTGCCCCATCTACCGTTCTGATATCTGTAGAATTCACCAGATTCAATCGTAAACGCTTCGACCAAAGTTGCGAGGCTCGCGCTGTCGTAAATTCGTGTCCGCATTGTTGGCATGTAGCTAACTCGCGCTTTAACCACAGCATCTTTCGTACCTTCAGACGGACTTGCCCCTCCAATTGGAACTGTAAGAACTAGTTTTCCACCTGACTTGAGCACTCGGAATATTTCCCGGATGACTTTTGTGTCTCCTTCCTTGTCGGTATTCGAGCACCCATCGTCCATTCCCACGTGCTCAAGCGTGCTGATGCAAAGAACTTGGTCGATACTTGCATCGCGAAAGCCCATCTGACGGGCATCCATCAAGATATCACAAGTTCTTTTCAAATCTATACCAAGTACATGCCATTTTCCATTTGCAAATGACTGCAGTTCCCTGACAAGACCAGAGTTAGCGGCACCGACATCCAAAATTCGGGCACGGCACTTTCTTGAGATGAGCGATCTTGAAACAAACTCATATTCGAGAGACCGTTCAGAGGTAACTCCCGTCATCAGAGGATGAAGGTCGGGTCTGCTCGGCTGAGGAGCAGCTTTCAGTGAGTATACTGGGATATCAATTCCAAATCGCTCGCTTTTGCGGTATGCGACTATGTAGACAGTCTTGTTTGATAGGAGTTCACCTAAGGCTTTAGAAACTTCATTAGCAGGTGTAGATTCTAGTCGTCTCTGAATCTGGTACTGGTCTGCAGGACTTTCTTCGAGCAACTCTACGAGCTGCTTTATGAGAGCATTGCGATGCAAATGTCAGCGTCCGGCTACTCCAGTTAAGGAGAAGTTGATTTAAAAACAGATCGGGCCGATTCACTTCTTAAAGAGTGAGCAGAAGAACAAAGATAAGGGAAAACGAGCTTTACCTTCTTCTGAGGGTCGCTTCCTTCGCCTTCTGCTTTTCCATTCCCAGATTAATCATGGGCTGAAACTTGTTCTTGGCATACCAAGTGCCTGCAGCGCAGGCAGCGATAATTGCACCCATCGCAAGAAGTTCTTCGAGCATATCAACAATATTATTGACCCTGTATGATATAAATCGTTGCATCGAGTTATTAACACAAATTGTGCGTTTTATGATACAACACACTTTTCAGCAAAGTGCTTTTCATTATGTGTTTATTATCGCAATTCGATAGGAACAGCCAATTTCTAAGTCGGCCCTCCGGTTCGAAATGTGCTAAAAGGTTAGGGCTTTTTTGGCGATTCCAAGCCTGTCAAAAATCTCCTTTAGGAAGAGATCGGCAAATTGTTCAAAGCTCGTTACACCGTATTTCATCTTGTACTCATTCTTTCTTTTTTCATATTCACTTACCAGCCAGCGAAAGTCTGCCTCCTTGAGCCTTACTATGTTGTTTTGTGCGATTGCCTTTGACTCAAAAATATTGAGCATGAAAATGCCCGCAAATTTTGTAAAGCTGTTTACTTTGTACCTTCTGTCATAGTCGGACTTAAGGGACTCATAGTTCTCTTCAAGCCATTTCCGTACATCGGACCTAATTGTAAGCGAAGTATATTGTCCAGAAAAATCAGCCTTTATTGGTTGCATTTCAACGGAGTAGTAACCCCGCTTTACTTCGTTCATCATAATTATGAGAGCGCTGGGAAGAAACATGCCGGGGTAAAACCTGTCAGTCTCTTCCTCGAGCCTGGTCAGGATTGCTGGTTTTAGACCTATAGTTGCGTACCCTTGACTCGGCACAAGCAGTTAGAAATAGCGATGATTAATTAGTTTATCATCGCAAATTGGACCGATCTAATGGCGCGTCGGACTAGGGACCTCAAATAAAGTAATTCGAGCAGTGACGCGTTGTAAACCGACTGATAACCGGTAAAAGGAGAGTGTCGGTACTGCATCTATATTGGAGTCATCACTTCGGTTCAGATAGAATTCTCTGTCACCGCACTGCAAGCACTGGGCAATGTGCGTTTGCTATCACATTGTTGGCGACACTGCCCATAAGGAACCTCTGCATTCCGGTAATACCTTTGGTTCCAATCAATATAAGGTCAATGTTGTGATCCCTGGCGTAGTCAATGAGAGTTCCGGCCACTGATGAAGCGACGACTACCTCGGAAGTGACCTTTATCCCAAGATGTTCGGCAGGCGCCTTGACCTCATCCAAGAGTTTCTCTCCCTGCTTCTTTAGCTCTTCCTGGTACACTTCGACCTTGCCACCTCGATAGTATCCGATTAGATCTCCTACTGCACCCATTGAAGCCCTGTCAATCACATGAATCGCATACAGCTCCGCGTTAAGCGATGACGCCAAATCAAAGGCAAGGCCGATTATTCTGTCCTTATATCCTGAATTATCGATAGCAACGAGTATTCGCTTTATCTTTCCTTGATTAGGCATATCCAATTGTTAGTCGGCCTCCACAATTGCGGTAAATCCGGTCGCCAAGGAGCATACCATCATGTTCGCTTGGCTCCGGCTATTTGCCGCACGTCTATCGGGTTGACCCATTGATCCACGTCCGCACCACTGACCACGTCGTCATCATTTGGAATAAGGTAGATCACGTCGTGTCTCGGAGGAGTTTTCTTTTGCGTTGCAAGACTCACTCCGACAAAGACAGCCAGCGAGACAATTGGCGGAATCATTGTGTCGAGGCCGCCGTATGCATAGTATGGACTGTCAGATGGTGCAGTGCTTATCAAGAAGTACAGGATCATTCGAAGAGTTGAACCAACTGCGATAGATGCAACGGCGCCTGATGCAGTGGACTTTTTCCAGAATGTTCCAAGAACTAGCGGTACAAGGCAGCCCGCAAGGACAATATCAAATGCCAAGATTAGATAAATCCCAGGCCTGGGAATCAGGTAACCAAGAGCAAAAGCTGTAAAGAACATTGGTATTACCAAGAGCCTCGTGGCGATCAGTAGTTGGCGATCGCTCAACTTTGGTCTGTGAAGGAAGCGAGTTATGATATTTCGCTGTAGCATGTTTCTTGACAGTACGCTAGCTATCGCTAGTGTGCCCCCGTTAGCAGTTGACATGCCACAGCTAACTGTACTTACCAGCATCAATATTCCAAGGATTGATGGCATATGGTTTATGGCCATTATCGGATAGAGTGTAAATGCATCTTGGATGTTTGGTTCAAGTGTATGTCCAATTATCCCGATCATTGTTGTAGGAATCAATATGAGCAACGTCAAGCCGGCGGCAAAATAGCTGCTTTTCTGCGCAGTTCTGCCACCATCTGCTGCGAAAATCCTTTCCATAAAGTCTAAGGCGACAATGTCTCCAAGTCCAAGCGATATTATAGATGCCCAGTTCACAAGTGCGCCGTTTCCAGCATCGTAGAGGCCAGACAGGTCCATAAAGTTGGCGGGAACATTTGAGACAATAGTTTCAAGCCCTCCTTGTATTGGCGACCACGGGCTTATCAGGAACAAGAAGCCTCCCCAGAATCCAACAACCGCTAGGTAGATGTGGAATATGTCGGTATATGCGCAAGAGAACAGACCGCCGAAATATGTGTAGAGAAGAACGACAGCAGTTGCAATTAGCATGGCAAAGATTAGCGGAATACTCATTACAACCGAAATGATGTAGCCGCTTGCAGCAAGGTTCCCCGCTACAAGAACAATGAAGCTTATCGACATCAGAGTTCCAGCCATAACCTCTGTGAGGTTGCCATACCGGCGGAAATAAAAGTCCGCTAAAGTGATCATGTTCATTCGATTAAATCGTTTGCCAAAGAAGGCTCCGGTAAGCACCAAGCAGATGGCTAGTCCTAATGGGACTACCGCGCCTGCCCAAAACCCACCTGAAAATGTAAGCGAGACGTTGCCAAGAGAGGCGTTACCGTCGACAGCCTCTGAAACTAACATAGTTCCGATGAAGAACAGTGGAAGGCTCTTGCCAGCAACTATGTATCGCTTGCTGCTTTTCTTGACAAATTTGACCGCAAGAACGCCAATGGCCGCGGTAGCGGCCACGAACGCCATGACGGTAATTGGGTAAATAATAGGCACGTCAGCCATGATTATTTTATCTATTTAGTAAGTATTTAAGCGTATCTAACATTACGAGCCACTAAAATTAATTATTAGATTTTGTGGTTCCTTGCCATGTGCATTTTAAATGTGGATTCGTTATTGAAATCCTCGTCACAAGTTATACACTGATACGTCGTTGCCTTGTTGTGCTGCTCCTCTGCGTGAAGTAGAAGCGCCTCACGGTCCTTAAACCGGGACCCGCAAGCACCGCAACCATACATTTTTCCAAACATTCAAGGATTAAAGAAGAGATTATTTATTTAAGATTTTTTTGCTGCAAGCGATGCTAGTGCATCTTTTTCAATTTTGCAAACAGCAACGGATCCATTTTTCGAGCAACATCAAAGCATCGCTGCGCATCGCTGACTTTGTTTAACATTGTAAGTGCCCTTCCCTTGTTGTACCATGCTTTTGCATACTTTCCATTGCACTCGATTGCCTTGTCAAAGGATTCAACCGCTTGAGCAAACTTGCCGGCTTTCAAAAGCGTCAAACCCTTGTTATTCCACGTAATAGCGCTGCTTGAATCGATCTCTGTTGACCTTGCAAACGCGATCAACGCCTCGTCAGTGCGGCCGAGTTTATCGAGCATGAGCGCCTTGTCGCCCCATGCATACGCGTTCTGCGGAAGAATTTCTATGGCCTTGTCAAAAGCCTGGATAGCTTCCTCAGGCCTATTTGAGTTAGCCAGATCCTCGCCATGTTTTACCCACTCGTCAGACGCAGTTTTCCTATCCACCTTCCGAACAACCGGTTCTTTCGACGGCTTGGCGCCTTTGCCGCGGAGCCATCCTAGAACCATGTCTAAATCAAACCTTCCCTGATGGTCGCGCCTTCGCATGTGGGTATGATCAAAAAGAGCTACTCCGCCTTGTGCATCTCGTCTTCTTTCTTGTCGCTCTTTAGACCCACTGTACCCATGAAGAGGAAGAATCCGCTTGCTGCGAGAATGACGGCAAACGTTGCCAAGACTCCCGAAATATCCACACTTCATTATAATATTAAATATATATAAAACTTTTGCCTCCTCTGGGTTAACGAAGGCGGGCTCTTCCGCCAAAAAAGTTCGACTGTCGAACTTTACCGGCAGATTCCGCCAGCCTGTAGGACTTTGAAACAGAGGCTTATGTCTTCCTTTTGAATCTCCGGGACGTCCTTTCCTACCTCGTGCTTCATGTCCTGAATGAACTCATAGATTTCGTCGACGGTGACAGGCGCATCCGCCAACTCTAGCTCTCTGCTAACTGAATTATACATGCTTATGTAGTAGCTGAGAAACGCTGTCTTGACCATTGATTGATTGACCAAATACTCTTCATTCAAGCCAGCCCTCATAATCGATCCTAAGTCTTATGAAAAGATTTAAGGTTTTAGGTTCGAAATGTAAACTACGTAACGGAGAATAAAAAAATCATGCGTAATTTACTTTCTAATTCGCGTAAATTGTGAAATATTTGCCGTTTGACTAATGTGAGTTGCTCTTGAATTTGCTTGCAGGGCAGACGTGAATTAAATTGGTGTATCGGTTCGGCTGTCGAACTAAGAGTATCTGCAATGCCGATTCATTGTTAATTAAAGCATAGATAATTATAAATACGTAGATTACTAATTGGTTGCTATGAAGATAAAGACGATTCCGATCAACCTGATAGACATTGCAAATGAGAATGTTCGTAAGGATCACTCCTTTGGAGAGGACGATAAAGATCACCTAATGAAAGAACATCTCGCAAAATTTGACTTGCTTCAGCCAGTCGTCGTCAGGTTTGACGATGAAAGCAAACGGTATAAGCTGCTCATTGGCAGACGTCGCTACTTTGCTCTCAGCGCGAAGGGCGAGCGCGAGATTCCTGCTGTAATAACAGAGCTCGAAGGAGCCGAAGCAGAGGCTGCGTCGTTATTTGAGAATCTTGTTCGCAAGGACTTGTCGCCGATCGAGAAAGGAAGGATGGTGAAGAGGCTAGTTGATTCCACTGACGGGGGCATAACTAAGGTTGCGCTAAAGTATGGCCTTCCCAAGAGCACCGTTAGCGAATGGCTAAGCATCCTTAATTTGCCCGAAGCGCTTCAAGAAAACATAGAAAAAGGCCAAATCACTGCTTTTGAGGCTATAAAGATAGCCCGCAAACCCAAGTCTGTTCAAGAAAGGCTTGTTTCTGCAGCACGCTCGGGAACTCTTCAAGAAGAAATGTCGAAAGCTGGCGTCAAGCGTGGAGCGCCAAAAGGATTGCTCACAATCAGGTTAGTGTTTGACCCCCGAAACAGAGTTGACAAAGATTTGTGGGATAGGCTGAACGAATATGCAAATGAAAATGGCCTAGAAGTGACGCAGTACGTCAGGACTTTGCTTGCCAAGCAGTTAAAGCGCTGAAAACCTGCTTTTCACGGGCTCGACGTAATTTACTTAGCAATATTTAAAAACGCTTACTAAGTAATTACTAATAGTAGAGCCACTATGGGAATGGAATTTTACGGAGACTCGTACAAAGGCAATGACGAACCAATTTTTGTGGGAATCCCCACCTTTCTGAAATTGCCTTGGGTAAGAAGCAGAGATGAACTAAAGAAGGTAAAGCCAGACATCGCAATTATCGGCGAACCGTTTGACTTTGGGACCACAATCAGGCCAGGCGCCAGATACGGTCCGCGCGCCATTAGAGCCGCATCGACAGTGCCCTCTCCGCCTTACGAACACTTCAACATTGAGACCGGAGTCGATCCCTTTGGAGTCTTCAAAACTGTAGATTATGGCGATGTCGTAGTATCTCCTGGAGACGTTGTAGAATCGCACAGAAGGATGACCGACAAAGTGAAGGAAGTCCTCGACATCGACGGCATCCCTGTTATGCTTGGAGGCGACCACTCGATTACATTTGCAAATGTTCGAGCATTTTCGAAAAAGTACAAAAACATTGGAATGATTCACATTGACACACACGCAGATTGCGCGCCCCAGGGACTCTGCGGCTTCAAGTACGACCACGGCGCGCACATAAGAAGGATCATGGAACTTGGATGCCTGAAGGGCAAGAACTACACACTCATCGGCCCGCGTGGCTATTGGCCCGGTCCGGATTTGTACAAATGGATGGCTGACCAGGACTTTCAATGGTTTACCATGCTAGATGTAGAGGAACTTGGAATTGACAGGATAGCAAAAGAAGCTGCTGACAGGGCAAATGACAATGTCGATGCAGTCTACATCAGCTGGGACATTGACACCTTCGATCCGGCATATGCACCGGGCACTGGCGAGCCGGAGCCAAACGGTCTGACCTCAAGAGAAGGCATGAGGCTTATGAGACTACTCTCAACCTCATTTGATCCTGACAGGTTTGCGTTTGACTTGGTAGAAGTGGCGCCTAATTATGACGTAAGTGATGGAAATTCATACAACGGGGGCATCACTTCTGGTCTTGCAAACAGGCTCATCGTTGAGCTGATGGCAGGACTATCTTTGACCAAGAAGGGCAAGAGTGAAGGCAAGCCTGTGCGTCCAAAGCTTTACCGTGGCCAAGGTCACACATATGACTTTGGCAACGGGCCGAAGGCGAAGGTCCCTAAGAGGGCTCCACTGGAATATGCCAAGAAGTCAAAGTGAGTTCTAGATATGATTCACGTCAGAGCGATCATAAAGGGAGAGCCTGACGTCCCTCCTCTTTTGAGGACAATGAGTTTTGAAAACGGATCTGATGAGGAGATCTTTTTTAGGAGCGCCATCGCGGTTAAGGAAAAACTCGATCGCGGGTTGAAGCTCAATGTCAATGAGTCGATATTGTTGTATTGTTCGTATGCTGTTAATGGACTGCGGGCGAGCATAGCGCCCGCTGAAATTGAAAGACAGGCAAGAGTGATCCTATCTCACGAATCTGTTCTGATAGGTGTTCCAGAGTCACTACAACAGCTGTTGATCGAGGCTGCTGTCGATGGCGAGGCTCCTGTGCGGTTGAAGATAGACTCGCCCATTCGGCTGTCGAACGCATCGTCGGACTTTCAACCCCTGGTTTAATCAACAACTAGTAATAATGGTGGCTTGGCCGCTGCATCTTTCCTAGTCGGTCAAAATAGTCATGTTGATGCGCCTTATCTCCGCCTCCATGAGAGTGTGTAGTCCCATTTGCATGTGTGTGCGTGTTCATTGCAGGCTTCGCCATTAGGACATCATCTACTCGGAGTAACAGGTTTGCGACCTCGGTGGCTGTCTTGAGCACCTGTTCCTTGACAAGAACGGGTTCTACCACTGCAGGATACATTTGTGAGACTTTTCTTCCGAATACGTCTACTCCATATGTTTTGCCCCTACCGGTGTGGCCCCTATTATCGTCGCGATGCTCGTGTCGTAGCGTAGCAAGCGTGTTAATGACGTCCATGCCGGCATTTCTAGCCAGGGTGAGAGGAATTTCCTCAAGCGCGTCTGCGAACATTGAAAGGACGATTTGCTCCCGGGAAGGAATCGAGTTTGCAGTATTCCTGAGCCTTTTCGCAATGGCAGCTTCGGCTGATCCCCCTCCTGAGATGATTGCAGGTTTGGTAAAATAGTCTCTCAGAACAGATATGCCGTCAATTGTTGAGCGCTGGAACTCATCGAGAGTGCGCTTTGAACCCGCTCGCAACAGAATCGTAACAGCCCTTGGGTTCCTGCAGCTTTCGACGAACACCATTCTATCGTCACCTATTACTCGCTCAGAAACCCGTTCAGCAAATCCAAGTTTAATATCGATATCCCCGTGATGATAGTGAGGATGGAAATCGTCGTGGCGCGTGGAGTATCTTTCCGAATGAGTGTGAGCATGTTTGTGCTCGTGACTGTGGTGATCATGGTCATGACCGTCTGAACCATAGTGAACCTCATGCTCATGGTCTAGCCTTGCTGCGATAGATGCCCCCGTCGCCCTGGCAAGCCAGAGAAGATCATTCTCTTTTACCCTTCTAACAGAAATGATTCCCTCTCTGGCAAGTAAGTGCTGCGCAAGTGTGTTTATTCCCTTCCTTGAGAAAACAACATTTGCCCCGGACTCTATGATATGTTTGACTTTGGATCGAATTTCTTCAGTTTCCTCTTTTTTGAAAGACATCATTAGCTTCGGCGAATTGATGTTAATTTGCGATCCAGTCCTTGTAGTTCTGCCTTCAAGATCGTCATCAATGAGCATTATCCTGGCTTTTTCAATGCTCTTTGGCATTGATGAACTGTCTATAGTTTTGTCAACGACCATTCCCTTAATGAGCTGTGTCATCGACATGTCTCCGAGTTTTTGCTCAATCTTGATGTTGTCGACATCAATGCTCTTGCGACTGGAATCAGCAACTGAAAGTGCAGCGTCAACGATCATGTCAGTAACGTTCTTTACCGCAGGCCCCAGCGATTTTGAGTCAAGACTAGTTTGCACCAGGCGGCCCATCGTGTCCTTATCGGGACCGGCATGTTTTTCTGCCAGATTCTCCAGTTCCACAAGAGCCAGCTCTAGGGCACTCTGGTAGCCGTCAATAATCATGGCAGGAGAGATACCTTTGTCGAGCATTTCTTCGGCCTTTTCCAGTAGAGCTCCAATGACCACAACGACAGCTTTTGTGCCGTCGCCAACTTCATTATCAACAGAGTTTGAAGCTTCTATGAGGACTTTTGCCGCAGGATGTTCAACATCAATTTTGCGAAGCAGCGTAGCGCCGTCTTTTGTCACGGTCACCTCGCCCATTATATCGACAAACATTTTTTCAAGTCCGCGCGGGCCTAGGGAGTTCTTCATGAGTTCCGCAATGAGTCGGGCTGCTAGAAGATTGGAGCGTCTAGCGTCTTGACCGCTTGAACGTTTGACGTCTTCTCCAAGTATTCGTTGGATTGCATTCTTTTGAATCAAAACCAATTGTCAACCTCCAGAAGCATCAAACAGGTGAAAGTAGTTCGGCGTGTATTTATGCAAATCCATTTTCTGAGTATTCTACGGATTGTTCTGATACCAGCATTGAATCTCAAGGGTAGATTACACACCTTCTAGCAATTCCAAAAATCATGCTCAAAAAGGTTTATTAACTTACTAACTATATAATTGGTTATGAACCCAGTCAAATCTAACGTGGAGATCGAAAAGGCCTCGCGGAGCGCCATCCAATCCCTTTACGGCTCAGACATCAGAGACTTTAAGATTAGAGTGCTGTTTCCGTTTCCGAGTGAACTGAACCGCGATTCCTGGGACGTCCAGACCACCTTCATGCTAGGAGGTATGCAGTACACAGTGGACCTCATAATACAGGAAAAGGACGGTCTGGTTACAAACGCGCGTCTTATAGACACAATGGCTCCACTCTAGCCATATTTTTGACCTCTACATCTTTTTTTGATGGTTGAGCCGATTGGAGCCTGGAGCGGCGGAAAACCGCAATGATGACATTTTGGATCTTCCATGGATGACTGAAAATGATGCCCTAGACACTCTTACAAAAAATTCATTTCAATTGCGTCAGGATGATCAATCAAGCGGCCAAACTCGAGCTTTAGCGTACTTTCAGATTCAGGTTCTGGACAAGTATCGAAAACACAAATACTGTATCGTGGATGATGCAAACCCATTCTCATGCAGTATTTCATTTTTGGATATTGATGGAGCGCTAGTCGTTTCGTCAGCGTCATTTGTTATTCACCACGGGTACCTTGTCGTCATGCCATTAGAGCAGCTTGCTAGAATCCCGCCTAAGGAGAATCAGCACTGGAACATGTACCGTGTAATGGACGATGCCCGCGAACTAAGGTAACATTGTGAGTGATTGAACTAGCTTGACTCTGGGTCAGGAAAGAAATTGTTTGCGGCATATGCGTGAAACTCTGCTAATGACGCTTTCGATTTGATCAATCGAATTCGAGAGCATCCTAATAACAAGGCCTGAGTTATTGGGTAATGAAGAAATTCCTGAAATAAATGCGCTCTTTGCCGAAGAACCACATTTAGCAATAAATTCACGCTCGGTTTGCAGGAGCTGGAAGAAATCTTCGTCTAACCCAGTGAGAGTTTGGTCGGATGAAGGGCTCACAATGTAGACGGTAGACAGAATGTCCCTTTTTCCAAATAGCTTGTCAAGCTGTGCAGCATGATTGAAACTTTGCCCAGCATTCCGCATGGATCTGAACTTCGAACTATCATGAAACAACAGCTTGCCTGAAGAATGCCGTGCCGTTATCTGTAGCTCAAGCGAATTGAAGTCAAATCTCTCGCCAAAAGCTATCCTGCCAGCAGACATTGTTTCAGAATAGACTAGCACCGAGCCAGTGTCAGCTTGTATAGATGTGGTTTGGTGAAATTTTGAGCCTTTATAGGGAATGTTCGAATGCGGCAGGAATTCAAGGTAAGCGTCTTTATTTATGCGTAGAGAGATTTGTTGGGTGGCATAGCCTCGATCCATTCTATAGATTTTGGTAGACGCTTGAGTCGTTACAGAGGCGTATGAGTGAGGTTCGGACTCTATTGAGATGTTCAGCCGATCACCCTGCAGGATTCCGCCTGCTGAAGACATCATGTAAATGTGTGCAAGAAACGGGTATGAAGGTTCAGGATATAACGCTCTTTGAATAAGCAACGGCGCTTTTGATTCAGCGCATTTAATTGTGGTCTTTGGTCGATTTGAATAAGGCAATTGCGAGCTTGGAGCCAGGCTCAGCTTCAGAAAGCCGGCTTCGGCTGTAAAATCGGTGTCCGATCTGGATGTGTTGTGATTCAAAGCAGGTCTGCCTAGCGAGGTTTTTTTGCATGCATGCCTTGTCTTTGTGACGCTTTTTTAGAGCCAGCAGTATGACTTAAAGCTCCGTCATTACTCTTTTTTGCTGGCGCGTCAAACAGAACATCACGAACGATGTGCCTGACGACTTTCTCTACTCCTGCTCCTGATTTGCAATCAATAAACTCAAACGGTTTCCCATTCCTCACAATCCTAGCGTCACGAATCATTGCCTCGATATCCGCGCCAACGAAAGGTGCAAGGTCCACCTTGTTTACGACGAGAAGGTCGCAACTTTCAATTCCAAGTCCCCTTTTACGCGGATACTTGTCGCCGCCCGCGACGTCTACAATGTAAATAAAATAGTCTGCGAGGGCAGGACTGAATGTAGTCATAGTGTTGTCACCACCGCTCTCAATTAAGATCAAGTCAAGCAAAGGGTCCTTTCGTTCTATTTCATCAATTACGGCCAAGTTTACTGACGGATCCTCGCGAATAGCGGTGTGCGGGCAGCCGCCGGTAGCGATTCCGATTATCAACTCTTCAGGCATGATGTGAGCCTCTGTGGCTAGAATTCGCCTCATTCGCACCGCATCCTCCTTTGACACCACGTCATTTGAAATAATGCAGCAGCGATACCCTTGACTGCTCAAAAGCGGTACAATTACCTCAATAAGCCGAGTTTTTCCGCATCCCACCGGTCCACCTACGCCAACGCGTGGAATACGCGCCTTTGGAGCAACTCCAGCCCTCTTCATTTGGCTTCGCAGACACTTTATTCGATCAAGTAATAAACATTCGTAGTTCGTCGCGTTCGTGCAGCATTTGAGCAATGTCTACAAGCGGGCTTAGCTGCCACAGAATCGATAATGGGTCGGCGTTCTTGCTAAATTTTGGATCTGATGCGCGGATGGCTTCTGAATTAATCAGTTGATGCATTTGCTTCAGGACAGTCTGGGCTTCAATGTGGTCCAAGAGTCCAAGGCGCACAGCTGCGGCGGTAATGGATGTGCAATAGGTATAGAGTACTATGCGCAAGGCGCTTGTCTTTGGGATGTCAAATGCAGTCGCGGCAATCGCCATACAGACTGGATAAGAGCCCTCTGCCTTACCAGTGTCTATCTTTTCATTAAACTGGGATGCAAACTTTATTCTTGAAACCTGCAGGACACTTTTAAGCAGCTGCCTGCCTGAGCGCACCGATGCCAACCGGACTTCTGACACAAGTTTCATTGCGAGGTATGCATGGTCAACTTTGACGGCTAATCGAAGATCACCTTTTCTTGCGGCATCTATTGCGATTGAAAACGCCATGCAGTCGCACGGCACAATTTGAAAGAGGATTTGCTGATGTAAGAACTCACTGACCGCTTTCTTATCCTTAATCCAATTCGCCTTAGCCATGGACTCAAGACCACCAGACATGCCAAACATCCCTGACGGAAAGAACGAATCTGACAACTGCATCATTGCCAGTTCGTGACTGTCAAGGTTAGGTGTGCGAATGGTTGCCACCCCCTAGGTCCTCCGCCGTCAACACAACTCTTGTAATTCGAACCCTTGTTTGTTTTTTAAATGGCGCAAGAACCTTTCTAAATGCGGTCGCGTCAGCCTCATTCATAACTGGAAAGTAGATTGTCCGGTGGCGGATAGCTATTGACCTGTGTCTATTTCCGACGGCATGGCCTACAAGGCCGGAAATCCGTATCAAGGTTTCAGGCATCGACACCGCTCTTTTGAGCATTACTCCCACTACGAGCTCGGGCTTCTGCTCGATCGAAATCAATCGATTGCGGCTTTCTTCTAGCACGTCGCCATTGCGGAGAGGTAGCCTAGACAGAAGATCGATAAGAATCTCAGTGCCTCTTGCTGTCCTTCTTCTGAGCCTGAGTTTTTGCATTTCCTCTCTGGTTAGCCTGAGGGCTTCATGGCGCCTTAGGCGTTTCATTCTTTGAAGTTTCAGCAGTAGCGACCTGTCCTCGAAGATATTGCCGACTATTGCATTTACTACTGCCGGATTCTGCTTGGGAGACATGCGACCTCCAGGCAATTTGGGGTCTGCTCGCAATTTTGGCACGCTAGATTTGCTGTTTGATCAATTATAAATACATGAATTAGTAATTCGAATTGTTATACTATGATGCTCGCTCCCAGAGAAATTGACAAGATGTACATTTTTGTAGCGGCCCAAGTGGCACTCCGGCGAAAAGAGAGAGGACTCAAGCTCAATTACACTGAGGCTGTTGCGCTGATATCGGATCATATCCTGGAAGGCGCTAGGGATGGCAGGTCCGTATCGGAACTCATGAGCTCAGGCAGAGCAGTTCTTTCACGAACCGATGTTCTTCAAGGAGTTCCCGAAATGATAAGGTCAGTGCAGGTAGAGGCAACTTTTGAGGACGGAACAAAGCTCGTAACCGTGCATGACCCGATAGTGTAAAGTTGTGTGAGTAATTGGAACATAGCGAAAAAAGGAAATGGATCGGAGCTTGATTCCAGGCGAATATATTATTTCGGACGAGCCGATAATTGCAAACCCTGGCCGGAAGACTACAAGACTTCAGGTAAGTAATACTGGCGACAGGCCCGTTCAGGTTGGCTCGCACACGCATTTCTTTGAGGTCAACAAGGCTTTGAATTTCCAGCGAGTCAAGGCATATGGCTTCAGGCTCAATATTCCGTCCGGCACTTCAATAAGGTTTGAGCCGGGTGAGACAAAGGAAGTCGAACTGACAGAGTTTTCCGGGAAGAGAAGGGTCTATGGCTTTGGCGGCCTTGTAAACGGGTCCTTGGCCACAAACAAGGCTTCGGCAATATCCCGCGCAAGGAGGAGAGGATACAAAGGTGCTTGAGATCACGCGCAAGCGGTACGTTGACCTTTTCGGGCCGACTGTTGGTGATTGCGTGCGGTTAGCGGACACCGACCTACTAATAGAAATTGAGAAGGATCTGGTTGGTTATGGCGACGAGCTCGTATTTGGCGGCGGAAAAAGCGTAAGGGATGGCATGGGCCAATCAAGTGGCAAGAAATCGAGCCAGGTGTTGGACCTTGTTATTACCAATGCCATTGTAATGGATCCTTTGCTTGGAATAATCAAGGCCGATATCGGCATCAAGAACGGTATCGTTGCCGGCGTGGGTAAGGCTGGAAACCCCGACATCTCTGACAACGTGGACATGATAGTAGGCTCAGGCACTGATGTGATTTCCGGCGAACATACTATCTGCACGCCCGGAGTTATCGATACGCACATTCACTTTATCTCGCCTCAGCAGGTAATCGAGGCGATCTGCGCCGGTACCACTACCATGATTGGCGGAGGTTTTGGTCCCACTGATGGATCAAACGCCACAACGTGCACATCGGGCATCTGGAATATTGCAAGGATGCTCGAATCCGTGGACGCGATGCCAATGAACTTTGGCTTCCTTGGCAAGGGCAATGACTCTCTTGAGGTGTCGCTTGTTGAACAAATAGCAGCAGGCGCGTGTGGTTTGAAGTTGCACGAGGATTGGGGAACTACTCCTGCTACCATTGATGCAGCGCTCAGAGTGGCCGACAAAACTGACACGCAGGTCGCAATTCACAGTGATACGCTCAATGAATGCGGGTTTGTAGACGACACCATAGAAGCGATTGCAGGTAGAACTATTCACACTTATCATACCGAAGGAGCTGGTGGTGGTCATGCACCAGACATAATGAAAATCGCAGGCGAGCAGAACATTCTGCCTTCTTCAACGAACCCTACGAGGCCATTTACTGTCAACACGCTTGATGAGCATCTTGACATGATGATGGTCTGTCACCACCTTAACCCATCAGTGCCTGAGGATGTCGCATTCGCGGAGTCAAGAATTAGAATGGAAACAATAGCCGCAGAAGACGTTCTGCATGACATAGGAGCACTGAGTATGTATTCGTCGGATAGCCAAGCGATGGGCAGGGTCGGCGAGGTAAGCGCCCGGGCATGGCAGACCGCAGACAAAATGAAAAAGTTAACGGGCAGGCTTGACAGGGAGAAGAAGGGAAGAGGTAAGGTTGACAACGACAATCTCAGGGTGAAGCGCTATCTTGCCAAACTGACAATAAACCCCGCCATTACGCATGGTATTTCAGACTACGTCGGTTCCATCCAGCCCGGTAAAATTGCAGACATTGTTGTATGGACACCACAATTTTTTGGACTCAAGCCCAAAATGGTAATTAAGGGAGGAATGATTGCATTTTCGCTAATGGGCGATCCGAATGCGTCCATTCCCACACCGGAGCCGGTGTACTATAGGCCAATGTTTGGCGCCTTTGGAAGGGCTAGTGCCACGACATCAGTGACATTTACTTCCAAGCTTGCCATCAAGAATGGGATTGCGAAAAAGCTTGGTCTGGCCAAGAAGTTGTTGCCTGTCAAAGGATGTCGCAGAATCGGCAAGAAGGACTTGCTGTATAATGACCTGACTCCAGAGATAGAGATTGACCCTGAGACATACGAGGTTAAAGTGGATGGCAAAATCGCAACGGTTGGAGTTGCAGACAGGGTCTCACTATCAAGGTTGTATAATCTGTTCTAAGCGAAGTTCGACAGCCGAAATTCATGGGATCGTAATCAAATGCATGGTTAATGGTTAAAGGTTAAATCCATTTACGTTGCAACCAAGCATAACCGTGGGCAAAAACGGCTCGCATGAGCATAAGAATAGTGGCAAAAGCAGAACGAACGACAGGAAAGGGGTAAGACGAATCAGCATGTCGCTTCCGCCTGCGCTGCTTTTAGAATTTGACAAAAGCATGAGCAGAGCCGGATTTAGCGACAGGTCCAAAGCAATCCAGACCGCACTCCATTCTTTTGTTGACCATTACGAGTGGAGCAATGCTGACGACACTCTAGACGGAGCAGGTGTAATTACACTGCTATATGACAATCACTCGTACAATCAGGACTCTGCGATGGCCGACATTCAACACCTCTTCAGCGAGGTAATCGGTGCCACTACACACCTTCATCTTGACCATGATAATTGCCTTGAGGCAATAATGGTAAGAGGCAGAGTCAAGAGAATAAAGGAGCTGGCAAGGCGGCTGTCTGAGAACAGGGGAATAAAGAGCCTAAAGGTGAATTTTGTCACAAAGGTATAGACAGTGCAACAGGCAAAAAACCAATTCACAAACTACGTATGCATTTGCAGAATCGATCTCGTAGTTTACGTGTAAAATCAATTTCTTTTTATAGATAGATTGCCTGTCTGAATGGTTGTCGTCTTGGGTATTACTTGTCCGCAAATACGTAATACCGCTGACATGTCAGGTCGACGTGAATCTGCACATCTTGACCAGTAGTGAGGCTGTGAACTGATTGGCGCCGCACGCTGGTTCTCGAGAACGGAGAACTTCGCTCGTTGGACTTACAGCTGGCGAAAAATCCAGAATAATTCTGCTCTTCGTTCCAATTGTTGCAGCAACTGTGCTTGGCTTTGCGGCCTCATACTTGATAGGCAACCTTTCATTGCCACTTGCTGGGCTTGGCATAGCCGCCTTTGTTTTTGGACTGCGACACGGAGTTGATGCCGACCATATAGCCGCTATCGATAATACGACAAGAAAATTGATGCAAGAAGGCAAGCGGCCGCTGACAGTGGGAACATGGTTCTCGCTTGGTCATTCGACTATAGTCATCTTGTTGGTTGTTGCCTTGATCGTGTCGACCAGAGCGATCGCTGGAGAGATCCCAAGCCTTCAGAGCATTGGGAGCACCATAGGCACTAGCATTTCGGGTGGGTTCCTCGCCGCCATCGGAATAGTTAATGTGGCGATAGCAGCAGGCGTGTATCGAGTCTACAAGCAGGTACATGCAGGCAACCTTGACGCCGTTCATCTTGAAGAACTACTGAATAAGCGTGGGATTCTTGTCCGATATTTTGGTCCTTTGTTCAAACTCGTGAGGAAGCCGTGGCAGATCTACCCAGTAGGAATACTGTTTGGTCTTGGATTTGACACTGCAAGTGAGGTCGCACTTATTGCGATCAGTGTGGGAATTGGGGTCTCATCAACTATCCCCATGTGGATGATCCTTATTCTTCCATTCATGTTCACTTGTGGGATGGTGCTCGTCGACACTTTAGACTCGGTAACTATGCGACTAGCGTATGGATGGGCATTTGTCAAGCCCATCCGCAAGGTCTACTACAACCTAACAATTACGATAATCTCGGTGCTCGTAGCCCTTGTTATAGGCGGCGTCGAACTGTTGCAGGTTCTATCAGGCCAGTTGAAGCTTGCTGGCACATTTTGGACCTGGCTTGCTAATCTCGACTTTGAGACCCTAGGCTATGCATTAATTGGGATATTTGCTGTTTCTTGGCTGGTCTCAATTGCAATATACAAACTAAGAAGAATAGAAAATACAGCCGGCGCCTAGCCCGAAGAAGACTAAGCCGCCAATGCTGTCAAATCAGCGGCTGAAGTAACGTTATAGAGGCGGGCCCGGGGGGATTCGAACCCCCGACCTAACGCTTAGGAGGCGTTCGCTCTGTCCATGCTGAGCTACGAGCCCGCATTGTACTTCCAAAAAAAATTCTCCACGAGCAATTTGAATCATTCTAAGTTTTTGAAGCCGGATGAAGCACAAAGACCCGCGGCGTCGCGTCCACCTCAAATTCTGCATCACTCCAGTTTTCTGGAAAATAGGGCTTGCCACCATCGTATGAAAGCTCAAAGCCGGCCCGACTGGCAAGCTCTTCCAGTGTTTTTGCCAGCGCGTCATCCGGCTGCATGTCCGTGAGAATCCTCACCGCCCCACCTGGAACGAGTTTTTCCCTTGCGTTTTTCAGTAAGGTTCGAAAAGAATCTCTCTGATTTTCCGAAAAAAGAGGAGCGGCGCTTTTGGGCATAACCATCAAAAAGTTGTCGATTGACTTCTTGTCTATTCCCGGAACGAGTTTTTGAATGTCGCCCCAGTAAGCCGAGGCGTTCTGAGGGTCCATTTCTGAAAAGCGGGATTTTGCCTTAAAGACTTCCCTCTGGTCGCGCCCTATTCCAATAAAGTACTCGAAAAAATGCTCCGAGGCAATAATTTCCAAAAGTTCTCCCCTGCGCAGGCCCAGCTCCACGTTTACCTTGTTGTACAGCTTCCTGGCCGACTCGATGTTCCTGTTTATCTGCGTTGAAGGATTTCCTTCGTGGAAGAAGTTGAAGATGGCCTCCCATCTCTGGCGGAACACAGGAGGAAAGTGGCGCATCTTTATCACCTGCTGGAACACTTCGTTGTTGGCAAAATCCCCAAAGAATGCGTCCGTGCCGGACATTGCGTCGAACTTTGAAAGGTTGAGCTCGTTGTACAGGTTTGTCACCCTGTCCCATGCCCTCACCGGATCCGAGCCCATGTACGTCACTGCCAGGTCTGCCAGCCAGAGGATTTCGGCCATCAGGTTGACTTTGCCCACGTCTGTCCCCCTGGCAGCAAGTTGGGCTATCAGGCTAGCGTATTTTTCCTGTGCAACCTTTTGCTTCAGAAACGGAAAGTCGGTCCTCCAGATCAAGACTTCAACAAGCGTCGTCTCGACCGGCTCGACTACTTCTGGGGGCACCATTTCCGGATTGGTCGCCGAGAATTCCGGGGAAGTACGCGAATTGAAATCCTGAAAGTACCTTGCAAAATCGTCGAGCTTTAGGATAAAATAAGCATCAAGTATCTTTGAGCGTTCAAGTTCGTTCATTGTTCTGGTGACGCTAGGGCCCTTTCTCGCTGCAGGATTTCCGCGCAGAAAAGTAGCCTGCTCGGGGTCGTAGTCGTGCAGCAGGCTGGCCACCAGCATTACCTCAAAATCGCGCGGCTCAAAGGTATAGAGCTGGTAGGACTTGGGAAGCATGTGCAGTGCCATGTACGAAACCTCCAGCGAATGATGGAAGCTGTGGTACTCGCTCGCACCCTCACCGAGCCCCTGCCGGGCATAGGCATTTTTCAGAAATCTCAGCATCATGTTGATTCTCTGTATCCTGTCCGGGCGGATGCCGCCCTTCTCCTGCGCAAGCAGAAGCAGTGCGGACTCTAGCTCGTCGTCTCTGATGTTTGCCAGGTTGTTGTTTGCGTCCGACAGCTTACGCCTTTTGGCTCCGGGAAAATTGCGGATCACCTGTCCGTAAACCAGGCGCAGAGGGAGGCTTTTGTTCAGGTATATGCCAAACGTCGCGGCTTTCCAGGGGTACCTTATCCTCTGCCGCTCCCATTCTGAAACCTCTTCTGACGCTGAAACTATGCTCTTGTTCAGGGTTGCGACCTGGCCGCTGAGCTCGGCTGGGGGAATGTCAGAATGAGAAAAGCGCTCGCGCTCGGTGTTCATTACAAGCCATTGCGGGACTTTGACAACGTACCTTGTGTGCTTGCCTCCTCCATACACTGCGGGAACCTGCTGCCTGACTGTCATCGCAGCAAAACCCCGTCCGCCACTGTAGTTTAGATCGCTGTCCTTCACGACCTGGATCCGTACATCCCTGTCGCCAAACTGAAGGCTCAGCACTAGGTGCCAGTATTTGCCCTTGTCCATCCACGGAGGCACGTGTGTCTCCTTGTCCCAAAAGTCGATTGCCCCCACCGGCACAAAGCCCGGCTCGTACTCCCGCGTGGAAGGATCGTATGACCGGTACTCGTAGTCGCCTATCATGGGGTCAAGCCTGCGTGCGGCAGTCCTTGCCTCGACGATTGTAAGTATTGACCTTGAAAACTCGCGGTAGGCCATGACGCCCCATATGGTTCCAAGCGCACTAAAGAGTGCAAAAATCCCAAAGAGCAGGTTAATGTGGTGGGTCGTCAGGTATTCTGGAATAAGTGGTATTCCAAACCAGCCGGTGGCTAAAAGGCCCGCGAAGGCAAGCGTGATAAAAAGCCACTTGGCAAGCTCGTGGTACTTGAGGTTAAGGTGCAGTACCACTTGGTCTGCAGAGGAAATATGATGCAACAGCCCGAAAATATGAGCCCCGATTTCAGGCCCACCCTTCAACCCTGCAGCCTGCAGCCAATATCTCTGGGTACTAACGTCCAGAAGCGCACTATATATTGTCTTCACGGCCCTGTTTTTCGGAATGTTCCCTGACCTTTTCTACCAAGGAGCATAAATCCCGCCAGTTGTCAGAATCGTGGGAATCCCATTTTTCGTAACACACGACATCTGCAAGCGTCATGCGCGGAAGCCATCCGGCCTTTTCCAGGTCCGGTTTTTCTTCAAACTTGGCCACGTAACCAAGGCAGAGATACGCGATGGGTCTTATGTGCGGAGGCAAGCCAAGGATCTGGCCTATTTCCTCATTGTCTATGATGCTCACCCAGCCGACGCCTATCCCCTCGGCCCTTGCGGAAAGCCACAGGTTTTGTACCGCGCAGCACACGCTATAGACGCCGGTTTCCACTATTGACGTCCTGCCCAGAACAAACGGGCCGAACCTTGTAGGATCATACGTTACGCATACGTTCACATCCGATTCTGTGATGCCTTCAAGTTTTAGCGACTTGTATTTCTCCTGCCGCGGATCGCCGTCGAGTTTCCTTACCGATTTTTCGCGCTCCCGCAAAAAGGACTCCTTCACCCGGGTCCGGGTAGAAATGTCTCGTATCAGGATAAAGTTCCAAGGCTGCGAAAAACCAACGGAAGGCGCATGGTGGGCCGCGTTTAAGATTCTCGCGAGGGCGTCTGCAGGGATTTTGGCACCGGGGATAAAATGCGACCTGACATCGCGCCGGGAATGAATCGCCCTGTAAAGGCCCTGCTTTTCGCAGCCCGTCAGACCGTAATCTGGAGGCGCATCCCCGGCTGCTTGAACATCTGATTGGTTTTCCCGCGCCATTGAATCAACTTCTGACCGGGTCCAATTAGTAGATTTGCTTACAACCGGTGTAGCTCTGGTTCCCATCGATGAATTATATTTGGGTATCCGAGCTCCAATGTTCACGAGCAAGTAGTCAGGGCAGGTGGTCTAGCTCGGTTATGATACCTCGTTGACATCGAGGTGGTCGGGTGTTCGAATCACCCCCTGCCCACTTTTGATACGAGGATATACAGAGACGGGATTTTGTCACCATTCTTTCGCATTTGCTATCGCGGGCACAAAGCCAACCAATGAAGGATCGGTTGTAATATCGCGTCAGAGGAAATAGAAAGTCCGTTAGAGTCGCTGGCCTTTCATAACTTTCACAGTCCGGCGAGAAATCCTTGGACTCCAGACACAATTTGCTCATGATCGTGCTCTTTGGCAACCTGTACTGCAAGGATGCCTTTGATTCCATAGTCGGCAAGAAAAAAGAAAAACAAATCCGCATTGCCAAAGTGCAGTGTGAAATATCTTGCAGGACCGAAAAAATCAGAATTGCCAATCATAATGCCTGCAATCAGGCTGGTCTGGAAAAACATCTTTTCCAAACGCTCGTTGTCTGGAATTGGAACACCCGGCTTTGTGTCCATTGCAACCAGTTTGTTGTCAACGATAATGCCGGCGCCCAATACACTGTCCGATAGATTGCAAATTGCCTTGCAAATTTCAAAAGTGTTCATATAATCATCCTGATGATTTTCGTATCCTTTTGCTCATAGCCGTGCCGCAAAAACTGCAGTTTAGAGTGTGGATAAAGTCATCAGAAACGTTCTGTGTTCCGCCGCACTTGGGACAATGCAAGGTCTTGGCCATAGGTGCTTACGACGATTCCGCACCCCGGGCTAATTAAATTTGGTGCGTCAAGGATGGCGTATTACCTCAATCTTCGGCGAACAATTGAATGATCCTAATTTCTTTTTGACGTGTTGACTTGTTTTTATAGCCGTGAAAGGATTGAACAATCATACTCGCTCCCAATATTGGTCACAATGGATAATGGCCGGCATGATCGGAATCTTCATTGGATTCTCTCCATATTAGGATCCTTGACCTTATTGCATGTCTATTGAGAGACTTGGCAGCCATAAATACTGCAATTGCCAAATAATTATCAGACTCCAGTGCTGCCACTGGGAGTCACGCACCTACCGTGTGGATGGGTAACGGCCTAGTGGCTGGGTAACCTGCCATTCAGATCTTCGGTTCTGTCACAAGGCCAAGTGCCCACCTTACCTTGCTTGTTGCCTGAACTGATGAACAAATATCGGCAACAGTGGGGGTTCGGGATGAGGACAGGTTCGGGACAATGTGAGTAAAACCGCATAATCTCATTGCAATGCAGTGCATTCCGAGCCGTTAACTACCTATTCGATTTCAGATAACCAGTGGCAAAGCAGATACCGGCTAAATCCAGAGCAAGCAGGCTATGGTATCTTCTTCCCATATTTCTTCAAATCATTGGCGGAGTCATCGCATTTATTGTTTTGAGGAATCGTGACTCAAAAAAATCGAGATATTGCCTGCTTGTTGGAACTGCTTTGACTGCAGTGACAATCGGAATATTCGGTTCCCTGTACACTAGCTTCCAATCTGATCTCGCGGTTGCACAGCATCGTATTTCCGAAGGAAGTCACGTGCTAAACACTGCTTACGGTCCAATGCAGTATGCAGACGTGGGTCACTGATATCCCGTATTGTTTGTACATGGGCCGGGTCATGATCATGCATTGATACTGTCACAAGTACTGCTTGATCAAAACAATGTCCGAATAATTGCCCCTCTATGTTTGGATTCCTCGGTATACCAGTGCCGCCAAGCGCAGGCAATGCTAGCCTGGCTTCAGAAGCTGATGCCTATTCTTCTTTACTTGACAGATTAAACGTTACATCAAAAGTGGCGGTTATAGGCTATTCTGTAGGGGGTCCATCTTCTATTGAATTTGCATTGAGACACGCAGATCGAACGTCCTCGCTCATACTCGTTTCTGCGATAGTACATCACATTCAACCCCCATCAGCTATGGATATCAATAATCAACTTCATGATGCGATGCTCAAGTCTGATTTTCTCATGTGGCTGACAACGAAATATCTGCAGCCGACCTTCGTAACATTTTTTGCAGTGACACCGGAGCTGAAGGCAGGGCTTTCTCCACAGGACAACGCCTGGGTGTCAAACGTTGTGATTCCTTCCCTGCTTCCAATCAGCGAGCGTGAACCGGGCATATCGCACCACACAACCGATTTTGCCCGAATCAATTATCCTCTAGAGCAAATCCGCGTGCCAACTCTAATAATAGATGCCAAAGATGACCTTGGCCCCCCTGCAAATGCAATGTTTTCCACCTCCCCATCGCACTCGGCTTACGCCGCTGAAAAGACTCCAAATGCTGTCCATATAGAATACGCTACGGGCGGACATTTGCTTTTTGGGCATGAGCGAGAAGCAAAAGCGGCTATAATGAAATTCATTGGTCAATATCAATGACGGGGCGGACTGCAATGCTAGATACGCCGGCCTAGCTTCAGGCCTTGGCGCCTGCGATAACATGGGTGACAAATTGCCTTCTCTTTATTCACCGCGTGGTGCATCGGTTCTTGCACCTTAAGAGGAATAGAAAATGAAGTCAGAACTTGGCCAAAGAAAGATGATTTGGCTGCCTATCTGGGCGGTGGCTGTACCACTAGAAGTTTTGGCCTGTTGCTTGTGCTGTGATGACAGATAGACCCGCACAGCGGGCAGTTCTTTCTGTCGGAGAAAATGCACTGGCAGGGGTGCGAGCGCATAAAACTCTCGGCGGCCTTTGTACTTTCCTTTGTCCCGTTGCAAAATGAGCACAATAGGGTCGCCGCACTGTCAAAGTAGCCTGTGCTTTTGCATACAGCACATGAATCTGCATTGTAGCCTGAACCATGTTTATCGCCCTGCGGGCTTGTTTTCGTCTTCCTGATCTTCCGCACTCTAGTTTCTACTAGAACACTGTACTATCGGTATTTACGGGTAGCGGGAAATTATTCTGAAGAGGCTATCTTGATCGTAGGAAGAGAAAGGCACTTCTGAAGGAGTTGCGATGTCTCGAGAGCACCAGAGTACGGCTGATGCTCATGGTGCAACCAGAAGCTGCGCGACCTGTGATGGCAGACTTTTGCGTAAGTTAAGCCTAAGGCTCAGATTTTTCTGTAACATAATAGTTTAATATTGTGTCCAACGGCTGTTGTGGCATGGCAGAAGCATACGTGCTCATTAACTGTGACCTGGGCTCCGAGGACTCTGTAATAAAGCAGCTCAAGAAATTGTCAGGGGTGGCGGAGGTCAAGGGCGTGTTTGGAGTTTACGACGTAATAGCCAGGGTTCGAGCCGACACGGAGAGCGACATCAAAAAGGTTGTGAGCAACGTCAGGACTACGGACGGGATAAAGTCGAGCCTGACCATGGTGGTAATAGAAGGACAGGGCGACTGAAAGAGCAGTCCTTTACGTGTTCCACTTTTTCCGAGCCTTCCGGTCTTACTTGAACGAAGCTTTCTGCGACATGTATTTTGACATTTGCTGAAGAGCTCTTGACCGGTCAGAGCGGCTGAGCCTCACATCGAGAAGGCAGAATGCGCCGGTGGATTTTTCCGCCTCGGCAAGCGCCGCATCGAGCTCTTCCTCCGTCTCTATTACAAAACCCCTGCCATTGCCGACAACATCAGTCATCCGGCTGTAATCCCAGGGCTGGAGATCGTTGAATTGCCCTGGGAGAATCGATTCCTCAGTAAGATAGATTCCGTTATTGAGAACTATGACGATTGGATTCAGCTTGTATTTTGCCGCGGTCGCAAGCTCAATTCCGGTCATCTGAAAGGCCCCGTCGCCTACAAGCACGAGTGGCCGTAGCGAAGGCTCGGCCATCTGCGCGCCGATGGAGCCGGGCACTGCAAACCCCAGCGATGCGTAGTAGGCCGGCGACAGAAACTTGGTCTTGCCTCTTATCACAATGTCCGCGCTCGCAAACAGCGAGTCGCCGACGTCTGCAAGTACCATCATCCCGTCCTTTAAAAAGAAGTTAATCCGCTCAACCAAATAGTCCACAGTGATTTTGCTCCCCGGAGTAGCGCGCGGGTTCTTGGGCGGGGGCGGGTGAGGGATGTCATTTCTCCTCGGAGCCTTTTGCGCGAGTTCGGTGGATTTGGCAAGATATTCCAAAAAACCCTGCATGGTAATGTCGTCGAACCTGTGGTGGCGGATTGCAATCTTTTCCGAGGCGGCATAGATAGTCTTTGACCTGTCGAGCTTTGCGGTGAACATGCCAAGTGTGACGTCGCTCAGGGACGCGCCAAGAATTATTATGCAGTCGCTTGATTCGACAAACTCCCTTGTCTCCTTGCGGCCGACCGCGCCTTCGTAAATTCCGGCATAAAGTGGGTGCAACTCGTCAATGACCGACTTGCCCAGGATTGTAGCTGCTGCCGGGATGCCGGTTCGCTGAATAAACAGGAGAAGGGTTTCTTGAAGCCCAAACCGGTGTATTTCCTCGCCTGCGATTATCACCGGCTTTTTGGCGGCAAGAATCATCGAGACTGCCTCGCCTCCTGCCTCGCGTATCGTAGGCGTGTCGTTTGGCTGACGCGCGGCCATTATCGGATTTTCCGGTCCGGCTGTCCGGATGTGCTGGCCTGCGACATCACGCGGAATTTCGATGTAGCCGGGCTGCTTGAAGCGCAAGACTGACCTTATCACCCGGTCGATCTTTTCGGCGGCAGTGCCGGCGTCGTCAATGACCGCCGCTTCGCAGGTCATTTCGTCAAACACCCGCTTTTGCATGCCAAAGTCGCTCACCTTGTGATGAAGCAGCGGGTCGTCAAGCCGCTCGTCCATGCCGGGCGATCCGCTAATCACAATGACCGGTGATTTTTCAGCAAAGGCTTGCGAGGTGGTGTTGGCCACCTTTAACCCCCCTACTCCATAAGTTATGCAGACCACTCCAAGACCCCTAATCCTCGCATAGGCGTCAGCTGCAAAGCCGGCGCCCTGCTCGTCGCAGGTCGTCACGATTTCAAGCCTCTTTGTCTTTTCCAGCCGGTCGTAAAATCCGAGAACATAATCTCCCGGGACCCCGAATACATGTCTCACTCCGCACCCATAGAGGCTCTTTATCAGGTAGTCGGCGACGCGTACGCCGCCTGTCTTTTGCAAGTCTGCCATACGAGCTTTTCAAAAGTGTACAGGCCCCGGCGACTATTTACGTTTGCAGACATTCCCTGTTTTCAGCGTATGTACAAAAATAGCCAAACCACTCCCGGCGATCAATTCCTTTGCTGACTTGAATCATCACGCTGTCAAATTAATATGATAATTATGTTCTAAGCGATAAATTTATATCATTTTGCCGGGCATTCCGTCTTGCCGATCGATGAAGAAGATAGAAGCCATCGTTAGAACTGAAAAACTTCCCGTTCTGAAGGAAAAACTGCGACAGATAGGTGTAGGGGGCATGACAATATCAAATGTATCCGGCTGGAGCAAGGAGCGCGAACTTCACCTCCAGTGGAGAGGGCAGCCTGTGGCCTATGACCTCTTGCCGCGCGTAAAGTTCGAGATTGTCATTCCCGACGTACAGCTCGACAATGTAATTCCGGCGATAGTAGAATCCGCAAGAACTGGGGAGCACGGCGACGGTGTGATTTTCATTACAAACATTGAGCAGGCGATAAACATCTCGACTCTCGACAAGGGCGAAAAGGCGGTCCTTCAGCCTGACGAGCGGGGCAAGTCTACGAATCCTTCGGCATCAGGTTCGAAAGGATCGTAGAAGCTGATTGGTTGAGAAACCCGTCTCGCTCACCATCAAGTCCAAGATCATTATCCTTAGCATGTTCCTTTCCCTTACCACCCTTTTTGCTGTGTCGATGCTAAGTTACATTACCTCAGACAGCCTTCTTCGGCAGCGTGTTTCCGACCAGCTGACAAGCGAGTCAACAGGGAGGGGAGCGGCCGTCAGCTCTCTCATGGACTCTCGTACGCTCCAGATAAGGGTCCTTGCCACTAACGACGCAATCCAGCAGGTCGTCTCCCACTTTGCTGCCGACCAGCCGTCTACCATTTCTGCGAGTGCGCTTGAGGACTACAAAAGGCAGTTTAGGTCGGAGATCGATTCTTTCAGGGACGTGGCGGGCAACTCTATCGGACTGCAAGACGTGGCCGTGTACGGCAGGGACGGCAAACTCCTTGCATCGACTGATAGTTTTATTTCCAATTCTACGGCCTCCAACGCGACCGCGGTGTCTGCCAGGGATCAAAACAGTTCGACCATCGTTCTAAACAGCGCCGGCTTTCCCCAAGATATCAGGGCAATCTTGCCTACCGCGGTTCCGGGAGCATCGCCCACCCCCGCGTCATTTCACTTTGGCCTTGTAAATGGCGCCAGGGATGCAATAGTCATTGTACCGATAATCTCCCGCAGCGTTGCGGGCGCGACAAACAGCACGTCAGCGCCTCCAAACACGCAGATTGGAGAGATGGTCGCAACCATGAACATGAATGGATTTGACGACATCCTCCTGAACAGAAAGGGCCTCGGTCAGACTGGCGAAGTGTACCTTGTAAACAACAACAAGATAATGATAACCGAGTCCCGATTCATCAAAAACGCGCCCTTCAGAGAGCTGGTTGACACAGAGGCTGTGCGAGCCTGTCTTGTCCAGGGCACCGAAGTGCACGACATCTACCCTGACTATAGGACCATCCCGGTGGTGGGCTTTTCGTATTGCGCCCGCGACAGGGGATTTGTGCTGCTGGCTGAATTTGACGAGGCGGAGATCTTCAGCCCCGTCAGTACTCTGAGGAACTACATCCTTGCGACTGCGGGCGCGATTACGGTCGTGGTGGTCGTAACGTCTCTGTATGTATCAAAGACGATTTCCAGGCCGATAATCCAGCTGCGCGATGCTGCAGACCGCATCTCAAAGGGGGACTATGAGTACGAGGTTCACTCGGAATCGCGCGACGAGGTCGGCCAGCTTGCCTCGCAGTTTGACAGCATGCGAAAGAGCATCCTTGAAACCAACAACAACCTCAACAAGATGGTGCGCGAGCGCACAAAGGAGCTGGGCGACATGACAAACGCCCTTGACGCGACCGCAATCGTGGCGGTGACTGACAAGGACGGAAAAATCACCAAGGTCAACCACAAGTTTGTAGAGATTTCCAAGTACCGCGAGGACGAGCTTATCGGCATGAATCACCGCATCCTAAAGTCTGGCTACCACTCTGAGGAATTCTTCAAGGAAATGTGGAAGACCATATCATCAGGCAGGATATTTGAAGGCGAAATAAAGAACATGGCAAAGGACGGCTCGTACTACTGGGTCAAGACCACGATTGTGCCTTTCCTTGACGAGTACGGCAAGCCCAAGCAGTACATCGCCATACACAGCGACGTGACCGACCTGAAGAATTACGAGGAAAAGCTTCAGCGGGCGCTGGAACGGGAGAGGGAGAACGCCCAGATTATCAAGCGCCAGGCAGAAGAGCTCCGACAGACAAACATCGAGCTTCGGAACAAGGACAAGCTCAAGGACGAGTTCTTGAGCATGGCGTCGCACGAACTAAAGACGCCGCTGACCCCGATTATCGGCTGGTGCGGAGTGCTCAAGTCCGAAAAAATCCTGGGACCGATTTCAAAGGATCAAAAGAATGCGTTGGAAACGATAGAAAAGAATGCGGTGAAGCTTGAGAAAATGATAAGCGACATGCTTGATGTGCAAAAGATAGAGCTGGGCGAGATCCGATTCAACATAGGCGAGGCAGACGTGGACAGGATTCTGAAAAACATAGAAAAGGATTTCCAGCTTGCAATGAAGGATAAGGCCGTCCAGTTTACGGTCCACTCACAGCCGGGCCTAAAGCTTCACTCCGACGAGGCCAAGATTACCCAGGTGCTTTCCGCGCTCCTGTACAACTCGATAGACTTTGTTCCCCCGACGACGGGCAGGATTGACGTCAGTGCTGAAGAGAGAAACGGCGACATTGTGTTCTGCGTCCGGGACAACGGCCCCGGCATAGCCAAGGAAAAGCAGCAGTATCTGTTTCAAAAGTTCTATCAGGTGGATACATCGCTGACGAGAAAGCACGGGGGAACAGGCCTTGGGCTGGCAATCAGCAAGGGTCTAGTGAGCGGCCTTGGGGGCACTATCTGGGTGGAGACCGAAGAAGGCAAGGGTTCGAGTTTTTATTTCAGCATCCCAAAGGACAGGCAAAAGGATAACAATGAAAGTACTCATAATTGACGACAGCCCAGACATAACAGACCTCCTTGTCAAGGTACTGACGGCAATAGGGCACCAGGTGTCCTTTACAAACAGCGGCCGCGAAGGACTTGAACTAATCAAGGCGGGCCGCTTTGATGCTGTATTTCTGGATATCGCCATGCCTGACTTTTCAGGACTTGACATAATCGACAGCCTCGTAAGCGAAGGCAAGCTGGCAGACAACCTGATTGTGCTCTTTACGGCCTCGTCGATAACCGACTCCGAAGTAGCCGAACTGGTAAAACTGGGCATCCACTCCTGCCTTCGAAAGCCGGTCCAGATCGACACTCTTTTTGAGAAAATGACCGAGATTGAAAAAGCGCGGAGCGTGGCAAAGTGAGAGCAACCGGAGCAGGCTTTTCTGATTGACTCGCTACAGCGACAGCAATTTGCATCTGTACGGCGATGACAGAGGGTCTGCGCATGGCGCGGTCACTTCGCTTCCTGGCGGCGACGCACTGTCGCAGTACAGACGCGAATCGGATTCAGAGCAGCACGAGTCCAAGGAACGGCAGCAAATAGAAATCCTGCTTCGCTTCTTTGACGATAGCAGGAAATATTGTGTATGCATGGTGGACATGGTAAGCTCTACTGCAATTAGCAGGTCTCTCGGAGACTCGGGGGTCGGAAGGTACTATTCCATTTTTCTTAACAGGATGGCCAACATCGCCACAAACTTTGGTGCAGTGGTCGTAAAGAACATCGGCGACAGCATCCTGTACTACTTTCCCGAGACAGAGCTTGGCACGCCGGCGTCGTTCAAGAACGTTCTGTTGTGCGGAATCGCAATGCTCGAAGAGCGGGAACCGCTAAACCGCAAAATGAGAAACGAGGGGCTGCCGGAGGTAAGCTACCGCGTGAGCTGCGAATACGGCTCGGTCGCAGTCGCCAAGGTCTCCACTTCATCTGTAAACGACATATTCGGGACCACGGTGAACCACTGCTCGAGGATCAATGATTTCGCTCCGCGAGACAGTATGGTCATAGGACAAGGAATGTACGAGAAGGTTCGATCTCTGGACAGCTTTGCATTCGCCGAGTCTTTGCTCCCAACCTCTTCGGCTGAGGAAGGCCTTTACCGCATGTATATAGTGCGTCGAACCTGACGGGCGGGAGAAAAGTCTTATTATCATCCACTCGAATCAGTCATGGAGCAACAGAGGACCATGACGAGTGTTGGGATAATAGGCTCAGGCGACGTTGGAATCAAGCTTGCAAACAGCTTTCATGAAATTGGCTATGATGTGATGCTTGGCTCAAGAGACCCGCATCAGGACAAGCTCGCATCGTGGGCAAAGTCGCGCGGCGCGCGGGCCCAGACGGGCACGTTTGAGCAAACGGCAAATTTTGGCGACATCGTCGTGATTGCGACGTCGTGGAGCGGCGCGGAAAACGCCATCCGGCTCGTCGGACCGCGCAACTTTTCAGGCAAGACCGTGATTGACGTGACAAACCCTCTGGACTTTTCGTCAGGCCCTCCCAAACTTGCAATCGGCATGACAGACTCTGCGGGCGAAACGGTTCAGAGACTCCTCCCCGGCGCAAACGTTGTCAAGGCCTTTAACATAGTTGGAAACCCGCACATGTTCAAGCCGCAGTTTGACTGCGGCCCTCCGACCATGTTTATCTGCGGCAACAGCAGCGAGGCCAAGACCACCGTGACATCCATTCTGGACAAATTTGGATGGGAAACTATTGACCTGGGAGGAATACAGGAGTCTCGGCTGCTCGAACCGCTTGCAATGGTCTGGATAAAGCACTACATAAACACAGGCTCGGGCAACCACGCGTTTAAACTCTTGACAAAAAAGTGATGACCAGGCAGTCTGCCTGATTCGAAACCCTACGCCTTGTGCGTTATCGAGTTGACCACTGACTTTATTTTGTTACTGCAATAGAGGTTGACCTTGATTCCCGCATAGTTCCACATGAATGCTATCGGCAAGCTGATAATCGCCCCTTTTACGAACTGGTCGGGCGTAAAGTTCATGATGTACAGATTCCATGGAAGGAAAACCGCCTGGCCCACGACGTGGCTGACAATTGTCACAATGACATAGTCCTTGACCCTGTCTGTCACTCTTGATTTGTCCATTGATTAGTTCTGCTATTGTTTTCTATGAGCTTTGCAAAGAAAAACGTTTTTGCGGGCGTTCTTGCTGCAATTAGAATAAGTTTTTGGTGAATGTATTTAAAATTGTTTGCAAAAGATTTCTGGCAAACAGGTCTTTCTAGTCACTATTTCAGAGGCTTTTTCTTGAATGTATCAAAATCTATTGTTCTATTCAAGAAAAGTTTAATAGTTTTAATGGTGTCAACATTGCATGGTTTCAGAGGATACCGAAAAAAGAGACACACCCGAACCTGCCCACGCATATTCGTGCGAGATCTGCCTCATTGATTTTGAAAGCGCAAAGGAAATGGTCCGCCACTATAAGGAACGTCACCCCGATTCGATGGAGAGCATAACCCTTCCAATCTAGCAGGCAGACGCAAAGTGCCAGGGTTGCGGAATCACCAGCAATAGTCTAACGAGTTCTGAACGAAAGCAAATCGATGTATGTTGATATAGCTGGGATCCGTTCCCTGTGAGCGGATTTGAGCGTCAAGACTGTAAAGGCCGAGTCAGGCAAGGAGCTTCACGTCCCCGGAAAATTGATTGTTGTAGAGGGAATAGACGGCTCGGGCAAGTCAACTCAGATCCGCCTGCTTGAAAAATGGCTGAAATACAAAGGCCACTCTGTCTTTTTCACTGAATGGAATTCCTCGGAGCAGGTAAAGGAGATCATTTCAAAGGGCAAAAAGAAGAACCTCCTGACTCCGACAACCTTTAGCCTTTTGCACGCAACAGACTTTGCTGCCAGGTACGAGCGGAACATCTTTCCGCTGCTCCGTGCAGGGTACATTGTTCTTGCAGACCGGTACATCTACACCGCGTTTGCTAGGGATGTCGTTCGCGGCTGCAGTCCGGACTGGGTCCGCAAAGTGTACGGATTTGCTACCAAGCCGGACATTACCTTCTATTTCAGAGTCTCGGTAGACGTTGCAATCGACAGAATACTGGCCGGCAGGCCCAAGCTCAAGTTCTACGAAGCGGGTATGGACCTCAACCTTAGCAGCGACCCGTACGAGAGCTATAGAATCTTTCAGGGGCGCATAACGGATCAGTATGATGCGATGGTGCAGAAGGAAGGCTTTACGGTGATAAATGCCGACGAACAGATCGAGGAGCAGCAGCAGAGAGTACGCGACACTGCTGCGGCAATTCTCCAGTGATTTCAGGCTAGAAGCGATTCCCAAAAGGGGAGATAATTATAATACTTAAATAATACCTTGGCTACTTGTCCCCTAATTATGCAGAGCCCCGCAACTATGGAGCAAATTTTTGCCATGCTGGCAGACAGGCGGACAAGAACAATCCTTGGCAGGGCATACACAGGTCTCGGCGGTTCCTCTTCGAGCTACGAAGGCAAGATGAGCAAGAAGCAGTTCTATATCCGGCTCCGCAAGCTCCGTGACGCGGGTCTAATTGAAAAAAAATCTTCCAGATATAATACCACAACCTTTGGTTCTCTTGTCTACAACAAGCACGTAAAATCCATGGAAGAAATCCTGGAAAACCATGGAAGCCTGCGCGCGATTGACATTATCCGGGCGGATAAGGACATACCCCTATCCCACAAGGAAAGCATTGTCAACGAATTCATAGAGGGCTCAAAGCTCAGAGAGCTCCTAAGTCCGTCACAGCTTTCAGGGTTTACCATTGTCAAGGACTTTGAACAGCTCGTGCATGAGGTGGGCAAGCTCTTGGAAGGAGCCCAAGAGCAGATTTACTTTGCTACAAGATATCATGATCCAAAGATATCCGCCAAACTCTTGCAGCTGCACAGAAAGGGGATCACGCTCAACCTGCTCGACGGCAATCCAACTCAGACGAGCCTGGAAAGCAGACTTAATGCGGTACTGCGCACGCCACACAACAAGGAATCCTACGAGCTTGTGCAGGAAATGATAAAGTCGCCCAGGTTCAACCTGAGGACTTGCCCTGTTCCGGTAAGCTTTGCAGTCATTGACGGCAGGCAGGCAGCATTTGAGGTAATATCTCCGGCCAACCCTCAGGACTTTACGATAGGGATTGCAAGCCATGACGACGCCTACTTGGCCCAGACTTTAGTCAAGTACTTTGATTCGCTGGCAAAGGCCGCTAGCGCACCTTTGTGGCTGGCGGAAATTCGGCGATAGCCGCTTCAGGCATTCTAACAAGCATCAGAAGCGGCATAACAAATGCACCTCTCGGACATCAAGGCTTCGCAATGTCCATTAGAGGGTATTTTCCGCTTGATGTAATCAGATCTACATACCTTGGGAAAAGAGTGCCAATGCAGATGTCGCATGTAGCAGCTGCTTCTATAGTTGTCCTTCCTGCACATCCGCAATCTCGGCAGAAGCTCGAGGCTGGGCCCGTCTGCATACTTGAAGTCTCTGGGCATTTTGTTTGCCTCCAGGAGAAAGCACGGCTTGGTGTTCATGATGTCAACCGTTACAGGCTTGTTTTGTACGTCTGGCGGTCTACCGGGGCTGGCTTTGCAGGGAGAGTCGCTTGTTCTAGTCGAGAGGATGATGGCCCTTCCTGCAATCACGCTTCTGCTAACTGTCGGCCTGTATGTACTAAATGACCTCACGGACGCCGACCTTGACCGCATGAACAAGAAAAGGCGGCCGATTCCTATGGGGATTGTCACGAAAAGGCAGGCTGTGTTTTTCATAATTTCTACCAACGCAGTTGCAGGTCTGATCGCCTTGTCAACGGGGAACCTGGCAACAATCTTACTAATCGTGCCAATGATCGCTATCGGCATCCTGTATTCTGCGCCGAAGGTCGCGCTGAAGGACAGGTTTGTGGTAAAGACGCTAACAATAGGCGTCTACATGTCGCTGTCGCTAATGCTGGGATCGACTGTCGGCTCGGATCTCAGCAACCTGGCAGTTTCATCGGTGCTTGCATACGGGTCGCTGATGGTCCTGATGATGGTATTTGTCACCTCGCCGTACAACGACTTGGGCGACATAGAGGGAGATGCGGCAGCCGGAAGGAAGACCATCCCGGTAGTAATTGGGAGGAAAGCCACGCTCGTAATGATTGGCGCGACAGCCTGCACAATGTCAGCCGCGTCCTGGGTTCTCTACTTTTCTTCGTCTCTCGGCATCACAGGCGCTATAGTAATGAGTATCGTCTCCTCGCTTATCCTTGTCAACATCATCAGGACAAGCAGGTTAGAGGCAAAGTCGGAAGCAATTCGAAGCCAACATGCGAGACTTATGCCGCTGCACTTTTTAATGCAGTCCGCGATCATAGCCGGTACAATTCTTGTTTAAGTACCGGACACTTTTGTAAAGGAAAAAGTGTTTGTCCAAAAACGGGCATTTTACAGAGCAATATGTCTTTGGAAGCGACAATGCGCATATATACACATATTGCAATGAACATATCTAGAAAATGGCAAAATCGCAGACCACTGCGTCCGTGCTACGAACCATTGCCGACGACAAATCCCTCGAGCTTTTTACCACAATTTCAAGCGGGATGATTGACAGTGAAAGCCTGAAGGAAAAGACAAAGCTAACACGCAAGCAGTATTACTCTCGATTATCAAGAATGTCAAAGGCAGGTCTTGTACGCAAGAAAAGCGGCAAGTACCTGCTTACTGCTTTTGGCAAAATCGTTTACGACTCGCAGCTGACGGTCAACGACGCCTTGGTGAACTATTGGAAGCTCAAGGCCATTGATTCACTGGAGACGTCCAATGAGCTTCCAAAGGAAGAGCGAACCAAGCTCATTGACGCGCTGCTTGACAACCAGGTTATCAAGGGAATAATAACCAACAGCAAATAGGCGGCCATCGCATCTAGACTTCCCTTTTTTCCAGCTAGCATGGAGATCCGTCCGTCAGGGCGTCACTTGCATGGGAACCTCTGAGAGGGGACCTATCGGAAAAGCAGTGCCGCCTTCGGAGTCTCCATCACCCAAGACATACATTATGTAGACCATCGACTGAGGCTGGGCTTGAATTGTAGCAGAGAACTGGATGGTTCGAGCGGCATTGGGCGAAACACCCGTCAAATCATGCTTGAGCGTACCAATAATTTGCCACGAGCCATCAGAATATTGTGTGGGTCCTGATAAAATGAAGTCATTGCTGTGCAATACCTGCACATTGGAAAAGCATTTGGGTATATCGATGACCAGCCTCGAGCCTGAATTGATTTTATATGAACCAGAAGTATCCAGATTTGCAATAGTAGCGTTGAACGTTTTTGTAGTTCCCGACTTCAAACCGGTATAATTTCCTACCATGTTTGATGTGACAGTAGAATTGACGGCAGAAGAAAGGTAGACGTTAGGCATAGAACCTGTATTTTGAATGCTGCTCGCATAGCCGGACTTTCCGAACTGTCCCATATTGGTAAATACCGTGACGTCAATATTGAAAGCAGGCAGATCCCCTGCTGCGGCTAATGAACCAGGAGCTACGGAGCTAAGAAATGCCATCGCTGACGGACCGTTGATTATATAGCCCGAGGTTTTTCTCCACTGTATCATGTTCACGCCGGGGCATGTCCAATAATTCGTCCCTGTTGGACTTACAGTCTGAGGATTGCATTTTCCGCCGGAAGTATCAAAGATCTTGTCATTTGACTGGCCTCTCGGCGAGGTTACGGTGATGATTATTTTTGTTACGTTCATCGGCTGCAATGTCGGGTTGGCGACTGCAACACCCCAGATTCCGTTCTGATTGGAGATTCCGAACGGGTTTGGAAACATCGCAAATATCTCTGGTCGCTGAACCAGAGTTGAGGATACTAGCTGGTCTGATTGGAATGATGTCTGCGACGCTTGCACAAGCCGGGCTGAGCCCTTTTCAATCACATAGTTGCCGTTCTTTGCGCCGACAAGTGAGGCATTGAATGTTAGCGTGGTCATGTCTGGAGCGTTCACGGTATATACCCACTTGAAAAGCGCTGTATTCCCCCTAGCTATGGTAGTCGCTGATGGAGTGACAACCGGCGTCAACTGGCAGCTGGGTCCTGGAGGACTGCAACTCATAGAGGTTGACATGGTCGGCGTTACAGTTAGCGAATTGCCGGTGCTTGTCACATTGTTTGTCACCGTATAGAGAAGCGTGATGTTATCGTTCGGCTGAACGGTAGGAGGTATGGCATACAGCGCCATGGGCAGCGCAAGCTGTGACAGCGGAGTGTACGATGCAGTCGCGGTATTTCCTGCCTGGGTCACGAGCCTGACAGAATATGCCGCATTATTGTAAACTGTAAATGGAATGTTCTGCCCAATGTTGGTTACAGAGTTCTTGCCGTCGACAACATAATTGACGCTGTATCTGTATTCGGTATTGCTTGTCTTGTTGACGACATAAATTGCCTGAATGTTGGCTGCCGTCCCGCCTGTGTTCTGCGTAGTGATATTGAGTTTGTTGTTTGTAATTCTAAGGTCGCTTACAGCAATCTTTTCGTTGAGCTGTGCAAGATTGGAATTTGCCTTTTGAATTATTGCTCCGGTAACCTGGTTCTGCTGTTGGATTGACCATATAGTCATGTTCACGGCTCCAGCAATCAGAAGGACCATGAAAATACCGCCTATAACCGCGGAAATGCCACGCCGTGTTCTGGTCGCTCTCATGACTGCCAGGCCTGCTGTGTTGATGTTCCGGACTTGGTCGTTACACCGACCTTTTGAAGGTCCCCGCTATGCCAGCCGAGCGGGAATGTGACTTGCGAGTAAGTTGCATTCTGGATGGGCAACCCCTTGTTCCATGCGATAGAGTTGTTGACTGTCACCCATGCGACGGTAAACCCGTTGTTGCCGGCATTGCGTATCGTCACCGTCGCAAAATTGCCTGTATTATTGTGGAAGAACCATGCATCCTCTATTACCACAGACTCCCGAACTTGGTTCAGGCGTGAATTGGTTTGATTTGATATGGCCACCTGCTGTGAGGCAAAATATGAATTTCCCCACGATAGAAGAAACGAGCCGAATAATGAAACTGCGACTACCAGCATCAGGCTAGTGATTACTACACTGATGCCTCTACGGCCTTTTCGTCTTGTGCGAGCCCCTAAGGGAGCCATTACAATGCTTCTTTGAGCCTTATGGGCCGATATTATCACCAGTACGTAAACAGAAAAACACTCTGCCGAATACTGAATAGAGCAGGCGCGCTGGCTGCCCACGACGTCTTATTTCTTGTAGGATTATCCTTAGAATTCCAATACCATAGTTGCAGATTTATCTTATTGGCTAGCAAGTGACGTGGAGACTTTTTGAAGACTGATTTATTCGAGCGAGTATTGAGTTATTCCTTGGGCATAATTCGAATGACTGGGCGACCGTCCTTGTCGTTGTCAAATGAGACGATTTCGATCTTGTCGCCGAAGGTGGAATTAATTCTCTCAACAAGAGAAAACGGAACCTTTGCTCCGCCTTCACCAGAGGATCTGATGATATAGCCTTCCGAGTCTTCGTCAATTTCGAGTCCAGGACCTGTTCCCAGGAAATAGCCTTCCAGCATCATTATTGCGCCGGGCTTGGAACCGGAATTCGATCTCTGCGCGGGCCTTGCGTGAGACTTGTTTTCGAATTTTGAGCGGTCCGGCCCTGGAGGGTTCTTTGCTGTAACCGGTGCAAGTGCTGCGGCAACCTTCGCTCTTGGGTCAGACCTTGGACCCGTGTCAGATTCCTCTGTCTCATTTCTTAAAATACCCGACATGACTCTGCTGATATTAGCGTCATTGTCAGGGTTTGAAACAATGAAAAGGTGGATGTCATTGGTCCCGAAAAGGAAAATGTTGTACTTGCCAAACCGCGTTACTGTGTAGGTGTGGGGCCCGGCAATGTCTTCGAGCTGGTGCAAAAGTGAAAACAAAAGTGAAATCTGGACATCCAAGGTCTCGTGCCTTTCGACTGGCAGGGCCATCTTGGAAGTCCCTTTTCTAAAGCCAAGGAGCTTTGCATTATTGTCCAATGCTCCTGCAAATACCAGCGAGCCCTCTAGCTCAGAGCTCACCCTGTCTAGCACAGTGTCAAATGAGAGGCCCGACAATACGCAGGCTTAGTCTCATTCAACTATATAAGGCTATCAAAGATGAACCTGAAGATGGAAATCATTGACATGTTGTTCGTATAAAAGCCGCAAAGTTCCGCTTTCTTGGAAGACTGGCTTTCGAGCAACAGTATGATGTCCTTGTTGTCCACCAGGACAAAGTTTACAGGAACAAGTTCCGCAGTGGTCTTGAGCGATATCGGCATCTCTGCATCTTTCTTGCCCTCCTCGTCCTCGCCGCTGAAGTAGTCCATGACCTTCTTGCACGGTGTCCTGAGTTTTACGCGGACGCCCTTTGCTGTTAGCCTGATTAGCTGGTCTGTAATTTCTGCATGGTAAAAGTTGACAAGGTTCTTGTCAGTTACAAGGACTGTGACATCTTCTTTTGCCTCGTCTAGCATTCTTTTGATCTTGGCGTTTATCGAGTTGTCGCCGATAACGATCTGATAGCTCTCTTTCTTGTCAGTTGTAAAACCGACTGTACTGCTAATAATCGTCTCAATCAGTCGGTTGTACTCCGCCTTTTTCTCGATAAGCGATGAGAGGGCGTTTTGCTTGGTCTGTACGAGAGTGTCGATTACCTGATCGATTGGCAACGCGTGATACTTTTGCGGCCTGTCAAAGGTTGAAAAGACGATGCCCTTTGAGAGTAGCGTAGAAATGTAGTTGTACGTCTCGGTCCTCTGAATTCCAGTGTGCCTTGATACCTCGGCAGCACTTGCGCTTCCTTTTGTAATGAGGAACAAGAGTATCCGGGCCTCGTTTAGTGTCAGGTCCAGTTTCTGAAGCTCAGTGATAAGTTTTGACTCCGTTCCCTCGTTCGGATTTGAAGGCTTGAATTCGTCTATGTATTCCGCTGGCATTTCAGATTCGGAACTTGACCAATGCTGGATCAGTATAAAAAGTAGCTTCCGTAATTTTGTCTACGTGCGAAAAACGAGCCAAGCAAGTCTCTTCGACAGCAGACGATGGCATGTTGAGATACAGAAGCCTTTCTCATAAACTAGAGTTTGTTCTGCAATGAGAATAAAGTCTCCTTTCTTAGCGAACATGATTGTCTATCGTCAATTGGCGATTGCATTGCGAAATTCGGCGGGCTCGGCAGCTGACGGTCACTTAGTTCAACTCTGTAACTGATTGCCTAGTGGGGTAAAAAAGTACATAGTAATTTATGCACTTGCAGACAAGTCAAAGTAAATGTCGACAAAAGCCTTGACAACTTCTGCGGGCTGGTCGATAGTTCGTGTCAATTTGACGTTTTTCGCAACGCTTTCTCCCCCGCTCCCAACTCCAATTGCAGCCAGCTTTATCCCTCTTCCCTTGACCTCAGATACCGACTTTGAGAACTCGTCTTCTATGTTAGAGTAGCCCGACGCGATCCCGTCCGTGACCATTATGGTGTAGTTTCTTTCCGTTTGGCTTGCACCGCCCGCCAGGTTCCTTGTCAGCCGTAGAGCGTCTGGAATGTGAGTGAGTCCAGACTGTTTGAGACCTCCAATTCTTGACTTGACAGTAAAGTCAAATGGCTCGCCATAGTACTTTATGCCGGAAATCCTGTCCGAGAAGGCAAACATTGCCCAGTTGCGCTGGCCGATTATTTGATTCGCAGTTTCCGCGAGGCATATAGCAATGGTTCTGACGGTTCGGCTTGAACCCTGAAGGCTTTTGCTAGCGTCAAGCAAAATTGTCCAGGCTTCACTCTTGTTTGTATCCTCCTCTCTGAAGAACATGTCGTCCCTTGCGGACTGACTTGCAATGGCTTGTATGGCCACCTGCAGGTCCACGTTGCCCGAGTCCAGGAAATGCTTCTCTTCCGACACATACTTTATGGTGCTTATCCTTTCAGAGATCATCCTGATCTCAAGTGCAATCTCCTTGCTTAGCTGCTTGTATGACCCATAGTCCATCCGTGCTATGTCATAATAATCAAAGTTCAAGCCCTGCGAGGTCTGGGCAATTGTTTCCCGCAGCGCCGCTATTTTTTTCTGGTCCCTTGCTAACTGGCGGACCATTTCGGCATAGGTATCGTCAACCGGCTTTATCTCAAGTCCAAAGTCAACACACGCCTTGGCGAAATCGCTCTCGGAAATAATACTCGGCGCACGCGCGTTTCGGGTGGTCTTGTTCTTGCCCGAATCAAGCAGGTTTGAATACGCTAGATATGTGCCATCGCTAAAAGCTGGCGGTATTTTCTTCAGAAGAGAGTATAGCGATTCCGCTAATGACGAAATGCTGCCGCTTGAATCACCGCTGCTTTTGTCTTTCTCACCTTGGCTTGCCTGATAACCTTCAATTAAACCCGAGTACTCTGAAGCAAAGGAAACTGCAGGACCCGGATACCGCTGCGTCCAATCCTGAGAAAGCAGCATGGACGACTCTGTGAGAACCCTTTTGAAGAGGCCGTTCAGATCTCCCGGATATTTTGGTATGCAACATAGGGAGAGCAAATCTGCTGAGCGAATTACGTCGGTGTAGAACTGTTCGCCCAAAGACTGCTGTATTCTTTGTCTTGCGAGCCGATCAAGGATAGAGTTGACGACATAGGAGGCCCTGACAACATCATCCTTCGAATGAATCCACTTGTTGATTGCGGCTGGCTTTCGCGTCGCCAGTTCGATGCCCTTTGCAGCCAACAGCGTAGTAGAGGCAAGGGCGAGTCTGCCAAGTGAAGTATAGCCAAAGCCATCCGGTGAGAATGCCAGTTTGCAGTACGCAACAGCGCCTTTTGAAGAATAGTAGATTGGAATTGAGACCGCGCAGGTCTTGGCGTCAATCCATAGGGACGGAGACGCTTGCTCCCCGGGATAGGTCAGGTGCGAGGACTGAAAATAGTCGTCAATTTGAAGCGATGTGAATGCTTCGTATAACTGCGAGTAAAATGAACCTTGAAGGATCATTCAGGGATCAGAAGGGTGCTTCAGCACTGCCAAACTCAAACTCCGGTTCCCGGGCTTGCACGGCAGGTTTTGAAAATGTCTGGTTGTCTCCGGAAATTGCAGCAATTATCATTCGTCTAACAGTTTCCTGTGTTGTCGAATCGTCGCTTGTGGTCGAGATTATGGTTTGCTCTGCGGCGTGAATCACGTCGAGCCCATCTGAGATGAGCAGTGCCCAGTTCACAAGGTCGCCCACCGAGGGCGCGTAAGGGATCTCGCCTTTCTTGTAACTCTGCCTGAGATGACCCGCTGCCCTGACCATTTTCAGCGCAAGTTCTCTGCTGAGACCAGCCTTCTCTACCAGCAGCTGCGCCTCTTCTTCATTTATCTTTGTGCCCACGCTAAGGTAGTCAAAATTGATCCATACGCTCATTCTTCTCCTGAATGCCGCGTTGAGAGGCTTGGTTCCGGCGAATTCTACCGAAAATGGGTTCATGGAGATTATCACGTAGCTGAGGGGATGCCGTGTGATTATTTCGTTATCCTTTTCGTTGAGTACTATGTGGCCTCTTGTATCAAGCAGCGGGTTAAGCCGGGTTGCAACGTCCTGCCGCATCATGTTTGCCTCGTCCAGGTAGAGCAAGCCGCCATTTCTGCACCAAGAGATGATCTGTCCATCCACCCAGTTTTCCTTTCCCAGCCCGATGTACCTGCCAAACAGGTCGAACGATGAGGTTTGTAGACCGCAGTTAATTTCCCACAGGGGCAGTCCCGCAAGTTCAGCTGCTACGTATACAATGTGCGTTTTTCCGGTTCCGCTGGGGCCAATAAGCGCGCACTGCTTGAAGTGATAAAGTGCCCGCATTATCTTCTCGACATAGTTGTCTCCCTGGTCTACGTATGGAGGAGTGTTTGACGGGATTAGCCCGCTGACGCCCTCCGGAAAGACGTAGTTGGGCGCAAGGTTGTACTTTTCGACTTTGTACTTTTTTCGTAAAGGGGATTCATAGAATTTAAGACGTGATAACTGGAGCGAGACCTTGCCTTGAGGATAATATGCGCGCAGCCGGGTGGTGATTTTATTTGCACCTTTTGCTCCCTTACCGGAAGTTGAGTAATGATAATCCATAATCCAAATTGAAAGGGTGCTTGAGAGCAACAAAGTCCTTTTTGTGTAAAAAGTGGGACATGCACACAATCATTTGTAGCGCACAGCGTGGTGAAGTATTACCGTATGTCGACATCCCCTTCAGCCTCGCAAACAAGCCTAAACATAGAACTCGCATTGAACAGCGTTTTTGCGTCAAAGAAAAAGAGCCTTGGCAAAGAGCAGGGCGTCCAGGACCACGCGCAGACACTTACGCCAGGCAACTTTCAGGTCTCTGCCACACTCGACGAGGAGTCTAGGCGTGACAGCCAGCTAAACCTTTCATTCACACTTACGCTCAATGATTCTAGGGGACTTGTAACCTATGAGTTTCGCGGCACATGCACAGTGAATGGAAGTACCGCTGAATTCACATCGCTCCTCGAGGCAGAAAAGAACAAGGTTCCAAAGATCCTAGATGTCATTTATCAGAGGCTTTACCCCGTGGTGTTTATGCTCGCCGGTGCGACCTTTGCCTCATACCCACAGTCAGTCGCGCTTGGCGCGCAAATGCTAAGCACAGCGGGCCAGATGTCGAACCTGGAGGAAAAGAGTGCGGAGGAAAGAGTAATTAGCGCCATGAAGGCTGCTGGCGAGAAGAAACCCAGCACCATAGTTCCCAAGAAGGCTGATGAAAAAGCAGGAGAGCCGATTCCGGCCGCAGCGCCGACTATCAAAAGGGTCGCTACACCTGACTCTTCAGGCCCAACGATACAGACTTTAGGCAATACTGCTAAAAACGGGCCATATGTCAGGCCCGCGTCAAGCCCGGCGGGTAATGTCAAGGCGGATGTTCCAACTGCAGTGCAAACACCGCAGAATGCAAACAAGGACAAGTCGGTTAGCTCTGGTGCAGTCACTGCCTAGTTTTCATTTCTCGTCATCGTAAGACTAGAAGACTGCCCTCCAACTTTTGATTCTGCCATTGCATGCAATATTGCAGCCCAAGGGATACTGAAAACTTGCATTTTATCAGCTTTGGCCGGATGCCTGATTCGAATTGGCAAGCAAAAGACAGGCTATTTTCATGGTGATGAGCTCTTCAAACTGAGCGCAGATAGAGCATGCATTTTGGACTCTGGTATCCCTTTCAATCTCCTTCTATTCTCCATTCAATATCCGCTGGATATCCACTTCAATATCCCTCCGTTATCCCAATTATACCAAAGCAGTATTCGCGGAGTCACTATACTTATCCGATTCCACTGATTGCGCGAAGGTGTGACAATGGTCCGGGACGGCACCCGATAGCCTCCCACAAAAGCGATGACAGGAAGCTCAAACGTAGCTAGTATGCTACTCACGAGATGATTTCCAGGGTATGCATATTTTTTGCCAAAGTCGAAAGAGGATTGGCCTTTACCGGACCATCGTGGGCTTTGCCATAGCAAAGTTAGGCGCAACCGCAGGAACTTCCGCTCGAATTGCCAAGGAGAACTTTTTCAACTCCTGACCCGCGGTCCTCACCACAATCTTGCTTGGAATCCCGTTCAGAATCGAGACTGTCAGCGCAGTATTGCCAGTAGCCGTGGCCTTTGCCTTGAGTCTGCCAACAAGCGCTATCGCTGAATCGATCTTTACCCGGTCTGACTTGAGCTGGCTGATTACCTCAAAGTAAAGCTCGGCTATGCCGCGGTTCTGCCGGCCCACAAACACCGAAACAGGGTCAAGATCTATCCACTCCTCGAGACCGTCACCGTGCTTCTGCTTCTTGTCATTTCCCTTGGGCTTTGACTTCGGCTTTGCATCCTTGGAGTCAAGCGCTTGCTTGATCTCCTGAGCCCACTGCTCTTGGGAGCTTGCCTTGTCAGAACCCGCGGCGGTACCAGATTCCCGCAGTATGTCTCCGAGTACTTCCTCGTATCTGTGGATGGAATCCTCGCACTTTTGCTTTGTCGAGGTGAGAAACGACTCTAGCGCTACAAAGTTGTCAAATGAGAGAATGTAAGTCGAGGCGGAGACCGTGACTGAGGACTTGGTAGATAACAAGGACGCAGACCCCATTACTGGTCGTCCTCCTGCGAATTAGGCGGTCTTGAAGTTGGTGTAGTGTTGTTTATTCCCTTTACCCGCTGGAGCTGCTTTGCCATTTTCTTGAGCATGCCCATCTTTTCCATTACGTCGGCCTTTGTCTCCTCAGCATTCTGCCTCAGCTTTGGCACAATCTCTGTCATGATGTCCATCACCTGCTTGCTGTCGAGATCGGAAAATTCCTTGGTAATTATGTTGCCGTTTGATTGCATGATTATAATCTCCGCCTTGTTGTTGAGTATCGTGCTCTTGACGCCGGGAAATTCGTTTTGAAATATTTTTTGAGAAAGCGGAAGTGAAACCTTGAGAGTGTTAAGCAGGATTGAAATCGACGACCCAATGGATGCTATTATCTCGCCTTCCCTTGAGTTAAGCTCATAGATCTGTATGGCCTGGTCAACAAGGGAATCAATGCCCTGAAGCAGAGATTGGGACTGCTCAGGGGTTAGTGGACCCGGTCCCGCTTCAATAGCCCGTATGTCCTGCGACAATAGCGATAAGAAAAGCAGCCGGATGAGATAATAATGAAAGTATGTAGTATCTTTGACAGAAAGGGCTGTCAGAACTGTAAGAATGGGATACACCCACTTACTATTATCCAAACATGCTTGATTAGGCTGCAAATGAACTTACGAAGGGTTCAGAAAAGAAAGGGTATTGGCAACGTAATTACGACCCTGATTATCCTCATCGCCTCAGTCGTTCTGGGCGCGGGAGTAATTTTCTTCGGGGGTAGTATGTTCCAGACCAACACACAAAGCGAATCCATCAAGGTGTCAAACGTGCATACCTGGGTTAACTCTAACGGCACGACGGTAACAGCGTTTGCAGTCCAGAACACTGGCAGCAAGGCAGTGGCAATCAACTCCATATCTTTGAGAGGTCTTCCGATTCCACAGACAAGCTGGTACTCGTGTACAAACCCGACCTTATGCGCGACTTCAACCAACATCAACACAGACCTTCCAACACAGTATAACCCAACCAGCGGTGTCCCACTCGGTGGTACTAACTATGCAATGCAGACCGGTCCAGTGTCATTGACACAGGGTCAGGCACAAGTAGTATACATGACCGGCGCCGGCAACATCGGTACAATCGACGCAGGCAACACATACTCACTCCAAGTCCAGTCAGGCCAGGCAATCGCAGTACAGCAAGTCCAAGTAATCAGCAAGTAAACGCTGACTACTCTCTTTTTTCCTTTTTTTGAAGCGACATGACCGCAATTCTTAACCTCGGTTCAAAGTTCAAGATAAAAAATACTGCCAAACCGGTGACGGAAAAGGACAAGCTCGAATTAGACAACAACGAAGCGGCCATCAACGCGATAAAGGATATTGATTTTGGCGAAACGGCATTTGACAGCCGCCTTGAAAAGGTGGCAAATTACCTCGACCAGGTCTCAAGGAAGGAATGGTCTGGGAGCAAGATTCCCGACGGATACAAGAGCATCCAGCGTTACTCCCTTGTTCCGCCTTTTTGCTACGTCAACGTTTTGCAGAATGAAGAGTATTCCGATGTAATCTACAGCGTCGACGAACTCCCCATGAATAACGAGGAGGTAAAAATCTACCACAGCATCAAGGAGCTTTTGGAAAAAGAGATAGATTCTCCTAGGATGCTTGAAAACGTCGAGCTCAGCTTCAGCTCGGAAGTTTCGCGGTTGTTAAAATCCCATTTTCCTGCGACAAAGGAAGAAGCAGTGCTTCTTGAGAAGGTAAAGTACTACCTTCGCCGCGACATTGTGGGCTTTGGTCTAATCGACCCTCTCTTTCACGACCCGTTTATCGAAGACATTACATGCGGTGGTGCAGGCAAGCCAATCTTTGTTTACCACAGGCGGTACGAGGGCCTGCGCACAAACGTCACTTTTGCTGACGCCGAGTTTCTGGATAGTTTCGTAATGAAGATGGTACACCGCGCGGGCAAGCACGTCAGCGCAGCACATCCAATAGTGGACGCATCGCTCCCTGGAAACCATCGTCTCGCCGCGCTGTACAAGAAAGAGGTAACTACCATGGGAAGCAGTTTTACAATCAGAAAATTCAGGGAGGATCCCATTACCATTGTAGATCTCATAAACTCTGACGCGCTTGACATCGATATGGCGGCCTACCTCTGGCTTTTGCTTGACAACAAAAAGTCGCTCATAATCATAGGGTCAACAGGAGGAGGCAAGACGACTATCCTAAACGCCGTGACGGCGCTAATCAACCCGTCATACAAGATCTTCTCCGTAGAGGACGTTGCTGAAATCAATATCGCCCATGAGAACTGGTTCAGCCTTGTTTCCCGTGCGAGCTTTGGTCTTGAAAGCCAAGGCGAGATTGGACTTTTCGATCTATTGAAATCCGGAATGAGGCACAGGCCTGACTACCTTCTTGTCGGTGAGATCAGAGGCGAGGAGGCCTATGTGCTGTTTCAGGCTCTTGCAACCGGTCACGGTGGCATGGCTACAATGCACGCGGATGACTCGGAGGCCGCGGTCAGGAGGCTTTTGCAAAAGCCTATGGACATTCCGCCCGCATACGTTCCGCTAATGAACTGCATCATTACAGTCAAGAGAGTCAAGGTCAACACAGGCAAGTCCTATGTGATGACAAGACGCGTCACTGAAGTCACCGAAGTGCTGTCCTCAGACAGCCTGAACCCGGTTTTCTCGTGGGACCCGCAGTACGACGGATACCTTGACAACCTGGCGCGGAGCAAGCACCTGCCTCGCGTGGTAGAGGACGTAGGCATCTCGATGGAAGATGTCATCAGCAGCCTTGCCGAAAGAAAACAGATTCTAACATGGCTGATAAACAGGGGAATTCGCGACTTTAGAAGCATCAGCAAGATAATCGGGATGTTCAACCAGGATCCCCAGAGGCTTCTGGAAAAGGTGGAGAGCTCATAGCATGTGGCGGCCACAACCAGGTCCAGGAAAAAAGGCAGCCGATGGCAAGAATAGCTCGGGTCTTGGCGCGCTCAATTTTTTCGCAAAAAAGACCGGCCAGAAGAAGAAGCCATCCAACAAAAAGGCAGCCGATGGCAAGCTTGACCGGGAATTGCCGTATGTAATTACGCTCATTACGATAATGGCCGCAAGCGGCATTAGCCCCTTTGGCAGCTTTACAAAACTCGCAAGCTACAAGCTGCTCCCAAACATCATGGTAGAGGCGCGCAAGGTTATCGCCCAGGTGCACATTCTGGGAGAAGACCCACTTACGGCGATGGAAAAGCGCGCAAACAACTCGAACTCACGGCAGTACAGGGACTTGCTTCTTGGCTACGTTTCTACGGTTCGAAACGGAGGAGACATTGCCAGCTTTTTGCAGAGCAAAATGAAATCAATATTCGAGTACGAAGTGTCCATCGCCAAGCAGTCGGTGGCGAAGATTGGAGGCCTCGTGGATGCATACATGATAATGCAGGTAATCGGCCTCAGCATGTACGTTGTGGTCGTGGCCCTCGGTTCCATTGGCTCGGTCAGCATCATGCCGGCATCGTTTTCATCGCCAATTTTCACCTATCTTCTGATCTTTGTACTCTTGCCGGGCATCTCCTTTGCAATACTTTACGTCATGGACAAGACGGTCTCAAGTTCGCTCGTCGGGGCCCGCAAGGTTCTGCTCAGGGGGATAATCTACTCGGTTGGCGCCATCGTGGGCTTTGCGGCAATTACGATGTCCGGGCTTCTGGAAAAAGTAATTGACCCGGTCTATGGCTTTTCAATTTTCGCAATCGCCGCATCCGCATGGCCGGCTTACCAGGGAATGAAGCTTGAAAAGAACATGCGCGGTATGGAGTCGGACCTTCCAAGCTACCTCCGCGATGTCGCCGAGTCGAGAAAGGCAGGCCTTTCGCCGGAAAAGTGCATAGTGTATGCATCTGAGAGAATCAGAAACCCTGCATTCCATTTCGTTGTAAAGGCTTTTGCAAACCAGCTGGAGTGGGGTGTGCCGCTTCGCAAAATATACTCTAACCTATCGGCAAACATCAAGTCGTTTTCAGCCCTGATTCACTTCCGCATCCTGATGGAAGCAATCGAAAGCGGTGGCGGCTATACGACTTCGCTTGAAATACTGGCACAGTCAAGCGAGTCATCGTTTAACGTAGAGAGGGAAAAGGACGCCATGCTCAAGCCATACTTTGTAATTGGATTTCTCGTTACCGCGCTGAGTGCCTTTACAACGCTGATGGTCGCACAGACATTTACAGAAATTAGCAAGGGCATCCTCAACGCCCCCGGCTCGCCGGCTACTGTGGAGGCCCCGCACGTGCCAGGAACTCTAACTTCAACGCAGCTGCTTGCTATCGGCATCACTTCGCAGTCATGGATGACCGGCTTTCTTGTAGGCAAGATATCAAGCGGCTCTTTTGCAACCGGCTTCAAGTACGCCATTATTCTTATGGGAATCGCGACATTGGCCATTGTCATGACACTCGAGTTACACCTTAGCCCGGCGTCGTTCTTGAACACTAATGCCGCGCAGTCGCCTGCCGGCGGCTCAATCTTTGGGTGAGGAGAAACGCCGCCGTAAAGCGCGGCCTCTAACAAACATCCATAAGAATTCAATGTGTAATCCAGCCGGACTTGCAAACGCTATTTGGCTTTCATCGGAGATCCCTACCAGATAGAGAAATGAGTAGCAAGAGCGTAATTGATTCTCTTACAAAGTCCGTCGAACGGGCGTTTGATGCTCATGAGGATATTTCGTACATTGCTGCTGTTAACAGCAAGCTCAAGGTACTGTCGCAGAAGGGCTTTATCGACCTTCATCCATCCAAGATCCACGTCCTGCATGTGCAGGCGGCTCTCCTGGTAGGCATGTCCTCAGTCTGGTCCGAGAGCCTAGGGAGGCTTGATTATACCAGCGCGTCTTTCAATTCAAAGTCTGAGATACTTGTCTTTCCGGTAACAGACGATGTGCACGTCCTTGCGCTCTTGTCGCCTGCAACCAAAAAGAACATGGACACGGTCAAGCAGGACATCGTCCACGAGTTCAAGGCTTAATTTCGCAATTATTTCTGACCGCCGCATAATGCCAGTGTGCTTTTTGAACGCACTTTGGCTTTAAGGAAAAGAGATAGAAGAGGCTAGTGGAACTCTAGCCTAAAGTCTTTGGAGAGGATCTTTTTCAAATCCTGGTCCTTTATGAGCAGTTCAAGCAGCTTCCTCTGCTCCTCGTTTGGCGTTCCGTCGGCGATGTCAATCGAGTCTATGGCCTTTATCTTCCAGTAGTTTGCAAGACCAGTCGAAATTGTCTCCTCGCAGTCATGCACTACCCTTCCAAGCGCGGTCAGCACGTACTGGTTTTCCTTGCGCTTGACCAAGCCGGACTGGGTAAGCTTGAAAAGCCTAGAGTAGTATTGCTTTCTTGTCAGTTTTATCTTGCTTCTGAGCGATTCAGAGTCCCCTGCTTCCCGGGCAATCAGCCTAAAGAGCTCAAGCGACCCCTCATCGGAAATGGATTCAAGAATCGTGGCGACTGATACATTATTCGACATGTGCGCTATCTTGAATGTAAAGCGCGACTCTGTAATCGAAAAGACTTAGCATGTTGGAAACGATACAGACATTGAGATGCAAAACCGGTACTGTCTCTAACGCCATGCTTTTTTTAGTTCCGTTTTGTATCGCTTGTCAATAAGCGAACCGTACTGCAGGGCCTTTTTTCTCTTCAGTGCAGATTCGGCCGCTACGCCCAGTTCCAGGGCGGCCCTGCGTATGGCATGCTTTCGCATCATGTCGTCCTCTCCGGTAATCTTGTCGGCAAGGGGGATTTTCTTTGAGTACTGTATAAAACTGTCAGACAGAAATGGCTGGCGCACAGACACCTCGTACTCCTTGGTGGTCCGCGTAATCTCGCGCACAAGTTCTAGCTCGTTTGCTATCTTTTCCTGCATGAGCTCCATAATCGCCCCCTCGCCTCTGCCATACACGAGTCTGTATCCATTGTACCCGCAAAACAGTTCATCGAGGCCGTTGGCGCTCAGCACTATATCCAGCTTGTTCTGGCGCGCCAGCCGGACAATTGAGCGAAAGGCGATGCAGTTCTCAACATGCGACGTGTTTCTGCAGCTAATTAGCGCCTTTACGGCAGCAATGTCTTGCTGAAATTCCTGATCGCTCAGCGTCGCGGTCTTGTGGCTGATTTTCAGTGTGCGGGAGATTTGCGTTGAGAACCCGAGGTCGTGCGAGCCCTCAAAGCCCACGGTAAGAAGGGTTACGTCCTTTCCTGCTCGGCCGCAAAGTACCGCAAGAAGCGAGCTGTCAACGCCGCCCGAGAACGCGACTCCCACGGTCTTTTCAGGCATGGTTTCTGCGAGCGCGCATGACAGAGCGTCAATTAGTCCTTGTAAAGCAGATCACTTTTGTTCCCAGCAGCCTACTTGCCATTACAGATGAAATTAATTCGACCTAAATACCATTTATATAGGATTCAGGAAAACTAGCCCGATAGGGCAAGATGCCACAAGAAAGGGTCGTCCTTGACTCTGACCGCAGGTATATCGATTCTCAAGGCAATCTGCTGAGGAGCCGGACAGAGCACAGCGTTGCAAAGATGCTCTCATTTCTCGGGCTTAGCTACAAGTACAATCAGGAGGTCCTGCTCAAGGACGGCAGTCGCCTAAGGCTTGACTTTCGAGTTGGTGACAGGTTTATCGAGGTGGTAGAGGGCGACGAGGATGTCCGCAAGGTGGAACGCGTAAAGGCAGACAGTCCAGAACTTGCGGTTGTCGGAATCGGGCACCCAAAATTCGCAGCAACCGTGAAGGAAATAAATTCATTCTTTGTCCTGGGAGATCCAGACCGCGAGCACACCGGCTCCATATTTATCGAAGACCCGTCTCTTGCCTTTGATTACGCTCACATACTCCCGCTGGTTGAAAAGTGCTCGGTACTCCATGGCCACACCTCGACTGTGATGGTCGAGCTGATAGGCGTCATGAAAGACAACCTAGTCATAGATTTCGGAGAGGCCAAGCGCGTGATTAAAGAGACTCTTAATGAAATCGACCACAAGTTCTTTATCAACCGCAAGTACCTGCACAAAGAGGACACTCTCCACTATTACGTTTCCTTTGAGGGGCCGCGCGGATACTTTAGCCTGCAGCTGCCCAAGACCACGACATACATGCTTGGCGGAGAGGCGACGGTCGAGAACCTGTCGCTTGAGATAATCAGGCTGCTAGCCCCCAAGATGCCAAAGAACATCGAGGCAATCGGCGTTTACATTTACGAGGGCGTGAACAAGGGCGCTCATATCATAGCAGGGGTCCAGAAAGGCTAGATAATGCAATTAGGCCGCGATGGCGAGATCCCGCTCGTGGGCAATGGCAGCGCGCAAGCCGCCCTCGTGCTGCTTTCTGGCGGCCTGGACTCTGCTACGTGCCTCTACTGGGCAAGGCAGCACTATGGCGAAGTGCATGCCATTACGTTTGATTATGCGGGGAGGCTGGAGAAAGAAAAGCAGGCAACGGGGCTCTTGGCAAAGGCCGCCCGGGTCTCCAAATTCACTAAAATCGACCTGCCATTTCTCAAGGAAATGTCCGAATTTGAAGTCGCAGAAAGACAGGATCCGCTGCGTGATTCGCGCTGGTCCTCCTATATCCCTGCAAGAAACATGATTTTTTACTCGATCGCAGCCTTTCATGCGGAGGCGCTGGGGATAAATGCGATCGTCGGGGGGCACAACGCTCACGACTCGGCATTCTTCAAGGATTCTTCGCCGGACTTTTTTGAGCACCTTAACAACCTGCTTGAGCGTGGATGCCTTTCTTGCAACGGCAAGACATACAAGATAATCCTGCCCCTCGCAGAATTGACAAGGCAGCAGATAATCAGGCTTGCAATGCAGCTGGGCGTACCCATAGACCTTACGTGGAGCTGCCACGAAGACGACGAAGTTCCCTGCGGCAGGTGCTACGCTTGCAAGCAGAGGGCAGAAGCGTTTGACGCGCTCAAGGTCTCCGATCCCGCGCTGATTGTCCGTCAGAGTCATAATCCAAAGAAAGGGTAATGTCGCTTAGCAGTACTTTATCAAATGCCCCGGGATATCCGGTCTGTATTCCTATCAGCCCCGTCCCTGCAATAGAAGCTGCGCCAAAGCCGGCCAGAATTCCGCCAAGGGCAAGCCCTACGAAAAGAAGCCCCGGAGCGGCGAGCAGTGATTCGACTTCGTCCTTTGTAGGCACACCATCCCGGTAAACGAGCCGGATTTTGCTGGTCGGAAATATCAGGATTCTATCCTGTCCGAGAAAATTTGCGAATTGCTCGTTTCTCCGGGCAGTCCTCTCCTGCGGCGACTTGACTGCAAAGCGGCTAGATCTTGCCCTCATGATTTTGGAGCGTCCCCGGTACGCGCGGCACAAGGCCTGTCCTGCTGCTCCAAGGCAGACTAGGACGTCAGGCAACAGCTCCCTTGCCATCCGCAGCTTGTACTGTGCGCCCTGCTTCGCAATATAGCCATCGGTATTTACAATGAAGATGTCATACGCCCGCTGCTCCGATTCTAAAATGTCTCTTGTCGCACCAATGATCTGATGCTCAAACCCCGGAGGCGATATGCTGCCTATAAATCGAAACTTCCTGCACCGAAGCACTGCGTCTCTAAGGTCTGTGGCAGGGCCGGCAGGTGCCGCGAAGGTCACCACTCCCGGCGGCCCCAGATCGGACTGCCCTATGTCAGAGTCAACTATGCACGGCTTCATACCAGCCGAGATGCAGCGGTTTGCCAGGTAAAGGCAGAAGGTCGACTTGCCGGCGTTGGAGTCGCCTAGCACAAGCACCTTGAGACCCTCCTTTGCGCCTGCATGCTCAACTATATTCTTGACGACGGCGCGCCACATCCTTGTCCCCGCGGAAAATGGGCTGGCGGACCAGGCCTTTGCTCCCGCGCCTAGTGTTACGTCAAGCCGAGTGCGCCCTTCCAATTCAAAGGGAAGGATTTTTCCCTGCCGTATGCGGACCTCACTGTCAGACAGGTCGCAGCCAAGGACCGAACAGCGGCCGGACACGCGGACCACTGCAGGGCCCTTGACAAGTCTGACTCGGCCGCCTGAATTCATTTGCGTCGCGGCCGCCTGTCAAAGACAAGCTCGCCCAGTTCGAAGAGAACGTACGGCATTTTAGACGCGCTTTTCAGCGGCTCGGGAGCAACAGGCTTTTGCATTAGCGATATGACTGTCCTCCCGTCTCTGTCCATCACCGCTAGGTATGCAGCCGTGCCGGTTCTTTTCGACAAGCAGATGCACGGCTTGAGGGATTCCTCGATTTTTCGCGAATCTCTCTCGCTCTGGGTGTAGCGCGAAATGCCCTTGTGCATTTCATTGCTTGCCTCAAATATTGCAGTGGATATATGCGTGGCAAGCTCGCGGACAAAGGCTCTAAGATTCGCCTCCTCCGACCGAGGAATGCCTGCTGAATCGCTGCTCCACTGAAGTACATAGTTTTCGATTGATATGTCAGGCTTGCAATTCTGAGGATGAAGCATCAGCTCCTCAGCCAGTGCCTCCGAGACCAGCATCCTGACATGCATCGGTAGTCAGGAGTAGAAAGGCATTATTGTGCTGTCTTGCTTCTCAACTAGGCCAACGCTTGGCAGGGTATATGGGCCCGGCATGACAATCTTGTAATTCCTAGCGTTTTTTGATTGGTTCGCTTCAATATTCATACGCATTAGAGGAGCCCCGTTATTACTGATATTGCATACTTTTGAGTATGAGTGCGTGATTTGGATCAAACATTGCAGCATTATACCATGAATGTTGGAATACTTCTAATGCTGCCCGCTTTTTATTAAAAACTATAGCCTGCTTTCAGATCATGATGTTATGGCACTATATGAGCCCGAAATCGAAAAAACCGCAAAAAGAGAGGAAAAAGACGCAAGCTCGGCGATTCCAAGAAGGCTTGGATTCGAAACGGGCATACCCGTCGAAAGGCTTCTTGAAGCCAAGGTTCGCCAGGTGTGCGCCGACGAGCAGATAGACTACCTAGGACTGGAGCCTATCCAGAGGCTGTTTCTTACGCACTACAGATGTCCCATCTGCAAGCTGCTGCCTCTGTACTACCTGGACCTTACGTATCCAAAGCGCGTGCGCTGCCACAAGTGTGGCCAGCTAATCTGCTTCCGGGGAAACGGAAAATGGGGCAGGATCCGCAAGAAGGTCGCCTTCGAGCTGATGCCCACAATAAGGCGCTAGGGCGCTGCAGGATGGCTGATTGCAAATTTGCAATTACTGTCATTCCGTCCTCCTTCCCCCTGGTTTTGACCTTAGAATTTTCGTTTTTGATAATCCCTTGAAAACGATTGGCAATGAAGTTTGACTGATATCTGCCACATGAAGCCTTATCAAGGATAAGCATCATCTTTTCCTAGGCGTGAATCCGCGTTCATATCAAGTACAGCCGCTTAGCACTCCGACCGGCGAATTCCTGCGGCACGTGATTGAAGGGCTTGCGGCGAGCCCGCAAAAGTACCTGCTTCCGCGGTACTTTTACGACGAACGCGGCTCGCAACTGTTCGAGCGCATCTGCGTGCAGCCGGAATACTACCTGACGAGGACAGAGGCCCAGATCCTCAAGGCCTGCTGTCACGATATCGTTGACGCAACCTGCAGCGGAGCAAAGCACGTCAACGTGGTGGAGCTTGGAAGTGGGTCCTCGATAAAGACAAGGATCCTGTTTCGGGCCCTTATTGCGTCGGAGCACAGGTTCAAGATCGAGTACATCCCAATTGACATTTCCCGCTCGGCGCTTGTGGAAAGCGCCAACCTGATTTCCGGCGATTTCCCCGAGCTTTCGGTGCGGCAGATAGTTGGAGACTATGCCAGGGGACTTGAAACGGCTGCAAAATTGATTCAAAAGAGATCCCGCGGTACTTCAGAGCGCAAGATCGTGCTGTTTCTGGGCTCAAGCATCGGCAACATGGACGAGGATGAAGCGTGCGACTTCCTCCGAATGCTTTACAACTCTCTCGGCGACGACGACTGGCTTTTGGTGGGCTTTGACCTTGAGAAGGACAGGCGCACCATAGAGCGCGCATACGACGACGCTGCCGGCGTCACGGCTCTTTTCAACCTCAACGTGCTTGAGCGGATTAACAGGGAGCTTGGCGGCAAGTTTGACACCTCCGCCTTTTCGCACAGTGCGCTATACAACGAAGAACTTCACAGGGCGGAGATGCACCTGGTGTCAGCCAAAGACCAGTCGGTGCTGATTGGGGCGGCCGGAAAATCCTTTACGTTTGCGCGCGGCGAATCAATTCATACCGAGAGCTCGTACAAGTATTCTGTCGAGCGGATCGAGGCGCTTGCCGGGCGCTGCGGACTTGAGGCGGCGAGCCATTACACCGACGGCAAAAAGTGGTTTGACCTCTGCCTGCTGCGTCGGGCCTGATTAGCGGTCGGCATCCTGCGCGCACCTAAAGCCGGCAAAAAGTATTCTCTCATGAGGCTTGAAGTAGTTTCTGTAGCTAGTTCGGATCTGCTTCCGGGGAGTCGCAAAACATCCGCCCCGGAGCACCTTCTGTCCGACCGCCCACTTGTCGGTGTACTCGGGAAATCTCGACATGAAGCCGGGGTAGAGCACGTATTCCGAGGACGTCCATTCCCAGACATCGCCTATCATCTGGTGGCAGCCGTAATGGCTCCTTCCGAGAGGATACGACCCCACGGGCGAGGGCTGCCACTCGTAGGACTCTAGGAGGTTGGCGTGCCCCGCCGTCGGCAGCTCGTCTCCCCAGGGGTAGAGAGTCTTTCGACCAAGCTCCTCGCTCCAGCTTGCAGCCTTTTCCCATTCCGCCTCGGTCGGAAGCCGTTTTCCCTTCCAGCGTGCAAAGGCGTCTGCCTCAAAATAACTTACATTGACAACCGGCTCGTCCGGTACAAGGTCGCGGCTTCCTGCAAAATCTTTCTTTACCCATTTGCCCTCGTCCTTGCGCCAGTACAAGGGCGCCTGCCACCCGTTTTCCCTGACAAGTTCCCATCCGTCTGCTAGCCAGTACTTGTAGTCATGGTAGCCTCCCGCGTCTATGAATTCGGCAAACTCGCCGTTTGTTACCGGCGCGACATCAATCCTGAATGGATACAGGAACACTTTGTGCTCGGGAAGTTCGTTGTCGTAGCTAAAGCCCCGGCCGGAAAAACCCAGTTCGTAAAGGCCTCCCGGAATGAAGACCATGCCAGCAGGACGCTCGGCAGCCATTTGCTCCCCGCGAGGCACTGATCGCCTGTGCGGAATGTAATTGTCCGCGGGATCGGAAAACCTTTCAAAATAATGCTGCAGGTCGTAAATCATCAGCTCCTGGTGCTGCATCTCATGCTGGATGCCAAGCGTAATGTCGTAGGCAGCCTCGGCCGACATCGCATCGGACTGGAGAAATTCGCTCACCTTGCCGTCGATAAACTCCCGGTACTGCAGGGTCTGCTGGACGGTCGGTCGCGGAAACCTGCCGCGCTCTGCCTTGGGGAGTATGCCTCCGTACTTTTGATAGTACGAGTTCAGGTAGTCGAGATTGAGGCTGGCCCCTGAAAGGTCCACCGAGTATTTTTCAAGAACCTTGTGGAAAAACCAGGTGACGTGGGCGATGTGCCAGTTTGGTGGGCTGCCAAACGAGTCGGACTGGATAACTGCGTCCTCAACGTTTAGCGGGCCGAACAGCTCGAGTGTTAGATTGCGTGCCTCGGTGAAATCGGCCAAAAGGCCGCCGGAATGCTCGCCCGAGTTTCTGGGCCTTTGCGCAGTCTCCATTTTACTATGACACTGAAACGTCTGCCAGACTAATAAGCAGAGCTCGGGAATGCTCAGGCTGCAAATGCATTCCCATATCTGCCGGAAAAGACCAGGTCGGAGAGCGGCAGCCTGTTCTTTTTGGTTTTACCTGTCTGCGGCGGAAAAGCCTGATTCTTTGGGTAGCCGAATCCCACGATAACCGTCGGCGAAAGTTCTGCTGGAATGTTGAAATCTTTGCGCAGCCTAGTCTCGTCGACGCCGGTGTAAATCCCCGACGCCACGCCAAAGTTCCATGCTGCCAGCTGCATGTCCTGCACTACCCTGCCGGCGTCAAGGGCGTGGAACCTGTGCTTTGGGTTTGTCAGTACAATCACCGCAAAGTTCGCCCCCGAAACCCACATGCCGCTAGTGCTGTCCGCAGCGAGCCGGGAAAGGTCCCCGCCGTCTACCAGGACAAAGCGCCAGTGCTGGGTATTGAGACCGGTGCCAGTCATCCTGGCGGCCTCTAGAACCTTCAGCCTGATGTCCTGCGGCACGGGCCTGTCGGCAAACTCTCGCACGTCAAATTTCGTGGCTATGCACTCAAACGTGTCCAATTCTATCAAATGGTACTGGTCAGATGATGATTTAGCGTTTACGCTCGAGCGGCAAGCAATTGCTGGCGGCGACTTCCCACATGATAAATGAGTACGGCACAGCTGTCTGCACCTTTCATGCAGACGTCATTTTCTCGCTCAAGCTCCAGAGCCTGCTGGCCGATTCGTCGCTTTGAGCAGCAGACGAGGGTACCACTTGTCGCCTCTTGACAAAATACTTTCCGCTCACCCCCTCTATGTCGGGCGAGGAGGCCAGAAATATTCCGGTGTCTGCTCCTTTTTGCGCGCTTATCAGGAAGGGAGCCGCTACCGCCCAGACCAGCTTGTAGGCGAGCGGGTTATTGCGCATAAAGTTCGTCCGTACGCCGCCGGGGTGGAAGCAGTTCGCCGTTACATTAGCTCCGGCGCTTGACAGGCGCCGGGCAAGCTCCCTTGTGAAAAGGATGTTTGCCAGCTTGGACTGCCCGTATGCCCTTATTCCGCTGTACTTTTTTGTTTCAAAGTTGATGTCGTCAAAATCGATGTGTGCCCCCCTGTGCGCGATGGAGCTTGTGGTTACGATTCTGGCTGAAGGGGTCTTTTTCAACAAGCCCAGCAGGAGATTTGTCAGCAGAAACGGGGCGAGGTGGTTTACCGCAAATGTCAGCTCGATTCCTTCCGGCGAAACCTCGCGGCTGGCCATAAAAATTCCGGCATTGTTTACTAGCACGTCAAGATGGTCAAGGGCCGAGGTTACTTCCGATGCAAGGTTTCTGATGGCTTGCTGCGAGGACAGGTCTGCGACAAAGTAGCGAGGGACTTGATTGGACGAAAAGCCTGCGACCTCACGTGCAGCGCTCCTGCATTTCTCCTGGCTGCGACCTACAAGAATGACTGACGCGCCAAGCCTGCCGAGGCCGATCGCAATTTCTTTCCCTATGCCGGAAGTGCTGCCCGTCACAAGGCATGTCTTTCCCTCAAGCAACTTGGCCTATCGAATCTCTTTTTCCCACGGGAAGACAATCCAGAGGTTGTGATTGAGAATTCTTCCTGCAAAGCCCGGATGGCCCGGAAACCTGCTCATGCAGAAGGCAAAGTCGCAGTCAAAACCTTTCACAGCCTTTTGGACCTGCGTGAAGGTTTTACCGCTGTCATAGATGTCGTCAACTGCGAGGTAGCGCCTGCTCTTTTTTAGCCTCGGCATTTCCGACGCTACAAGCATCTTTTCTCGGAACGGAATAATCGCAATGTCGTCCATCTGCAGCTCCTCTGCAAGAAGCTTTGCAGGGACAAGCCCACCAGTGGACAGCGCGAGGATGCGGTCATATTTCCTGCCTGATTTTTCAATCTGCTCGGCAAGCATGCGAACAAGGTGATGAATTTCAAACCAGCTGCACGGCTCTTTTGTCGCGGCGGCGCTGTTTTGGAGACCTGTCAGCTCACCCTTGCTGCTCCGCGCGGCAGCGCTCAGCTTGCTGCCTGGCGGGCAGGCCGCACATGTGGCATCGGCCTCAATAGTCACGCCGAACCTGCGTAAACCTGGTTCCTTTGGCATGTGGCAGGCTAGGGCGGGCTCTAAATATATCATTTTGCAGGGCTCAAGGGCTCCGACGATCTGCCCCGGATCCTTGCGTAACTATTAGGCGCGCTGCAATGCCCGGAGCGGAGTACTAGGATTCCATCTCGCCACGCGGCGAAATCATCAAGATTTGTCGCCCGACAGCTTGGTGCCGCAATTTAAGCAGTACAGCTCGTGCTTAAAGCCGTCTGGAACCTGCTCTTTTCTGCCGCGGTTTGGGCAACTTAGCATCATTGCTGCTAACAGGGGGTGCTCACGAAAGATGCCTAATAAACTCACTCCCCCTTTACGGATTGCGCAATCAGTGATAATGCAATGATGCCCTGGCGCCGGTTATCTCGCTGCAGGCATGAAGAGCTGTCAAAAGCCAGAGCGGGACACTGCTATGCGCCATTTGCAACGCCCGGTTAAATCTGCGGCGAGACTGTAACGAATTCCACCTGACTGAACTTATTATTCGGCTGTGGCAGAGTCAAATTTGCATGCAATTAAGGCTTGGTAACCTGTATTCAGAGCTGGCAAAATTGGGCGTCAACATTGACGTCGTAATGTCATTGAAGCCTACACAAGCCGACCTTGAGGATTTGTATCTTGGATTGCGCAGGCTGGCAATCGAAGAGTCGCTGCGCGTCCGCTGCAAGGAGGTTACGTATCCACCGCCGGTGAAGGTATGCCGTTGGTGCGGGAAGGAAAACCTGGCGTCTTTTACGAGCTGCTCGAATTGTAACCACAAGCTCCAAGGATTCTGTCATTTCGCGGCATTCTAGCCTGGTCTTGTCCGGACGGAGCCGACCGATAGGCCTGTTTGAACCGGTATCGCATCGATAACCCTGCTGTCTGCAAACCGCGCAGGCTTTATTTCGACGGAAATGAAGGATAACGTCATGATGCTGGTCCGGTGCTATACCTGCAATCTCGTCTTTGACATAGACAAGCGCAATGAAAAAGAAGAGGCGATAAAGCACAGTAGGGCGTGCCACGAGATGACGCTCGGCTTTCGGGCATAGCGGTTACTAATTGTTTACCGCCAGTAATATCCGGCTTACCACGTACGGTAGGACAAACCTGCTAAGTAACTTAGTGCTACTAGTCTTAAATACGGCATTCACGATAATTACATATGAAAAAAGCAATCACCTCCACTCCTGCGTCGAGGTCGGACCTTATTACGGACCCTGACACTGGAGAAATAATCCGGCGGGACACCGGCGAAGTTGTCTCGAATATTGTTTCAACTGAACGTGAATGGCGCAGCTTTGACGCCTCCGAGGGCGCGGACCGCGCAAGGACAGGCGTCCCAACTACTCTTGCGTTTCACGACATGGGGCTTTCGACCGTAATTGGAAGAAATGACGTCGACGCGTCGGGCAATGCACTCGCCGCGGCTACTCGTGCGAACATGAGCAGGCTCCGGATGTGGAACACCCGTAGCCAGAGGCGCTCTCCAACTGAGCGAAACCTGCAGCAGGCGTTCTCCATGCTGTCAAAACTCAAGGACCAGCTTAACCTGCCGGACTACATCATAGAAAAGGCTGCCTACGTCTACAGAAAAGCCCAGGAGAGGGGGTTGATCCGCGGTAGCACGATAGGCTCGGTGCTTTCAGCCTCGATATACATTGCCGCACGTCAGTCAGGCGTGCTCCGAACGCTTGACGACATATCAAAGACGGCGAACGTGAGGCCGAAACAGGCTGCCAGGTCGTACAGAAGAGTCGTTGCGGAGCTTGACCTGAGAGTGCCTCTGATTGACGAAGGCAAGTACATCGCCAGGGTTGCAAACAGCCTCGGGTTTGACGAGAAGACCAAGAGAAAGGCGCTGGAGCTTATGGCCGAGGCGAGAAAGAGAAACGCCCTTGTCGGGAAGGACCCAGTGGGAATGGCAGCCGCAATATTATATCTGGTTAACCTGCAGGAAAGCAGCGGCAACCCAAGGAGCCAGGCAGAGATTGCAAAGGCATCCGGCGTGACGGAAGTGACCGTCAGGAACAGGGCAAAGGATCTGCGCCGCCTAATGCCGGCAATGGCCTGATTTTTTTATCTTTTTTCACGCCGGCACTAGCATTATATTACTAGCGTAAAGTTCTCATGCTCTATGCAAGTCGCCGGCAAGGTTCTAATCTGCGACTCCATAGACCAGGCTGGCATTGAAAGCCTGAAGCGTTCCGGTCTTGTTGTCGATTACAAGCCCGATATCAAGGCAAGCGAGATGGTAGGCGCTGTTAAGGATTTTGACGTAATAGTTGTACGGAGCAGGACCAAGGTGACAAAGGAAGTCATAGAAGCAGCCGGCCGGGCGAAAATCATTGCCCGCGTTGGCGTCGGGCTTGACAACGTCGACGTCAAGGCTGCCGAGTCGAGAAAGATCCGGGTGATAAACGCGCCGGAGGCAGCATCGACCGCGGTGGCAGAACTCGCAATCGGCCTGATGCTCTCCCTTGCAAGGAGCATTCCAAGAGCTGACTCGGAGCTCAAGAAGGGCAACTGGATTAAAAAAGACCTGATGGGTACCGAGCTTAAGGGCAAGTACCTGGGAATCGTCGGAGTCGGCAACATCGGAAGAAACCTTGGCAGAATAGCCAAGGCGCTGCGGATGAACCTCGTAGGCTACGACCCTTATCCTATAAACGCGGAATTTGTAAGAGAGACGGGCATGGTAGTCACTGACCTAAACACGCTTCTTGAGAGCTCTGACTTTGTAAGCTGTCACGTCCCTGCAACGCAGGAAACGATAAAGATGTTCAACGCAGAGAGGCTGGCCAAAATGAAGCCGACGGCCTTTCTTGTCAATACTTCAAGGGGCGAGATTATCGACGAAAAGGCGCTGCATGACGCGCTCAAGGCCGGCAGGCTGGCCGGCGCCGCCCTTGACGTCTTTGAGGTCGAGCCGCCGACAAACAGGATGCTGATAGAGCTTCCAAACGTAATATGCACGCCGCATATCGGCGCCCAGACAAAGGAAGGCCAGGAACTCGCCTCGACTGTCATTGCCGAAAAGATCATCCAGATTCTCCGCGGCGTCATTTAGCAATTTTTCTTCCGGCAAATAGGATATAAGGGGGACTGGGAGAGAGTCTGACCTATGCGCAGCTACATGGCCGACACTTGGACAAGGATGTGGAAGAACAATTCTGACGAGCTCAAGTCCAAGGCAATCTTGTGGCGAACTGAACCTACGGTACACAGGATTGAGAGGCCAAGCCGGCTTGACAGGGCCAGGCGGTTGGGTTACAAGGCAAAACAGGGCATTGTAGTGATTCGCACGCGCGTTGGCAGGGGCGGCATGCGCAAGCAGAGGCCGGTCGCTGGCAGAAGGCCGAAGCACCTGGGTGTCGTCCGCATCAAGCAGGGAATAAGCATGCGCAAGGTGGCCGAGCGCAGGGTTGCGGAAAAGTTCCCGAACCTAGAAGTCCTGGGCTCATACTATTTGCACAAGGACGGAATGAACATCTGGTACGAGATCATTCTGGCGGACCCGAATCACCCGGCGATTTCAAGAGACAGGGAAATGCGCGGCAAGCTCAAGGCCTTTGCAGAGTAGCCTTACTTTGCGACCAGTTTTCTTACAGACTCTATTGTCCTAAAGACTTCGGTCTGCGGAGCCTCCTTGTCTATCGTGATGTAGTAAAAGTACTCGTCAGTCGAAAGAGTGAGGATCTTTACCTTCTCGTTCTCGGTGAACGTGTACTCTGTTCTGCCGATTGACCTCTCAAAGTTCTTGCGGAGCTGGTTTCGTGTTGCCTCGATAAAATACTCGTTTCTTGCTTCGTCCGGCTTTAGGAGAGGCGTAACTCCCTTGCGGAGGCCGCCAGCTATGGTCCGCCCAAATTTGTTCATTATTCCGGCGTAGCGGATGTTCGGCGAAACGGCAAGGATGCTGTTGCACTTTTCCCTGTACTTTGCAACTTCCGGGTCAGCCTGCGGCCTTTTTTGCGAAGACATGTAAGCATCCTAATGTTCTAGCCCTCGGTTTAATAGATTTGCGGCAGGTCGACAGGAGATTGCAGCAGCTACTTGACGAGATACCATATCACGCTGTAAGGCGCATGTACGGTGACCTTGTCAGTCGAGCTGTCATAGATTCCGTATACTGACTTGAGCTCGAGATCGTCATAGGACTTGCTTATCATTCCCTGAGCACCCCCGTTGACCGTCGCGTGCGGGGCTGACAGGTAGAGGTCAAGCCTGGTGCTTGTGCTGTCCAGCTTTGTCGGCTTGATGTCGACGGTCACGTTCGCTGCCTCGATGTGCTGGCCAAGGATGTTGTACGTGAGCCTGGGGAGATGGTACTCCGTCTCGTTCTGCAGGTTTACGACGCGCTGCTTTACCGCGGGGTTTGGAAAGATCTCGCTTGCGTTTAGCACCTTTTGATATTCAAACAGCGACTCGACGGGGCTTTTGATGGTGCTAGCAAGCTCGCTGGCTCCGCTTGAAAGCTTGTCAGTAAAAGGGTGATCGGTCGACACGGTATATTCAAACGCCTGGTCTGCCTGTTGCGCGGTGTTCTCTCCGCTCAGTTTTGTTATGGGCTTTTGCACGGGCGCAGGCTTGTGATTTGGGTCATACAGCTGGGCCGGCGGAGTGAGTGCAAGTGCGGCAAAACAGGCAATCATAGCCGCAACGGCCAACGAGATTCTGAGCGTCCATCGCCTAGACAACCATGCGCACTGCCGAGACTTTGACAAGGCTCCGGCCCTTAAACGCCGCGTATGAAGCGGCAGTTACGTACTACTGGCGGATGGTCTTTAGAATAATCACGGTGTTGGTGTCCGAGACGCCCTCAATCTTGCGTATCTCGTCAATGCAGCCGTTTATCTCAGATATCGCCGGCGCGCTGATGATTGCCGCAATGTCAAACTGGCCGGTGATCTCATAGACGGTCTCCACGTTGCCGAGCTTCATGAGCCTTGCAGACACTGCCGAAGTGTCCGCGGTAGAGCTTACGGAAATCAGGCTGATGGCGCTCGTCCTGTCGCTGGCGCCAAGATCGAGAGTGAAGCGCCGGATCGTTCCATTGTCCGTCAGGTTCTTGACGCGCCGGCGCACGGCTGATTCTGAAAGCCCCACCTCGGCCGCAATGTCCACAAACGCCTTGCGAGCGTCGTTTTGAAGGATTTTAAGTATCTTGGCGTCCAGCTCGTCAGTGTTTCTAGATGGCGGTGTCGCGGTTGACATTTCTCCCTTGCTCCTTGCCTGTTAACACCTAGTCGACTGTCTTAGGTAGAAGGTCAATGTATCAACGCCTGCTATACTATTCTGAATGGCCAGTTCAGACGCATTTCGCACTATGCTTGAGGGTATCAATAACGAATTCACAAGACCGAATTATGAATCCCACTTTATTAACTTTAAAAATTGGCGGTATTCGTAAGGAGCTCCCAAGGAGACCGACATCTGTAATGACCTGCTTACCGTTGATGTTCGAGCCAAAGAGGAGCACACTGTATCCTACTTCAAAATGATGGGAAAGAAGGGCCTGGCGACAAAGACCATAGACATGACACTGTCTGCAATACGAAAGTTTTACACCGAAAACAGGGCGGAAAGCATGCTGAACTGGAAGTGGCTCAAGTCCAGGATTCCACAGAACCAGGGCCGCGTGCGGGACAAGGGTTACACCCAGGAGCGCAGCGAAACATTCCTACGAGGTTTATCTGGCCGCCAGATTGATTAGACGGCCAGGCGAGGGAGAATTTACTTCCACTCCCACCCCTGTACCGACATCGTGCCGTTCATGTAATCGACTTCGACGTCAAAGTTGACCACCATGTTATTTGCAAAGGCGAGTTTTCCCGTGCAATTGTCGCCATAGATAGCGGTTCCTATGTACCTGATTTTCCCCCCGCCAGTGTACCTGCCTACTCCGACAGGCCTCGCCTGAGCAACGTCACCTTCTGCCGTCATCACCACTGCTTGGTCTTCTCCGGAAAGAAAGCCACCAGGACGCATGACAGACCAGAAAGTTCCCATCTCTGTTACTTCAATGCCCTTGAACTTGCCCTGAACAGTGTACGAGCTTTCGATCTTGTATGTGGCCGCATCGAGCACCCTCGTCCCAGTAACTTTGCCCTGAGCTTCGTAAATTTTTTCCCCTAGCATGATCTTAGGCTTTCGACGCAATTTATAAAGTTGGCTTGGGGAATCGCCTGCACTTCGGGCGCGCTTATCCAAAGGTCCAACCGATCAATACCGGTGTTCCTTTGGCCTGAACGTCCCCTGCGATCTGCCGGAATGATCAGGCACCGTGACTTTGCAAGGCGTATGTCCTGCATATTCCTCGTAACTTGCAAAGACGCGGTCGCAGGTCATACACGGAAAAGGCGCTTTTTGAGCGCAGGGTTTACGTTCTGTCAATCGAATTAGGTTCTCTCTTCATATCTTGTTCTACTATATCAATACAAGCTAGAATTAGATTTGCAGCTGGTTGCAAAATAGTTAGATCAGAAAACCAAATGACGGTTTGAAACTGCCTTGCTCTGGCAGGCCTCTATGAGGCAAGTTCCAGTCATGATTGCAGGAACATGCCATTTGGTTAGACTCATCTTTGGCATTGTTCTGTGATTTAGTTGGCCTGGACAGGCAATTCCGTCTATAGAGTCCTCTGCCACTAGTCGGAAATCTTAAAAGAGCAAAAGGAAAAACTCCAAAGCAGTCTCGTGATTTTATTGGCTACGATATCTGGATTCGTTCAGTATTACCAAGGTCATTTGCCGTCCTTTTTTAGTTGCTTACTTAGGACTCCTATCAGGCTATCCACAGCAGTAGAACAAGATACTCAGGTCAAACAAGAATGTCTTTACTGATTTCAGTAATGCATTCTATTCTACATCTACTCTAGCCAATTCTTTTGCGTCCTGTGTTTAATCTGGTTCTCAAAACTCCAGTGGCAGCCAGAGCTCCTCCTGCCCCCAATAAGGCAACGATAATGTAAATCGGATCTAAGGGCGGGTCAGCATGTATCGTATTCTGCAGTGCTATACCCGCAGGTACTATTCTGTAAATGTTGCCTTCATTAAACGAGACGAGGTACAAATAGCCATCAGGTCCCATTTTGACATCGCTAATATTGCCAAATCCTTTGCCGAATATTATCTCATCCATTGATTCTCCGGTATTGGCGATAGAGTCGTTGAGCTGAGGAGAATGGAAGTCAAAGCCGTCGCGCCGTGAATTTAGCTCAAATCTGTACAGATTGCCGTTGTTAAAGTCTCCAACAAACAAACTGTTATTGTATTTTGCAAAGGGAGCTGAGACTGGAAACGCCAGTCCTGTCGGGGCAACGCATGTTTCCCAGGTAAACTGCGGATCATGGTACTTGTAGTCCAGGTAGGTAGGCAGCTGCGTCAACGGTTGATGGTTTCTGTTGTGCGTGCTGTTTGCCGGCCCCATTATAGTTTCCCACCCGCTATTGAACTTGGGAGTAACAATATTGACCTCGTCGCAGCACGTTTCACCGTTCTCAGTATCCCAGAGACTGCCAGTTACAGGGTCGGTGGTTAAACCAAAACTGTTCCTGATCCCCATGGCATAGTAAGGTCCGGGAGGCACCAGCTGCTGAACGACAGCGGTGTCATCGGGCTCTCCATTTGCAAAGTTTTCGAGCTTATCGGCGCGCCCTGCATCTCCCACTATTATGTATAGAGTGCCGTTCTTATCAAATGTCATTTCTCCCCCGTTGTGATACGTCTGGGTTTGAGGCATGTCCTTTATCAGAGTCTTGTTTACAAGCTTGCCTTCAGCTTCGTCCCAGTCGTAACTGTATACACGTTTTCCGAGTGCATGACCCCGATATGCGTCGGCTTCGGTAAAGTAGAGGTAGACCTTGTTTTGCTTTGTAGCAATTGTAAGCATCCCTTGCTCTCCAACATTTGTTATGGTCTCACTTGTTACAGGCTCCGGCCGGAATACGCCATTTCGAGCATAGTGCACGTCGCCGGTATCCCGTTGCAAGATTATCATGTCAGTGCCATTATTTACCCATCCAATCGTGACTGGGCTGCAACAAATCCCGGTCATGTATTTTTGGACCACAAAATCCTTGTCCTCAATCACCGGGTCTTCGGGTGCAGAAGCCAGTGCGGGGATAGGAATGAAAGAAAATGCAACCAAAATCAGAAATTGGAACCGTAACGGAATTGACAATGCACCAACGATATACTCAGCGATTATAACTTTTGCTTTACATAGTTACCAATTGAAGAATGAAATAGGAGGACATGAGCGTTCGTTACTCAGGTTCATCAATAGTTTCGACGGCAGAACATAATTTTTCCCTAATTGGAGGTCAGCATCTGCCAGCTGTCCAAGCGTGATTTTGCCCATTTCGTTTAATGACCGCACAAGTCATGCTAGAGCATAACAACTAACTAGCCTAACTGAACAAAGATTGAATTTTGCTCGATGCGGATTGGATATTCACGTGTGAAAAGTCCTTGGATAATCTTTGAAGGACATCACTTAACTGACGGCCAACGTTGGATGTTGTCGTCCATAGTAACCGCGGCTGAACTTACCAAACCAATCAACTTTACAATCATGACATAGCAGACATAGCTTAAATGCTAATTCTGACCTACCGAAGGAGAGCAGTCTTGCTTTTAAGACTCTATCCCCTGGTCTCTTGCATCAGGGGGTTTCTGTTTATCTTCTCTGGCCCTTTCACGCCCCTTCTCCACTGCTTCCTTCGTACCATCATAGGCCCTTACGCTTACCTCCGCGCCCTTCTCTATGCCTTTTTTGCCAAGCTCGGCTCCCTTGTCTACCGCCTTCTCTGTGGTTTCACGAAGTTTCTTTAGAAATCCCATGAGTAAGAATCACTAGGTACTCGCTACTATATCATCTTGACTGTCGACTATTCGGAACTGCAATGCAAGCTACTTTTGAGGCAAGCCCTGTAGGCGCCCGGAAAAACGCATTATCAGCACCACAGCAATGACTGACGATGCGAGTACGCTTGCTGCGACCATGCCAAATTCCGGAACGACGGATTCACCAGAATTGACCTGCGCGACGCGGGTGTCTTCGTACGAGCCCATTGTTGAGCCAATAACTGGACCAATAGCTGGTACTCCCTTCAAGGAATACACGTTGTCGGAACTGTCAATTGCGATGAATGCGCCATAATTGGTACGCGTGGGCGACGATGAAACAAAAGTTCCGTCTGACTTGTATTCTTTGATGTAGCCCTTGTCAAGAACGTAAATGTTTCCACCGCTGTCAACCACCAACTTTGCAGGGCTAATCAGAGAAGTTCCATTGTCCAGACCACGACCGTTTGATGCTATAACCCGTGAAACAAAGTTTCCATTAGAATCAAGCTTCACTACTGAAGAATTGCTCGGGATATTTTCAGTAATATACAGGTTATTGGATTTGTCAACGGCAACCCCAACTGGATTTGCAATCTGGTTGCGGGATGCAAGAGTCCTCAGGTAGTTTCCATTCGAATCGAACTCTTGGACTCGGTTATTTGAATTTGGACCTATCGCATTTGGAGAACCCTCAAGGACGTAAAAGTTGCTAGCATTATCTAAAATTACCTGAAATGGGGAGCCGAATTGACCGTCGCCCGTGCCCCTCGAACCAAATGAATTCAATAGTTTTCCACTGGGATCAAACTTGTAGATTTTTGCATTGAACGCGTCGGCAACATACAAGTTCCCTGACTTGTCAAACGCAACACCGGTTGCACGGGCAAAGTTGCCCTTGCCATTAGAGAGTGGCTGAACTGTGTTTTTTAATAGACCGTTCTTGTCAAACACAAGAACTTTAGCGTTTGAGGCAAGTGCAAAGTTGCCAGAGCTATCTATTGCAAGATCGAAAGCGTTAATGCCACAGCTGGCTGTGGCATCTGTAATTGTGCCATACAGCGATACAAAATGCGCCATTGCTACATTTGATGGCATGCCAGTTCCTGCAGAATTTATTGCCGATACTCTATAGTACTCGTAGCAGGTCGGGACAACCCGTTTGTCAACAAAGAAAGTATCAGGGGATTGCGTATTTGATATCAGGACAGGACCCCATTGAAATGAGCTCGTGTTTGCGTCTTTAGTTGGCAAAACTGCTGTTGCTAGAGTGTCTATTTTGTATCCTGTGATTGGAGACCCTCCATCTGATGCGGGAGTATTCCAATGGAGAGTAATGCTGGTAGCATTTGCGCTGAGCGTAAGATTGGTTGGAGCATCCGGGATTGAAGCAGCTGAGACTTTTTGCAAGAAACTGCTTGTCGACATGATGCAGATCGAAAAAGCCAATGCTGCGAGAAAAGCAGAAGTAACTATTGTAGGGCGCACTTTCCATGGTGTCAGATGGGCAGTTATTAAATTTTTATTTCGAAGTTGATTCCGAAGCTAGGTCGATTAACAATTAATTAGTGAACTTTGAGTTATGGTTCCATTCTTTAGCAATTTTAAGGATACAATTCCGTTCGACCACATTCGCATCTAGTTCTCCGATAGCAATCAATATGCGGCCAACAGCTCACTTGCCTTTTTTGGTCCGAGGTGCGGAGTTTCTGCCGTTTTGGCGGCATAAAATAGCCATGAAAAATATCCTATTTAGCTTCTCAGTAATTGCATCCCAATAATTCTCCATGCGCGTTCTTGATGTAGTTGTATTCCAATTTGGGCAACCTGTCATGTTTTGTGAGCAGTTTACTTCAACACCTTCAGAACATCCCTGTTAGTTATTCCGCTTGGCAAAATGGATAGGCATCAGTGTTGGAAGGCACGGGCAGCCAAGCTATGCGAGATTCTTGCAAATATTGAGGATATCCCTACAGCTTAGGAGAGTCCTGAAGAAAGCAAGAGAAAGGTAGAGAGAAAGTTGGCTTAGTTCGATGCCATACGCGATGGATTGAAGGAAAACTGAGCAATGATTCCAGAGCTCGATGAAGCTTTGGCGTCTTTTGAATTATTCGCCTGCCAACTCCCGTCTTTCGCCAGTTGAACTGTAGATTACATGTCTGTAGGTCAGTTCAACCGCCTGTAGCTGTACTGTCTGATCGCTATCCAATCGAGTTTATTGGGCAGGTGTAATTGGTTGGCTTGCCTTTACTGTTATTCTTGTGACCAATTGGGACCGCGTTTAGAACATGGGCATAAATGTCAATGAAGAATAGAGCACATGATGACTTACTCCTTGTCCATCCTGCTTGACGGTTCCAGTCCCTTCTGTATTGACATTTTTCTCAAGATCGAGTCGATTATGTCGACTGCGCGAGAAACCAACGCTTCATCCATCACAAGAGGCGGAAGGAGTCTGATTATGTTCCTTCCCGAGTACAGCATGAGCAGTCCCTGACGGATTCCGTCAAAGAGCACGTCTTTGACCTCAAAGCGCAGCTCGACGCCAATCATCATGCCTTTGCCGCGAACCTCGCGGATTATCCTGTGCTTTTCCTTGAGTCGCTCCAGCCCTTCCCTGAACAGTACGCCCATCCTGGCGGCGTTGTCGACAAGGCCGTCCTCGGTCAGCGCTTGGAGCGTGGCGTGCCCTGCAGCGCAGGCAATGGGGCTTCCGCCAAAGGTAGACGAGTGTTCGCCTAGTTTGGTCGCCTCCATTATCTCCGGCCGGGATGCAATAAGGCCCATGGGGATGCCGCCTGCGATGCCCTTTGCAAGGCACATGATGTCCGGCGTGGTGTTCCAGTGCTGGCCTGCCCACATCTTGCCGGTCCTTCCAAGGCCCGCCTGTATTTCGTCAAATATCAGCACGAGCTTGCGCCTGTCGCAGATTTCGCGTATTTTCGGAAGAAGGTCGTCCGGAGGCACTATGATTCCGGTCTCGCCCTGTATCGGCTCCAGGATGACGGTTCCGGTGTTCTCGTCGATTGACTCTTCAAGCTTTGCCGGGTCGCTGTACGGGACGAACTTGACTCCTTCAAGCAGGGGCATGAACGACTTGCGATATTTTTCATTGTAGGTGACCGAGAGCGCACCGAACGTCTTGCCATGGTAGGCGCCGTTCATGGCAATGATTCCGGGCTTTCCCGTGTACTTGCGGGCAAATTTCAGCGCGCCTTCTATCGACTCCGCGCCGCTGTTTGTAAAGAAAATCTTGGACAGCCCGGGCGGCGAAATCTCGGCAAATTTTTTCATGAACGCCAGACGGGTTTCGTTGTAGACTGACATGTGGGCCGTAATCAGCGTGTCTGCCTGACTCTTGATTGCAGAGACGACCCTGTCGTTGCAGTGGCCCACAAGCGCGACGCCGTAGCCTCCCATGCAGTCGATGTACTCCTTGCCGGACGTGTCCCACACCCGCGCGCCCTTTCCGCGCGCAAGATTTACCGGGAAGCGCTGGTAGAGGTTTGCAAGGTACTGGTCTTCGGCACTCATTTCGGCGTTATCACCGTGCAGTTCTGGTGGGCAATAGCCGAGGAGACAGGCCTTTCCACCTGGCCGGAAGCGATAATGGCCTCCTTCACGCCCATCTCGATGGCCTCGGTGCAGGCAAGGACTTTCTTTTCCATTCCAAAGCCAATCTTTGGGAGCGTATCCTTGGCCTGCTCGAGCGTCATGGCGGTGACCAGCTTTTCATTTAGCATAAGCCCGGGGACGTTTGTAATGAAGATGACCTTGTCGGCCTTGACCCCGCCGGCAACATAGGCGGCCGCCCTGTCGCCGTCAACGTTTAGAAAGTCATAGTCCTCGCTGAGCGCTATCGGCGAGATTACCGGCACGTAGCCCGTGTTTACAAGGTTGTCGACGAGCGCCGGGTCGACTGAACTTATCTTGCCGGTGTAGCCACCGTCTATCATCATTTTCCTGCCGTTCTCATTGATAATCATGAGTTTCTTTTTGCGCTCTGCCTTGAGAATCCCGCCGTCAACCCCGGCGATGCCTACCGCCCGGATTCCCTGCCGCAAAAGCATGCCAACGATGGCCTTGTTTATTTTGCCCGACATTACCATCGTGTAGATTTCTGCAGTCTCCTTGTCGGTGTACCTGCTGCGAACGCCGCCGGGCGATACGATGAACCTCTGCTCCTTCCCAAGCTTGGTCGCAATGCTCGTGACCTCCTTACCTCCGCCGTGCACAAACACGACCTTGTCCTTTTCCGCGACTGCCTTTATGTCGGAAAGCGCTGACAGGTGCAGGCCGTCAACGACACTTCCGCCAATCTTTATGACAATCATACCGGAGTAAGCGGGGTGAACTTGAGCCCTTCGGTTTCCTCGTAGCCGGCCATGACGTTCATGTTCTGGATGGCCGAGCCGGCGGCGCCCTTCATGAGGTTGTCAGACGCAGAAAGCGCGACGACGCGGTGGTTGTCCTGGTCTATGTCAAAGCCGACGTCGCAAAAGTTCGAGCCCACCACAAACTTGGGATCTGGGAACTTGTACAGCCCCTTCTTGTCGCGTATGAGCCGGACAAAGGGCTCGCCCTTGAAGGAGGCGCGGTACATCTTCCAGAGGTCTAGCTCCTCAACGTCGCGCTTGAGGAAGGTGTGGTTTGTAGTAAGGATTCCGCGGACAATGTTTACCGCGTGCGGGCTCATGCTTACGTGAATATGCTTCTTGGCTATCGAGGAGAGCTCCTGTTCAATCTCCCCGGTGTGCCTGTGCTTTGCAGGCTTGTACGGCCTGACGACTCCGTAGCGCATTGCGTGGTGCGTGCCGGCGTTTGCCTTCTGGCCCGCGCCCGAGGAGCCTATCTTGCTGTCGACCACCAAGTGCTCGGTATCAATAAGATTATTCTCTATAAGCGGCTTTAGCGCAAGAAGCGAAGTCACGGCCATGCAGCCGGGGCACGAAACAAGCTGGGCCTTTTTTATCTCGTCCCGGTGGAACTCCGGCACGCCGTAAACAGACTTGCTGAGCATCTCGGGGAAGGGGTGTTCCCAGCCGTACCACTTGACGTAGTCCTTGGGGTTCTTGAGCCTAAAGTCGGCGGAGAGATCGATTACCTTCATGCCCCTGTCGTAAAGGTCCTTCACAATCTTGTTTGCCTTGCCGTGGGGGACTGAGGTAAAGACAAGGTCGCAGGCGCTTGAGAGCTTGTCCATGTCCATCGGCGAAAACGTGAGATCGATAAAGCCCTTGAGGCTAGGATGGACGCGCTGGACGTACTCGCCGGCCTTCTGCCTTGAGGTAACCATGGAAATCTCGACCTTTGGATGGGTGACCAGCAGCCTCAGCAGTTCGCCGCCGACGTAGCCCGATGCTCCTACGACTCCTACCTTTGTCATGTGCTAAATGTACAACTCCGCAATGCTGCGCATTTCTTTAACTGGATGCCTCAAAAATCCTCATTTATATTTTTTGGTCGAATATGACCAAAGCGGGTCAGGTTTGACCAATTTTGGTCATGTTATTTTTTGGCTATCCTCACCGCGTAGTCCAGCATGGTGCCGGGAATGTCCGACTTTGAAACGCTAGCAGCGCCGCGAAACTCCACGGTGTTGTTTACTTCATGCACGACCAGTCCGCGGGTCTTGTCCTCCATGAGGTCGACGCCGACTATTCCGCCTCCCACCGCCTTGGCCGCCTTGAGCGCCATTTCTTCGAGTTCAGCGGTGATCGGAGCCTGCTCCGCGGTCCCGCCCCTTGCCACGTTGGTGCGCCATTCCTTTTCTGCAGAGTACCGGTAGATGGCAGCGGCTATTTCGTCGCCGACTACGATGCAGCGGATGTCACGCGGCGGCCTTTCAATCATTTCCTGAATGTAATATATTCTTGCAAGCGGGTTGTCGTCTTCTTCGCGCATCTCCACAATGACGTTTGCCATCTCGTCGTCGCGCAGCGGGAAGACGCCGCGGCCCCACGAGCCGACGATTGGCTTTAGAACCAGCGGAAAGCCGGTCTTCTGGATGCTCGAGATAGCCGACTCGGAGCTGAACGCAAACTGGGTGCGCGGCGTGGGGATCCTGCTCTTTGCCAGCACCAGCGAGGTCAGCAGTTTGTTTCCGCAGGTCTCGCCCACCTTGAACTTGTTGATTACTCTAAATCCGAGGAACTCGAGGCACGCGGTGAGGTAAAGGCCGCGGTAGTGGCTCACGGAGCGCTGCAGTATCACATCGCCAAGCTGAAAGTCCTTCTTTTTGCTCTCCGTGCTGACAACGACCGACTTTGCATCTACGATCTGTGCCTTTATCCCTTTTTGTTGGGCCTTTTCATAAAGAGCCTTTTCCTCGAATCGCACCTTGTCGTAAATGATGCAGACCTCGACCATTATTGACCCCAGTCTTCGCCTACTGTTTCTGCCGGCTTTAGCTCGACCTTGTCATTTCCTTTCGCGGAAATTTCAAAGTCGCCCCCGCAGTCGGGGCACGTGACAATTTCGCCCACGACCGCGTCTTCGGGAACGCCAATGTCGGCTCCACATTCTTGGCACTCGACCTTTGCTTTCAATTCTTTATGCCCCCCTCCCTTTAGGAGATTTTTCGTTCAGCCTTGTCTGCCCCTGGCTTGCAACCGAATTTGCCGTTATAGACTGCAGTCCCCAGAGCTCTACGAACCCCTTGGCCAGACTCTGGTCAAAGGTGGACCCGGCGGCATAGGTTGCCAGATCGTTTTTGTAAAGTGAGTAGCGTGATTCGCGGCCAACGACGCGGAGAGATCCACTCTGCATCTTTAGTTTTACTTTTCCGCTAACGCGGATCTGAGTCGCATCTATAAACCTATCCAGATCCGTGCGCAGAGGATCCTGCCAGAGGCCGGAGTAGCACAGCCAGCTCCATTGCTCATCGACGCTTCTCTTAAACGCCAGTTCGTGCTTTGTCAGCACCATCTTTTCAAGATCCTTATGCGCCTCAATTATCGTGACTGCCGCCGGGGCTTCGTAGACCTCACGCGACTTTATCCCGACGACCCTGTCCTCGATGTGGTCGACTATTCCGACGCCGTGCGAACCTGCCCTGTCGTTCACATAGGAGATAAGGTCGGTAAGTGGCATTTCCTTTCCATCCGCTGCAACAGGCACTCCGGCATCAAACGTGATCTCGATATAGCCTGCCTTGGTATTCTGCAGATCGACAAACTCGAACGCGTCCTGCTGGGGCTCAAAGTACGGATCCTCTATGTTGCCGCCCTCGACCGCGCGGCCCCACAGATTCAGGTCGATGCTGTACTTTTTTGCCTCGGAGCTTATCGGTATGGACTGTTCTTTTGCAAATTCTATCTCTACGTCCCTTGTCAGATTCATGTCCCTGATGGGCGCGATAATCTTCAGGCGGGGGCTCAGCGCGCGCATTGTGACGTCGAACCTTATCTGGTCGTTTCCCTTGCCCGTACAGCCATGCGCGATTGCCTCGGCGCACTCCTTTTCAGCCACTTCGACTGCCTTTGCGGCAATTAGCGGCCTGGCAAGCGCAGTCGCAAGGGGATACTTTGACTGGTACAGCCCGTTTGCCTTGATGCTTGGCGTGACATAGTCCGCGGCAAACTCTTGCTTGGCATCGATATAGACGTGCTTTATGGCGCCAATAGTCTTGGCCCTCTGCTCTATCTCGCCAAAGTCGTCGTCCTGGCCGACGTCGACTGTTACCGTGATAACGTCGAGCTTGTGCAATGTCTGGATGTACCTTATGCAGACGGAAGTGTCGAGGCCTCCAGAATATGCCAGGACAGCAGTGCCGCGTGCCATAAACAGCCGTTCGCGTCAAGAGCACTACATTTATATTTTTTGGTCAGTATTGACCCAAACGGGGGGCATTTGACCGATGTTGGTCAGCGATAGATCTATTACAAATGCAGTAAAGGAAGTGGTGAGCGGCGACCTTTCGTTCCAGGATTCTCTGCAGAGGGACTACTGCAACATAAGCGCTCTGGCCAGGATAATAAAGCCGCAGGTGGACAAGATGCTTGACAGGAACACGAGCATAGAGAGCATCGTCACGGCGCTCAAGCGGTCCCGGCTTGACTACGAGGTCCCGGAGAGGCCCATTGCGTCCATACTTGCCGCAAGCACAATAAGCGTCAAGACGGATGTCGCCAAGCTCTCGGCCAAAAAGAGCAAGAAAAATATCGAGAAAGTGGCAAAATCGCTCACCCAGAGCGTCGACAGCTTCACCAGCGTTTCTGAGAGCATAATGTCGATAACGCTGGTATTTGATGACACGCTGCTAAAGGACGTAAGGGAGATGTTCTCAGACGACGACATCCTGGAAGTCGAGGACGACCTGGCGGCGATTATCATTCACAGTCCCGAGGAAATCATCAAGACCCCGGGCTGCGCGATAGCGTTCTACAACCAGCTTGCGCGCAGGCACATCAACATCGAAGACACGGTGAGCTGCTATACCGACACAATAGTCCTTGTAAGGATGGACCAGGTTGGCAAGGCATTTAACGCGCTGACTGACCTTATCTCAAGTTCCCGCAAGCTGCCAAAGAAAAAGCAGGCGCACAAGTAGGCCCGGAGGAATTGCTTGCATAACATTCATCGCAGAACGGGGTCTCGGAAATGGTGAGCCGGCGTTATACGCTTGACGAGGTAAAGCGCAGGATAATCGAAGAGCTAAAGAATTCCGGCGCGGGGCTTTCAGGAGTGGAACTTGCAGACAAGACGGGCATTAACCGGATGACGGTCACAAAATATCTTGATGTCCTGCACGCCGTGGGACTTGTCGGCAAGAAAAAAATCGGGAGCGTCAACGTCTGGTTCATTGAACCGGGCGCAGCGGATCTGGAATTTCCGGTAAGCTACGTGCAGGCGCAGCAAAAGCTAATCGCCGCTGTTTTTGCCGGAAATGAAAAGCAGGCCCAGCGGCTGATGACCGGCATCCTGACCTCCAACGTCGAGCCTGTCAAGGCCCTCACCGACGTGATAATGCCTGCCGTCAACACCATTGGAGAGCTTTACAGCGTCGGAAGGCTTAGCAGGAGTGAGCGCTCTTATTTTCTGAATTTGCTTGGCGAGCTGACCGACCTTGTCAAGCTGACCGCACAGCCGCGTCAGTCCAGCCTGCGAAACGCGCATGCGATAATAGTTGCAGGGTCGGCCGACAGGGGGCTTGCCGCCAAGTGTGCCGCAGGCGCGCTCGCACTCGAGGGCTGGGACACGAAATACCTTGGAAGCGTGGAGCACGAGATTGACCCGTTCTTTGACATTGATTTCCAGCGCTTTGTGTCAAAGGAATGGGCTGACAAGAGCGGCAGCCTCGTAATCGGGATCTTTACGAGTGGCGAGGGCTCGCTGAGGTTTCTTTGCTCGGCGTCAAGGGCTCTCAAGGGCCGGCTCAAGGGCGAGCTGCGAATAGGGATCCACACTACCCCGGAGCTGCTGGCCATAGGCGAGGAAAACGGGGACTTTGCAGGAAAAGACCTAGAGTCTTTCCTGAACTGGTGCGCCAGGCAGCAGGCCCGATGACTGCAGCCTAGGCCTGCTGCAGCGGGTAGGGAAACGGCGTCAGCGGCTGGGCCTGAGGCACAAAGTGCTGGATGGCGATTGTGACAATTATGCCTATCACTATGAAGACGATGGACGCAAGGACGGCAATGCCAAAGGCCCTCAGCCAGCCGGTATCAAAGCCCTTCTTGAAGACTCCGATCCACGCGATAAAGGCTAAGATAAACGATATTCCGATCACAAGCGGCCTCTGGCCTATGGTCAGCTCCAGCGCCAACTGCGCTATGATAAAGACGATTGCGATGACTATCGGGCCGATTGCCGTCACGAGCATTGCTCTTGTAAAGCGGGCCTTGCCGCCGGTGAGAATCTTTGCCGCGATATATACAGGTACCGAGACTATGATCCAGGCTATGACCAGCCCCAAAATGAACGCGAGGACCGAAACAATAAGCACTCCTGCAGCTTGGAGGATAAACGGGTCGAAGCTAATCAAGCGTCCGACAACGAGAAAAAACCGACGACAATTTAAGCACTCTGCAGGCAGAAATGCCCCCGTCCGGTTCAGCCAGCCAGATCAAAGAGGTCTTGATTGGCCGTTATCCCAAGCCTTTTCCTGTCAATCTCTTGCCTTTATCGATCCGACAAGTTGCGGCGATCTACGTGCAAATTGGACCTGCCATTTCTTTGGATGCAGCTTGCGACGATAATGGCATTAATATGTAAGAGAGTTCATCCTCTACCCGAAAGGCTCGGCACTTGCTTTCTCCAACTCGGGAACCGGTGGCAGTCCAAGAAAGGGTCAGGCAGACACTTGAAAGAGGCGTTCAAATCGACCTTTCAACTGAACCCTGCAAGCGGTTTCTGCGCAGGCACGTAAATTCCAAGGTCGCGGTGGGTATCCTGTATGTGGACATTGACGGATCCACGAAAATGAGCATGTCGCTCCCTGCCCCCAAGTTCGCCCTCATGCTTCAGATTTTTTCGCAGGAGATGAGCCTGCTTATTTCTGAATTTGGAGGCTATCCGCTCAAGTATGTTGGCGACGCTGTCATTGCCCTTTTTCCGGGACAGCATAACGGCGTCCAGACTTCAAAGAGCGCGCTGGACTGCGCGGCAGAGATGCAGCAAATAGTCAGGACATCAATCAACCCGGAGTTCAAGTCTCACTCGCTTCCTGAAATCAAGATCAAGGTCTCGCTTGAATACGGAGAGCTGCTGGTGGTGCTTTACGGAAAGAGCATCGAGCGATCGCACATTGACATTGTCGGCCCAAGCATCAGCATGGCCGCAAAGATGCTGTCGCTTGCACACTCTGACAACATCATGATGGGCAACTCGATTTACAGCAAGCTTGCATCCGACAAGTCGGGCAAGTATAGATTTTCAGAGGTCAGAACGACCCCCGCGGAGTGGTCGTACCAAGACGAGAAGCATGGCGGCAGGTACAAGCTCTATCAGCTCGAATAACCCTGCAAAAGGGCAAGCGCTCAAAATAAAATTGGGAAATGCCGCCAGTTTGGATTTTGCCGGAGGTTACAGTATTCCAAACAGGAGCCTGAGCAGGATTATCAGGACGATAATGCCCAGAACGACCCATACTATTGTCCAGATCATACAGCTAGCACTGGAGGACACAGGAAATAAGCGCGATAGGGGAGTATTCCCTAGCACGGGCTCGTATAATTCAAAGGGGTTCAGCTGTCAAAATTGCTTTAAGTCTTGGGGTGCATTTTTCAAAAAGAAGGGTAACTCGGCAGTACCGAACGGTGACCGACGAGTTTATTCTTGTGCAGCGGTTGCAGTGAGTTGACCCATTTCGTTGTACATCTTCAAGAACTGGAGTCCCTTTGATGTGGTCTTGTATCTGCTTACTCCTGGCTCGTATTCAAGCAGGCCGTTTTCTATCATGACCGATAGATAGTCGCGCAGCTGTGCGTACGAGAGGTAGGCGCTGTACATTATCTTTGTCTTGGTGGTGCCTCCGTTTGCCGCCTCAAGTATCTGTGAAACGATATCTGTCCGACTTCTATATTTCATAGTCCGCTAACAATTCTTAGGGTGAGTATTTAATATCAGCGAATTGTCTGTACAGAACACTCTTCCGGCGAGGCAATACCCTTTTTGGTTTGTATAATTTTTTATGTCGCAGGTGCGAATCTGATGGCATGGGAAAAGCTGTTTGTACTAAAGCTATTCATTTCTTGAGGAGCTTATCAATTGACCGACAATAACTCTAATCCCGGCACCGCGACGAGGCTGCGCGAAAAGAACAGTCCCGTCAGGCGTCCTCATGAATACTTGGCGCCGCTAAAGGAGGCATACGGGTACTGCAAAAAATGCGCAAGGAGGTCGACTCCATGCCTGAGGTGCGGTTACTGCTACCTCTGCCACCCGTTCAAAGAATACGAGGAAGAAGCGGAAATCTCGTACCACAACAGAATTACCTCCTACCCTGGATCTTAGAACTGCGGGTTTCATTAGTAATTGAATGCCTGTATCCGGGCAGCCCGCCATGTTCACCTGCATGGCATAAAATCGAGCTCCACGCCGTGCCTTTCGCTGTAGCTGAACTCAAAGACCTCGTTATCGGCTATAGGAAGCGTTGAGAGGGGCTGGCTGGCTTTGCAGGCAGGGCAGGAAGACAGGTCTATTCTCGGTAAAAAGTCGCTGCTCAACGCTTTGGTCTGCAATAGAGAAGCGCTCCAGTAGCAGTTCTCACACATGACAAAGACCCGCGATGGGAGGCTGCTTTCAAAAATGCTGCCTGACGCTTCACTCTCTGCAGAGGTATGCTGGGAGATTTGATTCTGATCTGAGATCGGCATATGAATGACGGCTATTTCCGTGGCGGACGGCTTATCAATCGTAAAGCTAGCGAACTGTTCAGCTTGAATCAGCTTTAGCTAACCCGGGTAACCCTCTGGAGACAGGGATTTCCAAATGCTCTAATGGACAAATTCGTGCTGCGACAGCAGGCTGAAAATATCCTCAAGGTCACAGCACTGGCACTTGCCTGCTATGCATGACTCCCTTGACTGATGCCCGCAGAGTCCGCACTTGCATGCCATGAGTTCAAAAGCGCGCATTGTGGGCAGGTCCGGGTTGATAGTTGGGCCCCTGCCGTTCTTATTATGAGTGATTTGCATGTGCTTCTGATAGAGGATACCGTCAATGCGATAATAGCCTAGACGTTGTTTATTCTCAACGACATGCCCTAAATGAAGAGACTGCCGATGCTTCTCGCACTTTCTGCTACTGCTGAAAATTTATAATAATATGCTGTACCCGGCCACGGTAATTAGTAGTCTATGCCGGACTAGATGTCAATTTACCTGCACGAACGCGGGCACTGGTGCGGACGACTCGCCTTTCGAGTCGGTCGAGGTCACCGTTACCTGCTGCCGGCCTGAGCTGTTAAAGACATGAGTCACGTTCTCGCCTGCTGCCGTTGTTCCGTCCGGTAACTGCCAGTGGTATGTGTAGGGGGCTATTCCGCCGGTCCCCTCGGCTGAAAAGGTAGTCGGGCTTCCTTTTAGCGCCGTGTTTGGATAAGTCACGGCAACAAAGACCTTTGGCTGAGGCGCCTGGTTAATGAACGGAAGGCTGAACACGGGCCCGCTATTTCCCTGAGATTCGTCAACCGCCCCTTGCACGAGCTGGTCTGTCTGGCTCTTGTTCATGAGATTGAATATAATGAGCGCGACGCCAATTCCGACAGCGATGCCTATGCCAACGTAAAAGAGGGACTTTTTGCTGCCAGAAGCGGACTTTTTCTCAGGCTCTGCCATGACCGTTGCCTTTGAAATCTTATGTTGTTCAGATATACAAAGCTAACCAAAGCAGGTTTGAATCTGGGAATTTGCAGACAAGGACTGGCCCTTATCGCTTTAAATATTGAGACGAGATATGGATAGAGAGCAATCGTGAGCGTTACGGGCGTACAGACCACAGACGAAAACCTGGCCCATAAACGCAATATTGCTATACTATTTGTGGCTGTACTAGCCGCCGGCACTGCCGTCGCGCTAATCATGTATAGTCATGACAGGTATTCGCTTCTCTTTTACGGCGACGCAGTCTCCCATCTTGTCGGGGCAAGAAAGCTATTTGACTGGTCAGAAAACCCCGGATGGTCCCAGCTGGGCACCGTGTGGCTTCCTCTTCCACACTTCCTGCTTGTGTTTCCTTCGTTGATAGACTCGTTATTCTTTACAGGGTTTGCAGGTCTGGCCATTAGCCTGCCATGCCTCGCATTGACTGCCGTCTTTATCTACAAAATAATTGAAAGGATTCTTTCCGCTCACTTGCAGGCAAATCGCTGGATAATTTCGTATGCTGCGTTTGCCGGTGCACTTCTGTACGCACTTAATCCAAACTTTTTGTACCTTGGCATTACCGCAATGACTGAGGCGCCCTTCATGCTGTTTTTCGCGGGGTCGGCATATTATCTATTGAAATGGTTTGAACTTTATTCGACTGCTGATCTGCGCAAGAGGAGCAAGTATGTGCTAATTTCATCCATATTTGCCTCCGCGGCAACGCTCTGCAGGTACGAAGGCTGGGTGCTACCAGTGTTTATCATTACTGCTGTCGTGCTTGCGGAAATTTTGCAACTCAGGAGAAGGAAAATTGGCGAGAATCGATCTTTTGCAAAGGAAACTTCACGAAGTGCCTCTATCTCAGGGATGGTACATGCCACAAAGAAGACGTCGGTTGCTCTCATGATAATGGCTTCTCTGGTGTCAGCGTCGGGTATTGCATTCTGGCTCGTCTACAATAAAGTGACTTATGGCAACGCGCTCGAATTTGAAAGTCAGAAGTATTATTCGGCGGCAGCTCAGGCGCTAAGCAGGCCAATCCGTGAAACCCTGTTCCTCCAGCCACTAAATGACTTCAATGTTTATGGCACTACAATGTTTATTGTCTACGGTCCAGTTGTTTTGGCTAGCGCTGGCTTTGGTTATTACCTGTATCTTCGTCTGAGAAAGTCGCTCTCCAGAGGCGATCGTCCACGAACTGAAAAGACCTCATTCTTTCTACTTTATCTATTGCTCCCGGCCGGATTTACAATTGCATCGTTGCTAATTGGCATAGGTGAGATGACCCTCTGGTTCAATTCTAGATTCGTTATCCTCATTGCACCCTTGGTCCTTGTACTGGTCTCGGTATACATCTCTCGCCAGCCCAAGATGATAATTCGCAATAAATTATTTCTGTTCGCTGTTATCGGATCTTTGTTTGCTTTTCAATTCTGCCTTCCCGCGTATGGTGCAGTTGTAACGCTAGCAGATGCAAGCGCTGGTTTTGATACGGGCTCGTCGTCCTATTCCGTTGCTGCTGGCGAAATGATGAGGCACTTGTATGACGGCGAGGGCAAAATCATGGTAATTACGGGGTCCTCACAGGAGCATAGAATAATGATTGCCAGCGGAATTCAGCTTCATAACTTTGATGACATCACTGAGTCCAGTTCATGGAAAAAATCTTTCTACGCACCGTGGAACACAGATGATCGGTTCATAATCTTGGGCAGACAACCAGACTCTGATGCGGTCAGTGTTATAAAATACTGGCAGGATCACCGACCAGCTCTTGACGAGCATTACCATTCGGTGTATGAGGACAAGTACTACGAAATTCTAGCTCGGAGCTAGCGAGCCCGCGGACCCTGGCGAGAGTTTCTTTGCAGGAGTTAGTTAGGCTAGTGTCTCCCACACGCTCTTCTCCCTCGACCTTCTTGTACTAGATCCGTCAAACGCTCTTTGCGACAGCACCGTGAATATGTCTTCCAGGTCGCAGCAGTAGCATCGCCCTTGTATACATGCGAACCGAGAATCGTGATTGCATGCGCCACATTTGCAATGATAAATGCCGGTATTAGGTAGGTTGCTGACTTTATGCATTAGATGCAGCAATCCTACAATGATTATCGCTTATTAAGCGAGTCAGCTAAATTTCTGTCGGCCCGTAGGGGAATTATCTGCTAGAAAGTAAGTCGCGAGCCTTGGTAAGGTGCTTTGAGAGTCTATTGCAATCCTGGATTCCGTCTGTTATCAGATCCTTAACAGCTTCCTGATTTCTATTGAGGATTGATCTATAGTCCGCCTGATGACATAATGGCATAGAACCTGTACGCGCTAGATGTTAAAGGAACGAGTGCCAAGCTGCCCGATGCTTGCCCGCTGTACAAGGCCGATTGGCGCGGTAATACTCTTCGCTGCGCTGGGCGTGTGGCTTCACGGCGCTTCTGCGCAGCCTGCTCAGGCGCCAGCGGATAGCCTTCAGGTCCTAAACATGAACAGCTACACTGATTCTAGCGGCAGGTTCACCGTGCTGGGGCTTGTGCACAATAATCAGAATTCCTCCGTGGACAACATCCAGGTCTACGTCAAATTGTACAACAAGACAGGGGCTGTTATGGCCTCAAACAGGGATTATCTGCACGACTATATGCTAAGCCCCGGCCAGTACTCGGCGTTTTCAAGCTCGTTTGACCCGGCAGTTTCAAACGGCTGGGCCTATTTTCAGGTGACAGCCACTTTTGACCCAAAACCGGATCCGGACGTTCCCGCTCTTGAGCTGAAACAATACAGTGTGTCTATTGACCCTAATGGCAACTTCCACCTGTCAGGCAAGCTGTCAAACCGCGGAAATGCGACAGTACAGTTTGCCCAGGTTAACGGAGGCTTTTTTGACGCGCAAAAACGCCTGGTGGCGGTTGACTTTGAAAACGCGGGAATGAGCAGCATAGCCCCCAACCAGTCGGTGCCATTTCAATTTACAATTTATGGAGATCATGCAAAAGATATCCGGTTTTCTCTGCTCAATGCACTGAGTTACGACGCCAACCGTTACACCACCATAGGCAACAATGCCAGTCCCTCGGCTCCCAGCTTGGTGCCCGTAAATCTTGTGATACGTGCAAACAATGATTCAGTTAGCGTGGGAAACCAGAGGATTGGCGCCCTTGATGTTCAAAACAAGACCAAGGGCAGCTATGGCGAAAATGCAGTCCCAGAGTTTCCGCTGCCCGCGGTTGCGCTGTTGGGAGGAATTGCAGGAGCCATTCTGATTGCAAGGCGGCTGATGGGGGGCTCGATGAATACTTACCGCGGATGAATCCAGTTCAGTAGAGCACGGAGCGAAAGGCCCGGGCTGGAACCGGACGACCGATGCATGCATCTTAGATTACTGCTTCAGTTTTTGTAAAAAGCGTTAATGCACATTCATACAATGTTGTAATATTTGTATTTTATGAAATCGACATTTTGCATCACTTGGCTGATGCAACAATATTGTGCCCGCAGTACTCTTAATAATGTCGCTTTACGCTGTGCCAGCATTGACTGTACTTGACGGTAAACCGAACTTTGAATGCCTTGCATGCAAAGCCAAATTCACTACTGCTTACGGTTTGGCGATGCATAGCAGCCTGACTAGGCATGACGACTTTGAAGTGCTATGCAATTAAAGCCCACCGGCCTAACCTGCGGACTTGGTGCTGGTTTGAAAACTAGTTTGCACCTGTAAGTTGCCTTACCCTATTGCAGATTTCAACAAGCTTGAACGGTTTGCGAATTATATCTTCGTAGGTTACAACCGGCAACTTTGCCTGAAGGTCTTTTGCATGTACTTCGTACGCTGACATCAAAATGACCTTGACGTTTGGGTTAATGTCTAGTAAGTGGTGTGCCAAGTCAACGCCGTTCATGCCAGGCATTCGAATGTCAGTTAGTACCAGAGCGTATTTTGCTGGGCTGGCTTTAAAGTCGTCAAGCGCCTTTAGTGGGTTGACAAAGCCCGTTGGTTCAAAGCCATTCTTGCGCAAGTGCTTTTGTACTAGGTAAAGTATGTCCGGCTCGTCTTCAACCACGAGCAGCCGTAAGGCACTTGACAATTGCAGAACATATTCGCTGCATGTTAATTAAAGCAATGGCAAGAATGTGCTGCAAAATAGCTAGTCGAGACGTAATTAGCATGCTAGTCGCGGTCAACATTGCGACCATAAGAGGGTTCTAGTTTTAAAAAGCAAAGACCGCCGGCTTGAACCAGCGGGTTTGAAATGACGTAAAGGCACATGGTCGCACAAACTTGTTGATGGCACGCAAGTGCTAATTGCACATGCACGGCGTTTCAAATAAAGGCTTTAGTACAATGACTTGCCCGCCGAAGTTTGACGTGCAGGTCGGTCGCCCGGATAATACGGCCTAAGAGCCCTAGGTGGGATTCGGACCCACGACCTAAGGTTTACGAAACCTTCGCTCTGCCAGGCTGAGCTACTAGGGCAAAACGCAAACTAAAGTCGGTGCCTGTCTAATAAATCGTTGCTGCTGGAATAAATATCGCAGTTCACACCGTACAGCCGCGGCATGAAAGTATCAATTTCCGGAGTTAGGGGGATTTACAGCGACTCTGACCTGAACCTGCACGAGGTCACCAAGTTTTCAGATTCATTTTCTTCTCTGATAAAGTCCGGCAAGTGTACCCTCGCACGAGATACCCGCCCGTCAGGCAGGGTGTTGTCAGAAGTGGTCGGGTCGGCGCTGATGGGGAGCGGAATAGACGTTTACAATCTCGGCATCGCTCCCACCCCGGCTGCGTTTAGGGAAGCCCGCAAGACAGGTGCCGCAATCATAGTCACCGCATCCCACAATCCGCTAGAGTGGAACGGCCTCAAGTTCGTAGTCGGTGGGAGGGGCCTGTTCGAGTCGGAACTCGAGGCAATGCAAAAAGCCGCCAGGCGCGAAGCCGTGCCGCCCGTCTTTGGCAAGGAATATCCTGCAGAATCGACCTATGTTGACGACATTGTATCGCTGACGCTCTCATCGCGCTCGTCATCGCCTGTATCGGTTGCGGTTGACTCTGGCGGTGGAGCGGGCTGCGGCTACTCTGAGGCCCTCTTCAAAAAGATATCAAAACGCGTCATCAGCGTAAACGGCATTCAGGGGATATCATCGCGCGGGCCGGACCCCACCGTCGACGAGCTGTCAGACCTCAGGGCAATTGTGACCTCAAACAAGCTCGACGTGGGCTTTGCCCTGGATCTTGATGCTGACCGGCTCGTGGTTGTCAGCGAATCCGGCGAGAAGCTCAACTCTGATGCCACGCTTCTCTTGAGCATAGCACGGACGATAGAGATGGGGATGAAAAAGTTTGTCACCAGCATTGATACCAGCGTCGCCATCGCCAGGTACGTAAAGGAGCACGGCGGGACCATCACCCAGTCAAAGGTCGGCGAGGCAAACGTCGTAAACGAAATGCTCAAGCAGGGCGCCGATGCAGGCGGCGAGGGCAGCAGCGCCGGCTTTATCATGCCCAGCTTTAACATGTGCCGCGACGGGCTGCTCGCGGCAGCCACGATTTCCACTCTTGAGCGGGACAGGGCCAAACAGGTACTCAAGTTTGCATCGCAGTTCTCACAGGTAAGGTCGAAAATTCCTGCAGACTCCGCCCTGCACGGCAGGGTTATAGAAAAGCTGCCGGAGATCCTCGGCAGGGATGCTTCGGAAGTGATAACGATTGACGGAGTCAAGGCCATCATGGACGAGAGTTCATGGGTTCTGGTCAGGCCGTCTAACACCGAGCACGCCATCCGCGTCTCGGCAGAGTCAAGTGCGGAGCGCGCGGACTCTCTCTACAAGTGGGCAAGCCAGAAGGTGCTTCAGGTGTATGAGCAGATTAAATGAAGCCGAGATAATCGGCATTTTCTCTTCGAAGCTCAAGATATCGGATCTCGATGACGTTGCCATTGCAAATCTTGGACGGCTCCAGTCAGGAGGCAGGATTGCACTAAAGTGCGACATGCTTGTCGCCAGCACCGACGTTCCGCCGACCATGACCCCCGAGCAGACTGCGCGAAAAAGCATCGTCGCCTGCGTCAGCGATTTTGCGTCAAAGGGCATAAGGCCGCTTGCGGCGATGGTCGCGCTTGCGCTTCCTTCAGACGTCACGCCAAGTTACGTCGCGGGGCTGGCAAAGGGTTTTGCAGGTGCCTCCCGGGAATTTGGCGTCAGCATAATCGGAGGAGATACAAACAGCATCTCCAATGAAACGGTGATTGACTGCAGCATGATAGGAATCGCACCCGCGTCTATTCCAAAACGCAATGGCGCAATGCCGGGCGATGCCGTCGCGGTGTCAGGAACCTTCGGCCTGCAGTCCGCCGGCCTGAAGATACTTTTGCACGGTGCACGGGCTGCCAAGCAATTCGAAAAAAAGGCGGTGCGCTCTGTCCTTAGGCCGGAGCCGGCAATAAAGTTCGGGCTTGGACTGTCCAGGTATTTTTCCGCGTCAATGGATTCAAGCGACGGGCTTGCTATTTCGCTCTACACTATTGCTTCGCAGAGCAGGGCCGACATCGTGATCGAGTCCATGCCAGCTGAGCGCGGCCTTGGCGAGTTTGCAAGAGAAAATGGCTATGACCCCGAAGGCCTTGCGCTGTTTGGTGGAGAGGAATACGAAATAGTCTGCACCATTCCAAAGAACCGGATTTCCGCGGCAATTCGGGCGGCAAAGGCCAGCAAGGTCAGGCTGATTCAAATCGGAAAAGTGGTCGAGGGCTCAGGCAAAGTTCTCTACAGAGGCAAGGCAATCGAGCGGAAAGGTTACGACCACTTTGCACGCTAGACCGCCTTCATGCGGCTGAAGGAATACGTACCAAAGAGCCCAAGGGCGGCAGTGTATGCCGCCAGAATGGCCGTGTTGACGGCCAGATCCTGCACTCCGCTGTTGAGGATGGCCTCCCTCATTGCGCTGACTCCGTAAGTGGCCGGATCGATGGCCGTCAGGACCCGCAGCCAGGCCGGCAGATGGTCGAGTGGAAACAGCGCGCCGCTGAGAAAGAACAGGGGAAACACGACAAAGCTGACTATCATTTGAAAGCCCTCCAGGCTGTACATGTAGCTTCCAAGCGCAAGGCCAAGCGAGGTCAGACCGAATGAGAGGAGAAGCACTATGGCAAAGGTCTGGACGATTGAAAGCGGGGTAAAGCCTATCCCTATTGCGGCGCCTATCGCAAGCAGTATGGCAGACTGGATCAGCGAGTTTGTCATGCCGCCAAGAGTCTTTCCCACAAACACCGCTCCCCTGCTTACAGGCGCGACCATCACGCTCTTTAGAAAGTCAAACTTGCGGTCCCAGATTATGTACGAGCCGTAAAAGACGGAGCTGAAGATTATCGACATGCAAATGATGCCGGGAAAAATGAACTCCTGGTAGCTCACGCCGGGTATCGTCGTGGGATTTGCAGAGCCAAAGCCGGAGCCAATGACAAAGAGCCAGAGTATCGGCGTAAAAGTCGAGGCTACCAGCCTGCTTTTTTCGCGCAGGAAAACCTTGAATTCCCGCAGCCATATCGCATAGACCTTTGAGAGCTCGCCTTCGAGACTAATCGTACTTTGCAAATCTCTCTGTAAAGCCTCCTTCCGCCTCTTCCTTTATGTGTCTGCCGGTAAGCCTTATGAAAACGTCGTTGAGGCTGGGGCTTGAGAACTCGGCCGACTCGGCCTCGACGTGCTGCAGGAGAATCGGCAGATCCTTCTTGGCATTTTCCACCGCCAGCACTACGTATCCGTCGGCGCGCTCGGCCTTGCGGACAAAACTGAACTGCTGTGCGATTTTCTCCGGGCCCCATCCGTCGCCTGTCTTGATCTTGATAATGTCTCCTCCAAGTCCAGCTTTGAGCCCGGCAGGCGTATCCAGCGCGACTATTTTGCCCTTGTCGATAATTGCGATCCTGTTGCAGAGCATGTCAGCCTCTTCCATGTAGTGAGTTGTGAGAATTATCGTCACCTTTTCATCAATCACAAGCCGCTTTACGTACTTCCACATCGTCTCGCGGCTTGCCGGGTCAAGCCCGAGAGTCGGCTCGTCAAGAAACATGACCTTCGGCCGGTGCAATAGCCCGCGGGCGATCTCAAGCCGCCTCCTCATTCCGCCAGAGTAGGTCTTGACCTGGTCGTCCCGCCTGTCAGTGAGGCCGACTAGTTCGAGCACCGACGAGATCCTGTCTTTTCTCTGGTTACGGGGAACGCCGTATAGCAGCGCGTGAAGATGAAGGTTCTCCTCTCCTGTGAGCATGTCGTCACTGCTTGGCGCCTGAAAGACAATCCCGATGCTTGAGCGAACCTTCGAAGGCTCGGCTATGATATCAAATCCGTTTACCGTTGCGGTTCCCGAGGTCGGCTTTAGGAGTGTTGCAAGCATGTGAATCGTCGTGGTCTTGCCCGCGCCGTTGGAACCGAGCAGTCCAAAAACCTCGCTGTCGTCAATTTCAAGCGACAGGTTGTCGACGGCGGTAATCCGCCCAAATTGCTTGGTGAGGTTTTTTATCTTTATCACGGAGAGGTTGCAGCAAAACATTATCCGTTGCGGGTATTATGCCTTGACCCGCACGGACGGTGAAACGAAAATGAGTGAGAAGGAAACGGGCTGCCTCGGCTTAGCCGCCAATCTTGAACATCTTGGTTCCGCAGACAGTGCAGATTCCTTGTGTGGCAGGCTTGCCGTTTTTCATTGTTACTTTCTTTTCGTCTTTCATGTTCCTCTTTGCTTTGCACTTGACGCAATATGCTTCCATTGCAGGTCGTACAGAAAAAAGGGGTTTAAAAGCTTTGTAGCTGCTTTTCGGGGCGGATTTCCGGAGGCATTATCTCAAGTGGGCCGTCTGCTAGTGCCATTCGCGGTCTTCGTCAGAAGGAACCAGCCAGTCAACGACACTGTCAAGCTCCTCGCAGTCTATCGTAACGCGGATAGGGCCCAGAGGTGATTCCTGGTCGTCTTCAATTATCACGGCAATGCCGGCCGTTGCGGCCTGCTTGTTGAGCAGAAACCAGGTGCTCTGACCCGCCCTGTTGTCGACGAGCATCCTGCGGAGCACTCCCATCGCTGACCTCGACCTGACCTGCTCGTAAATGTTTGCAAGTGACTCGAGGCCCGTTGCCCTTCCAACGACCCTGCTACCATAGCGAAATTCCGGCGAGCACCTACCAACCACGTTTGTTATCGCGCCAATTACTTTTTGCGAGTCTTCGGAAGGGTTGACAGTCGCCTCGACCTTTACTTCGACTGGCGACACTATTGCAGGCTTTTTCATGACTTTTCCGCCTCTGAAAGCCACTCGTCCACTATCTCGCACGCACGCTTCTTTAGCTGCTCAAGCGTCAGCTCGTTATTTGACAGCGATTCGTCCGCAAGTGCGATTGCCTCGCTGATGCCGACCGAAAGCTCGCGCTGATCCCTTCCCGCAAACTCGGAGGCAGTCGCAGGGGCATCCGAGCGGCCTCTCACACGAAGGTGCTGGAAGCGGATGTCCTGCGATGCGTGGATAGCAAGCAGCCTGACAAGGCCGGCTCTTCTCAGCACCTCCACTTCGGCGACGCTCCTCACGCCGTCAATGACGATGTTGCGGCCAGACCTGCCGGGCGCCGCTTCTTCAAGCCTTTTTAGAATCAGGTTCGCCACGGCACCCTGACCATACTTTTCTCGCAGCTGCAGCATCAGTCTTCCGAGGTTGGCATCGGTAGGTTCAAGGCCCTGCGACCTTGCCTCGTCACGGACCGCGTCGCCCATTGTAAGACTTTCAAAGCCCTTTTCCTTAAGGAACGTCGCGACCGTTGACTTGCCTGCTCCGGGCATCCCCGTAAGGCAGACAATCAGCCTCCTGCCCAAGGTTATGCAATCAGGGCTCCGGTAGAGTGCCGAAATGACAAGCCTATTCCGCAGACAAATCCCAGTAGTTGGCGTCTTTGAACTCTTCCCTTGGCTTGCCAAGGGACTTCCATTCCTTGAATGATTTTGGATACAGCTTGACGTTGTTGTAGCCTGCAAGCTTCAGGGCATAATATGCGAGCCCCGAGAGCGTGCCCACGCTTCCGCAGTAGGTGATAATCTCCGACTGCCCAGAAATTCCGCGGTTTTCCATGAACCGCTTCAGTTCGTCCGGATTGCGCAGAATGCTGCCGTCGGATCCGAGCATTGTATAGGGTATGTTCCTTGCGCCGGGGATGTGCTCCGTCAAAAAGTTCAGCCTTTCCCTGGAATCCACGACTACCTTGTCGTTCTGAGATTTGGCCGACTCGACGTACGGCGCGTCCGCATAAATCGACTTGTTGAGCTTTAGCCCGTGGATGGTCCGCGCAAATGTGCGTGGCTGCTTTTCAGTCTCCAGGCCAAGCTCTTTCCACTTGCTAAAAGTCATTTCAAGAAGCGCGGTATTCTCGTGTCCGACGTACTGGAAGGTCCAGGCTACTCGGGCCGCAAGCGCGCCAAAGGTATCGTCATAAACCACGACGGGCATTGATTCCGTGACTCCAATTTCGCGCAGGATTTCCACTGTTTTTTCTGGAGTGTCGTTCTCCAAGACCCGGGCAAGCGGCAGCGACACTGCGGTCGAGATGTGTCCCTTTGCGTAATCCTCCGCCTTTCGCACGTCAACTACGCGGACGGCTTTTTTTCTAATGAGCGATCTCAGGGTGTCTGCGTCGCAGATAATCGGAAGCCTGGCGACCTGCTCCTTGCGATCTTTTTTTGCCAGCGGTTCTGTTCTTGCCCTGCTCTTTGCCCTAGCAGTGCTCAAGCAGCGCATTCTCCTCTGGCAGTCTTGGCGCTGAACCTCGAGTCGCTACCATAGTCGCGGTACGCATCCGGGTCCTGCTCCGGCGTTGGGAGCTGCGTAACCTGGGCTAGCGCGGCCTTCATTTCTTCCAGGTTCCTGACCGTCGCGTTTGAGCCGGAGGCCGTGCCCTTTGCAAGGCTGCTTACCCATTCGCGAAGCGTCTGGCTCTCAGAGGATCGCTCCTTTCGGTAGATTTCAATTATCTTGAGAATTGTGTCTATGACACGCTTGGCAGGAACCCTCATGACTGCCTTGCCCAGCTCGCCTCCGCTGCCTCCAAAGAGCATCGTGTACGTGGGCGTCATGGAATTGTTTGTCCTGGTTGCGCCGCCGAAAAACCCGATTGTTGCAATTTCGTGCTGGCCACACGAGTTCGGACATCCGCTTACCTTGATGGTAGAGTCGCGAAGGGAGTCGTCCGTGTCGAGCCCAAGCTCCAGGAACCTGCGCTGCACTTCCTTTGCAAGCCTATGGGAGTTTGTTATCGCGAGGTTGCAAGACGTGGTGCCGGAGCAGCCTACGGCAGATGCGATGGTGAGTGCACCGGGGTTAGCAAGCCCGGCCGACGAGAGCTTCTCGTACATGTCGCGAAGCTCAGTACCCCTGACGTACCTGAGCGCAAAGTTCTGCTGTGGGGTGTTGCGGGCGGACCCTTCCACTGAATATTCGCGTATTACCGAGGCAAGGACCCTGAGCTGGCTTGCGGTAATGTCCCCGGCGCCCAGGGTTATGAACACAGTAAAGTAGTCCTGCTGTTTTTGAGGAACCACGTTTGAGTGCAGCCACCTCTCGTAGGCTGGACTTTCCTTGTTCACCTGCTCGTTTAGCATTGGAAGTCTTGCCATCAGGGGCGCCTTTGGGAGCTGCCTTGTGTCCTCCTCTGCCTTTACGTCAAACATCCGTGCAGTCGACGTAGCGGTGGTCATTTCCACGACCGCCCTTTCCTTGAGCGCCATTTTCTGAAATACTTCCCAGCCCATCTCATGCACCAGGTAGCGCATGCGGTTTCGGGCCATGTTCTCCCGGTTTCCGTGCCTGTCAAAGAGCCTCACGGTTGCCATGCAGGTTGCGAGAAGCTTGTCTTCGGGGGTAAAGTCCTCAAGCAGGTGTCCGATAAATGACGCAGCGCCCAGGCCGCCCCCTAGATATGTCTTGAAGCCCCTTTCTACTACGGTGTTGCCATCCTCGTCCTTCTTCTCCCTTGTAGCCGGGACAAGTCCGATGTCTGCGATCCGCTCAAGGCCGTGCTTGTCGCAGCACGAAAAGTTGATCTTGAACTTGCGGGGCAGGTTCTGGCTCATCGGGTTTCTCAAAAAGAACCGGGCAATCGCCTTGGAGTAGGGCGTAGAGTCGAATGCCTCGTCCTGGCACACGCCCGCAAAGTGGCTGCACATGACGTTTCTGACAGTGTTGCCACATGCCTCACGGGTTGTGAGCCCGACTTCGACTAGGCCCCTCATGACCTCGCTTACGTCTTCTAACTGGACCCAGTGCAGCTGGATGTTCTGCCGCGTCGAGACGTGGGCAGAGCCTATCGAAAAGGCCTCAGAGAGGGAGGCTATCTTTTCCACCTGCTCAGGCGTCATTTCGCCGCCTGGGACCTTGATTCTTATCATGCTGTAATCCATGTGAAGGCGCGAGCCGTAAGCGCCATGCTGAAGCCTGAAACGTCTGAAATCGTCGCTTGAGAGCTTACCCTGTCTGAAAAGCTTGACACGTTTTGCAAAAACCTCGGTTTCCTCCTCCCTTCCCCATCTAGGGTTAGCCTTTGGAGCGGAGACGCCCTTTTGGGTTGCGCGGCCACGACTGGCGGACTTTCTCATTATATGAAGGAAAAGGGTCAATTCAAATCATATATTTTTTGTGGAATTATCCATTTCTACCGCAAAATATGATGTCGGCGGCAAGAAAAGGATGGGCCTAGAGGACCACAGAGAGCGAGCCCTCATGCACGCTAAATTCAGCAGGGAGGATGCCCGCCGGCTCGCCGTCGATAGTGACAGTCACGTCCCGCTCTTTCGAGCGTACCAACGCGTCCTTGCCCTGCAGGTAAATGATGTCGCCTTCGTTACGGTAATCGCCCGACTTCATTTTTACGAGCTCGTCGAGTATCTTGAAGCTTCCCGAATCCTTGAGAACCACAAGGTCAAAGAGGCCGTCGTAAACATCCGCCAGCGGCGCGGCCTTGAATCCCCCGCCCAGGTACTTGCCGTTTGCAACTATTCCCAGAGTCATTTTGGCCAGCAATCTTTCCCTTCCATTGTCCAGGTCTATATCGCACAGGTTGCTCTCGTAGCTTGGGACGGTCGCCACAGCTGCCGTAATGGTGGAAATTAGCCTGCTGTTTAATGTACCCCGGACTTTTTTTGACCTGTCCACAAGTTCCCCGGCGATCCCCATTTCCGCTGCGTTAAGGAATATTCTGGCGGGATTCAATTCTCCCGACGAGGGATTTGTCGCAGACACGGCAACAACATCTATCTTTGTTGGCTTGCCGTGCACAAAGCAGCCAAAGCATTCCAGAAGGTCGGAATTTAGGCCAAGGGACCTGGCCAGAACATTTCTTGTGCCGCTTGGAACCACTCCCATCGCGGCGTCGGGGTTTATCGGCTTGAGCTTGTCCGAACTGTTTCTAATGCCAACCTGCTCTTCGAAAAAGCCGTTTGCAACCTCGTTGATGGTGCCATCGCCTCCGATTGGGATTATGCGCTTTACGCCCTGTCGGATGAGGTTTCTCGTAATCGTCGTGCCGTCCCCGGGCTTGGCGGTGAACGCAAAGTCGACTTCTGAGCCGAGAATCTTTCTGATTTCGGAAAATAGCGTGTCCCAGTTCTTGCCGGTCTTGCCACTCGCTGAATTCGGATTTACAACAAGAACAACCTCGGCAGGCTCCTTTCGATTTTCTGACTTACCTTTAGGAAAGGAAAATTGCTGCACTATAGCTTGACTGGCATAATTTCGCTCATAAGGGCAGCCGAATACCACACCTGATAATATTCCTAGTATATAGGATGGGCATGCGGAATTTCAGGGCAGGCAACACAAGCTTAAAATCACCTTCTGGAAGGTCAATTTCTGAAAACTAAATGGGTAAGAGGACGCTGGTTCGCCGACGCGGCCATGCAGGTAAACAGTTTCGCGCTATTATAGTTGGCAAGATAGCACCGGCCAAGTATCCGAATTTCAAACTTGAAGAGCATCACTCCGGTACCGTGCTTGACATTGTTCATGAACGAGGCCGCGACGCGCCGCTGGCCAAGGTTCGCTTTGATGACGGCAAGTACTCTTACGTGCCGGCACCAGAGGGCACTGTCGTTGGAAAGACCATAGAGGTCGGGGCCGGCGCCAAAGCCACGGCGGGCAACATACTTTTGCTCGAATCAATTCCCGACGGCACGATGGTCTGCAACATCGAAAAGAACGCCGGCGATGGCGGCAAGCTTACAAAGGCTGCAGGCTCCGGAGCGACCGTGTTTGCTCACGGGACCGAGGGCGTTACGATAAAGTTCCCGTCGGGCAAGTTTTTGGTTCTCAACCAGAAATGCAGGGCGATGGTCGGGATCGTAGCAGGAGGCGGCAGGAAGGAAAAGCCGTTTCTCAAGGCCGGAAACAGAGCAAAATACATGCAGGCCCACGGCAGGCTTTACCCGACGGTAAGGGGTATAGCCCAGGCAGCTGTCTATCACCCCCACGGAGGTGGCAGGCACCAGCACATTGGTCGCCAGTCGTCGGTCGGCAGGACAACTCCTCCGGGCCGCAAGGTAGGCAACATCTCTCCGAGAAAGACTGGCCGCGGAAGAGTCAAAGACCTCAGGCAGAAGAAGGCGTAGGGTTTCAGCCGATCCCCTTGAATTTTTCAAGGGACTTCCAGAGGTACCACGTCGCGATGCTGGAGTACGGCTTCCAGGGTTCCGCTATTTTTCTTGCCACTTCTGGCGTCGGCAGCTCCTCAAGCCCATAATGGATTTTTATCGCTCGCCGGAACCCGAGGTCACCAACAGGCAGCACGTCGGGCCTGCCAAGACAGAATATCAAAAACATTTCAGCCGTCCACCTGCCAATCCCCTTTACGCATGTGAGCTTCTCAATTATTTCCTCGTCTGGAAGCGACGATAGCGAAGCGAGGTCGAGCCGGCCGTCCGAGACATGCGCTGCAAGATCGCATATGTACTCTATTTTTCTTGCAGAAAGACCCGTTGACCTCAGGGCCGAGACATCGGTCGCAAGGATTTGCGCCGGCCGGGGAAATGTGTCTTTGCCGTACAAATTCAAAAAGCGACCAAAAATCGCATCTGCGGCGCTTCCTGCCAGCTGCTGGTAAACTATTGCCCTCACCAGCGACATGAAGGCATCGGGCTCGGACCTTATAGTGCATGCTCCAACCTGGCCGATAATCCGGGCCAGTGCAGGGTCGCAGGCGCAGAGATGGCGCGACGCGGCGATGCCTTCTCTTTCTCGCAGCGAATGGCGAGAGGCACGCGTCTGAGAGCCTGTGCGTGCGGTGCGCGTACCGTTAGCCATACATCTCTTGCTGCCGCATCGCACTGTTCGACTGCTGCTCGCTTCTGAGCTGCCGGAGTGTCTTTTCAGTCACGCCGGCCTCCTGCAAAAGGGCTCCGATGTCGCAGGATGTGCCTGGGACGAGTTTCGTAATCGCCTCCGCAATTGCGGCGCCTGCTCGAAAGTCAGGCGCGTCCTTGAGCACCCTTACGAGAAGCACGATGACGTCGATTTTTCGCCATATGCCTTCGTTTAGAAGGATAGCAGGGATACCGACAACAGACCCGCTGCCCAGCGTCTTGATGCCGGCCTGCTCGAATCTTTTTGCAGCGCGAGGAGTGCTGGCGGTGGCGTATACTTCAGGCGTAGATTCGGCGGACTCTTCTGCAGTCTCGTAAGGTATGCCTGCAGCGCTTATCAAAAGCTCGCAGCCTGCGGCCTGTGCCCAGTGAATCATTGTAGAGGCAACAGGGCGGTATAGCGAAGGGTCGAGGCTAAGCTCCGATACGAAAAAGGCAAGGTTTGACGAATCGTTGGCGTAAATTCTGGCGGGGAAGTTCGGCCGCGAAGCCCGGATGACGGACAGCGGAGGAAACGCAGGGGAGTCAAGCACTCCCACAAGCTCTGTGTTCATGGAATGTATCAGGCACTCAGACGCAATGGCATTTGCCAGGCCTACGCTTGGAAAGCCATCAAGCAGAATCCCGCCGCGGAGCTTTATGTCCCGCAGTTTTCGGATCTCTATCAAAGGGTCCGTCATCGTTTGAAATACCACGTATTCTAGATTAAAAGCTAGCTGGGAGCGCATGCGTCCTGCGTCCCACCAAGCAGGACGTCAAGCACCCTTTCAAAGTTCTCGTCAGTCAGGTCCTTCTTGTAGGCTCTGATGGCGGCAATCGCCTCTTGAGTCCTTGCGTCATCAAGCCTTTTGCTTGCATGGGGCGACATTTTCTTCCTGATAAATTGCCTGCCGCCGACGAAGAGCGCCTGGGCCGCAGCGCTGACGTTCGCGGGCCTTCGGACAGTACTGGAGCTCTCAAAGTCGATTATTACGGGCTCTACATGGTCGGTGCCGGCACTTTGCGTGGGGATTATCACGTGCCGGTCGAGCCGGGATAGCTCGCCATGGTCGATGCCCGCCTTGTCCAGCTTGCGGCACTGCACCAAAATTGACTTTGCTATCCGGCGTGCACTATCGGGCTTGACCGTGCCCTGTGACCATTCCATTATCGTGGAACCCTTCACAAAATCCATGAGCAAAAAATTATCAGTGCAGCCGCGGAGCTGCGGGCCCACACATGCAGCGTTTGCGATGCCGTGCAGGCGCGCCTCGTCATGCATGTTAATCCTGTCGGCGTCGGTGCGACGCACCTTGAGCGCGCAGACGGCGCTTTCAGGTCCAGACTGCACTACCGCCATGACAACGAGGCCGACGCATCCCTTGCCACAGACCCTGAATCTCCCTATCGAAGTCCTGCCGCCGGAAACCAGCGACCTGACGCCCAGGGATTTCAGCTCTGAGATTCTGCCTGAAATGTCAGAGGCATCATGTCCTGGGTACGCCAGTATAGGCTTGCACAGGGGAGACGAAATGTCAATCTCCGAAAAGGAGTCTCTCGATAGTTGTGAGCCTTCCGATTGCATTTTGGACAACTGGCGATAGGCGTGATCGCTCGCTACCACTATAAATTCGGAACTTGCGCTCAGAGTCAAACAGTTCCCGCGGGACTCCTGCACTCTCGGGAGTCGCAAGCAGAGAATTTACGAATTTCCGGGCGTCAGTCGCCTTTCTGTCAGAGAGGACGGCAAGCCGCATGTCCCTGTCTGCCCATAAAAGGTACGGACGCTTTTTCTTGCTCGTCCGAAGTGCGCTGTCGATAAAGCGCTCTGAATCAGACTTTCGAAATACCTCCGGCCCCTTCCTTTTGACCTTCTGCGGGAGCTCGAGCGATTCAAGAAGGAACACAAAAGCGGCGGAGCTATTCTCGTCGGTTGTGCAGTCGTATCTGACGACTGAAAAGCCTGCAATTTCTAGCTGCTTTGCAACCGCGTTTGCACCTCTTTTCAATTGTCCCCAGACAATGTCTGGTGGGCGCTTCTTGTGAGAAAACTCGACCACGAGTACAGAGCTGTACAGTCCGGCCGGATCCCTGCTCGCCCCTGGCGGGTCTTTTCCAGAAAAAAAATGTGCCGATGGCTTGGCAAGAAACGACCTGGCCGCAAGGACAAACTTGGCGACACTCTCTGGGGAAATGGCGGTTCCGAGGTTTCTCCGCGGGTCAACAGGGTCGATTACGATAAGCGGTCCGGGGAATCCCTTTACGATGTCGGTGTCAAAATCCTCTATCGCGACGACGTGCAGGTCCTGCATTTCCGCGGCCATTTCAAGCACTTCCTTAAAGGCGTGGTACCGCAAGACGAGCACCTCGCATACATAACCGCTAAAGCCGGACGTAGAGATTTCTGCACCGTAAATGCCGACGGTCTTGAGGAAGCGCTTCAGGAGCCTCACCTCTGAGCGCATTTTGTCGTCAAAACGCTCGTTAACGTATCTTGTGTGAAAGACGGACCGGTCAGCCGCGCTCTGCCAGCCTCCCTTTCCCACGTTATAGCAGGGCACGACGTTTACCCTGACACCGCTGATTGCCGCCTCTACGTAGGGGTGGTCGGAGTAGCGGAGTACAGGCTCATGGTCCCGCAGGGCGGAAAGGCCTATTTCCTTGCCGGTCTTCTCAAACTTTTCAACAGGTACCGACCGATTGAATTTCACAAAGATATCGACATCAGCACCCCCGTGAAGCCAGGTTCCCTTTGCATATGAGCCTCCGGGCTCCACATCCTCGACTTCAGCCAGGCCGCTGACTGTCTGTTTCACAAGCGTCAGTGCCCTGTCGGCGACGCGGGCAATTTTGGCCGACTCTGCCGGCGTCGGTTCGCACAGCCTTGCGGCGGACTGGATTACGCGGTCGATATCAGCCAAGTTCTCGGTCACATCGCAGCTGACGAACCTACGGTATAAACGTTAGAATAGACCGGGCCGGCAGGCCTCAATTCGCTCCTTTTCAAATGCAGGCTGTGGACAATCTGGTTTGGACCCTCCAGAGACAGAGAGTGGAATTTCGCCAGGACATCCCTGGCTTTCAGCGGGCGGTCCCTTGCCCTAAAAAGGGTGAGATGGGCAGAAAAGGGCTTGTCCTGCTGGAATCCAAGTCCGCGCATCTTTGCCGCCACCTCGGCGGCCAGCGCATCCAGGCGTCTCTCTGCCTGCGGATCGACACCAACCCAGATTACCCTTGCTGTTTCGGGCCTCGGAAACGCTCCGACTCCAGTGTATGAAACAGGAAAGGATTCAAAGCGGATTTCCGAGAGTGCCTTTGAGATGTTTGCCACATCGGCTTCGGTTATTTCGCCAAGAAAAATCAGGGTAAAATGAAAGTTCGCCGGCTCCACTGCCTTGACATCTGCTGCCGTCCAGCCGGATTCCGTCAGCAGCTGGCGCTGAAGTGAGGCAAGCTCGGTGGCCGCCACCGCGTCCACGGCGATAAAGGCGCGCACAACAGCGACAGCTTGCCTGTTATTTATCTACTTTTTACCGAGGCTACATGTCATGCGCGATTTTTTGGTGCTCGCCCAGTTTATCCAGGCTATCGAACATTTCGCTGCAAATGTCGCAGGTGAGCGGGTTGAGGTTCGGGTCGTTATAGTCAAGTCCGGGTTCTCCTTGGTCCATGCAACAGGACGGTCGAAAAAGCATAAATCAATTTGAGAGAAAGTTTTCATGAGTTTGTCCCGCGCAATTAGCCCCCTGCGTACTTGCGCATAAAATAGTAATAGTCGGGCCGCCAATGTAGTTACGGGCTTATGGCCAAGGCGGACAATTTCGCCATAGAGCATGGCAAGGCGGAGGAGGTCGTGCAGTGGATAAACGAGTATGCGAAGCGCAACAACCAAAAGTTCGAAGCGGAACTTGCCGATTACCACATCCAGACGATCAGGTTTGGCAAGTTCCAGGTAATGGCGTGGAAGGGCGACTGGTCTGTTGCCAGGACGATTATGAAAAAGGCGAGTTTCAAGACAAAATCCAAGGTGATCGAAGCAGGATTTCACGAGCAGCGTGACTTGATTTCTGCATTCTTTGGCGGAGGGGTGGAATATGCCAAGGTCTACTCAGCTGGCAAGGTCGTGGGCCAGCTGGAGCTTGAGTCGAGGTCCGGGAAATGGCACGCAAAGGCCGAGGCCCAGGTCTGAGCGCGCTTGGGACATCATCTCGCTTTCTTTTTGTTCTTCAGATAGATTTCGCGCATCTCGCTCATCCACTCCGACTTCCTTTTGTAAAGCTCTTTTTGCCTTCTAGGCCTGCACTCGCTCAGGGCATATGAACACAGGAGTGGAAAGTACACCGACGAGTCGCCGTAGACTATGACGTTATCCTTGTGTGAGGTCTTGATCTTGCCCCAGCTTTTGCCTTCCTGAAGGGTGGCCCCCGACAGCCCGCCGGTGTCCGGCCGTGCGTCAGTCAGCTGTATGATATAGTCCTGCCCGCCTTCCTTGAGTTTTAGGATTTGGTAAAGCGCGGGACCGGTCTGCTGGAAAAAGTTCTTGGGAACCCCGCCCCCAAGTTCCAGTCCGCCCGAGCGCTCGCTCTTCCAGAGAATTGCGGCAGACTCGGCTACGTCGAGTATCACATTTGGGAGCACCCCTGTTCCTTCAAAAAGCAGTGGAAGCATGTTGAGGCCTATCGACGAGTCGCTAATCGCTGGGCTGTAGATTGGAACATTGCACTCGTACGCCTTGACCACGAAGGACTTGTCAGGGTACCTGGAGTTTTCCTTTGCAGCCTTGCCGAGGTAGTAGGCGATGTCCGCCGTGGATATGTTTGCAGGAAGCTGGCTTTCGTACCTCTTGATCTCCTGCTGCACTATCAGGTCCTGCGCCTGAAGGGTGCCTAGCTCCTTGATGTAGACGTCGTAAATCCTGACAATCTGCTTGGCATAAAGCGTGTCGTCGTCAACGTCAAAGTGCCCCTGCCTTACGGGCAGGTCATATGCAAAGTGGAGATCGTGGTAAATGTTAGCGCCCGTCGACACTATCCAGTCGACAAAGCCGGCCTCTATCATTGCAGATATTGTCTTGCCAAGGCCGATTGGAGTCATTGCTCCGGCAAGGGTAAGACACACAGTGGAATTTGTGTCGATCATTTCTTTTAGAGTGTAGGCAGCTTCTGCCAGACGCCTCGCGTTATATCCGGTGGAACCATAGAACCCGATTAGCTGCGACACCGTCATGTCAGGGATAATGGAGGGCGGGTCGATCTTTTTCCCCGTAAACGAGTGCTTGCTGTCCACCGCCGTTTTAAAAACGCGCCTCCCTTTAAAGGCTGCAGGTTCAGACGGGTTCTTTTCATCCGGCGTAGCATCAAGAAGACGCGCTACCTCCTCTTTCTTATCGTCCAAATCTCGGAAAATGAAGAGGCAACCAGTAAATACGCCATGAACATTCAGGGTACGTGACCGGGTTCAGTACCAAAAGCCTGAGGCGACGGGCCCCATTGTTGGCAGTTGCCGTTGCCTCCCTTGCCATGTCTTCATACGTTCTTGCCAGCTCCATATCTATTGCCAAAACGGCTTCCGGCATGGGCGCAAATCCCGGCTCATGCGAAAATATTTACCTCACACGGTTCACCTCTATGACCATCAATAACGGGACAATGACCTTTGACCCGATTGCAAACCCCGGGCTGTCCTTCAGGGCAGAGAACAACGCGGGCTATACCATAAGTTACACGCTGCATGCTGCAAACCAGAGCCTGTCAGGCAACACTCAGAATGGCAGCGCGTTTTTGACGACGACAGCCCTTGGCAGGTTTAACCACGACGAGTGCGTTCCCGGCTTTGGCCCTAACGCAGACAAGAACGCGAGCCTTGCGATTCCAAGCGCAGGATTTAGCGGACTCGATTCCTCAGACAGCGCCCAAGCAGTGCTATGGAGCACTTGGAGGAATCCGGCCGCACCTATCACTTACAACGTGGTCTGGTACTCAGGCGCGTCTAACCAGTCAGCCTCGGGGTCTAATCCTGGCCTGTCAAACGTCACGGCCACCGGATTAGCCAGCCAGGGCGTCACCGGCAGCAATCAGGCCCTAAATGCAACGCATGTCGCGGTCGCAACGTCGTCCAGCCCTCTGGTCCAGCAGGGCACCATAGCCAGTAACTCTACCGGCTTTGCAACCGTCCTTGCACCAACCGACTCTGTCTATACCGGCACCATCAGCTATGCTGCAGGAAGCTCTGCCGAGCTGTACGTACTTCATGCATACGGCATCAGCAGCAGCCAGAACGTAAGCAGCCAGTTCAGCGC